>JAAYSD010000008.1 GCA_012518465.1 Clostridiales bacterium
GTTACGCCTTTTACAAGTGGTGTATTTAATATTTTCTGATATATTTTGTCAGTGTCAGCCGAAAAGCCACCATCAAAATCGTGAGTTTCTGGGTTATGACAGCCTACACATTTATGTGGGCAGCCTTGCGTAAATATCACAAACCGTATTCCTGGGCCATCAACGACGGATTCTTCAATAACACCAGCTAATTTTATTTTCATTAAATCATCTCTAATCATTTTATTTATAAATAAATTTATATCTAAATTATATTATAAGTGATTTTGTTTATAATTGCAAGGTTACATTAATAATTGTAAGAATATTTAATATTTTTTTAACTGAATTGTAGTATATATTGCAAAATTTATTTTAGCTTGATATAATATCATAAAAAATAGTTTTATAGTTTGATTAGATAAACGTATTAAAATAAGCGTAAGGAGAGAGTAAAAATTATATATTCAATTTCGTAAAATTAATATTTTACGAAATTGAAGAGAGGGTTTTTCAATATGATAGTCAATTAATACATTTTCAGATATATGAATAAAAAGTTGTTGACTTTCGATAATGCTAAATTTATAATAAATTAATCTAGTAAAAGTTGTTTTATTCAAATTTTTATGATATCATTAAAATATAAATTTTAAAACATGAATTGAATCATTGGTGAAATATGAACAAAAAACAAAGCTTATCTGATTTTAAAAATGCTCCTGCATTTATAAGAGATTTTCTGTTTTATATGGAGATTGTTAAAGGTCGCACTCCTTTAACTGTTAAAAACTATTATTCTGATTTGAGAATGTTTGTCAGATTTTTAAAGCTTGAAAACAATCCTGAGTTAAAGAAAATTCCTTTTGATAAAATCGAAATCCATGATAATGATGAAGCTTTGGTTTATAACGCTGGCTTACATGATGTTCAGGAATTTTTGATATTTATCAATAGAGAAAAGTCCAATCAATCAAAGGCACGTGCTAGAAAAGCTGTTGCTTTAAGACAGTTTTATAAATATCTCACTAATAACAAAAATATTTTCGAGGTAAATCCACTTGCTAATTTAGAGCTGCCGACGCCAAAACCAGCTTTGCCAAAACATTTAACGCTTGAGCAGGCTTTGGAATTAATAAAAAATGCTTCCCTGCCTAATCAAAAAAGTGAAAATAATCTTACCTTTAGACAAGAACGTGATTATTGTATGCTTATTTTTTTCTTAAATTGTGGTATGAGATTAAGCGAGCTTACAGGTATTGACAGAGATGATGTTTATATTGATGGGAAAAATCCGCAAAATTCATATGTAAAGGTGCTTGGAAAAGGTAATAAGGAAAGAATTATTTATTTGAATGAAATGTGCCAAGATGCGTATAATTCTTATATATCTAAATTGAATTCTGAGCAGTATAAAAATTCTCTTAAAAAAACAGATGCATTATTTATCAGCAAGCAATTTAAAAGAATAACTAATCGAAGAGTTGAGCAAATTATTGATGAAATGCTAAAGGAATTAGGACTGGACAAAGCTGGCTTTTCAGTACATAAATTAAGGCATACAGCAGCTACCCTAATGTATCAAAACGGTGTTGACGTACGTGTGCTAAAAGAAATTTTAGGACATGAAAACCTTAATACAACACAAATCTATACTCATGTAGTAAATCAGCAAATTCAAGACGCAATGAAAAAAAATCCCTTAAATAAAGCTACTGATAAAAATAAAAGTAAGGAGTAAAAGCTATGGCAAATTTAAAAGTAGGAATTTTAACAAGTGGTGGAGATTGTTCAGGGCTTAATGCGGCTTTAAGAGGAGCTGCAAAAGCCATTTATCAAAAGTTCGGCGAGGATAATGTTGATATAATCGGTATTCATGACGGTTATTATGGCCTTATCCATAATATTTGCAATAGGATGAAGCCTGATGATTTTTCAGGTATTTTAACTCAAGGTGGAACAATTTTAGGTACAAGACGCACGCCTTATAAGCAAATGCAAATTATTGAAGATGATAAAATCGACAAAGTCAAATGTATGAAGGATACGTATAAAAAGCAAAGGTTTGATTGTATACTAGCTTTAGGTGGAAATGGTACGCATAAAACTGCAAATCTTCTTTCTGAAGAGGGATTGAATGTAATTTCATTGCCTAAAACTATTGATAACGATATATGGGGAACAGATATAACCTTTGGCTTTCACACAGCTGTCGATGTAGCTACCGATGCAATTGACCGTATTCATACTACTGCTACTAGCCACAGTAGAATTATGATTGTCGAAATAATGGGTAATAAAGCTGGCTGGCTGGCTTTATACAGTGGAATAGCCGGTGGTGCTGATGTGATTTTAATACCTGAAATACCTTATAAAATTGATAAAGTAATTGAGGCTTGTCAGCATCGTGCTGATAAAGGCAAGCCATTCTCCATAGTTGTAGTGGCAGAAGGTGCTTTTGATGTTGAAGAGGCTAAGCTAAAGAAAAAAGAAAGACAAAAACAAAGAGAGCTTAATAATGAAACTACCGTAACATATAGAATAATGAAGGAAGTGCAAAAGAAAACAGGTCTGGAAACACGTGCAGTAATTCCTGGTCATATACTTCGTGGGGGAACGCCAAGTGCATATGATAGAATTTTAGCTACGCAATTCGGCTCTTATGCGGCACAACTTATTTCTCAAGGAAATTATGGAAATGCTATTGCAAAAATAAACGGTAAAATATCTCACAATCCACTTTCTGAGGTTGCACACAAAACAAAATTTGTTCCTATTGATGACGACCATGTTATTACAGCGAAAAGTATAGGTATTTCGTTCGGTATTTAAATATTTTAAATATTTTAAATATAGCGTTCAACATTAATTATATTATTATTTTTGTAGAAAACTCTAGGTACACGCATACCTATATCACACAAAAGCTCATAGCTTATTGTACCAATTTCATCAGCAATTGTATCAAGGCTAGTTTTTATACTTTCATCAGAATAAAGCGAAACTTCATCACCTACTTTAGCATTATCAATATGAGATATATCTACCATCATTAAATCCATACAAATAGTGCCTACAACAGGTGCAGTCTGCCCATTGATTAAAACAACTCCTTTATTAGTAAGGAATCTAGGATAGCCATCAGCATATCCTACTGGTATAACTGCAATTTTACTCTTTTTCTTAATTTCGTATTTTCTTCCATAGCTTACAAATTCGCCACCATTATATATTTTTATTTGGCTAATAATCGACTTTAATTTAAGGACAGGTTTTATTTTAATAGGTAATTCTATGTTTGAGGAAGGCTTTTGTCCATATAAGATAATTCCCGGTCTTATAAAATCACCTATAAAATCACTATATAAGGTAATTCCGCCGCTGTTTTGTGAGTGTAAGTGCAAGCCACTCTCCCCTGCTATATTTAAGAATCTTTTTTGCTGCTTTTCAGTAAATTCAATATCATCTGTATTTTTACTATCAGCCACGGCAAAATGTGTATATGCTCCCTCACATTTTAGCCATTCTAGAGCCATTATTTCTTCAAGCTCTTTTTTAGAACTAACCCCTACCCTACTCATTCCTGAATCAATTTTTATATGTACCCTTATCTGTCTATTTAAGGACCATGCTAATTCGTTTAACTGTTTTGCATAATCTACATTTCCTACTGTAAAAATAAAGTTGCTATCATTTTTTATATCAGTTAAATCAGTATAACTAAAGATAAGAATATCGCCCTTTATATCAGCGTTTCTCAGCCTTTTTGCTTCCCATATGTTTGATACCGCAAAATACCTTACCCCTAGCTGCATTAATTCTCTGGAAATTGTTATATCCCCATGTCCATAGGCATTAGCCTTTACCACAGCTATAATTTCTTTCCCATTAGAAAAGGCTTTTATATTATTGTAATTGAATATTAGATTATCCAAATTAATTTCTGCCCATGTTCTTTTTAAATAAGTATTCATATTCAGCCTTTCAATTTTAGTTCATACTTAAATCTTGAATTATTAAAATTTCTATGCTATAATAAATTGCTTTTAATTAAAATAAATTTTTAACAGCATTTTCATATATGATTATACAACTTTATTTATTAATTTTCAAGATACTAAAGGAGGAAATATGTCTGCAAAAAAAAGAAAAAGTAATTGGTATGTATATTTGTTTGCTTTTTTAGCTACGCTTGGCATTTTTATTTTTGCTGTATTTTTGTTTAATAAAATTACTAATAGCAAAAATGATGATGATAATAAACAAATTGATCAAGATGAGCTAAACATAGATGAAACACATAATTTCACATTTTTAGCCACTATTGCTACTACTGAAGATGATATACCACATACCTTTTTTATAGTAGATTATAAGGCGGTTGGCGATGAAATAACTATAATCGCTTTGCCAAGTGACCTTAAGACCGATACTGGGTATTTATCAACCACTTATCAAAATTCTGGTATCAACGGAGCTTTAAAAACTATTAATTCTATTTTAGGAACAGATATTCAAAAATACATCAATACCCGAAAATTTGAATTTGTAAATATGTTTGATACAATTGGAAATATCTCTATTACCGTTCCTTTTGAAAAGACCTTTACTGCAACGGATACGGGAGAAGAAATCACTCTTCCTGCTGGTAATAATATAGTAAATGGTACTAAGCTTTTTGATTATCTTAATCAAATTAGAGTTGATGAAAGTGGTTATGAATATATTCGTACTGCAAGCAGCGTTATTTCTGAAATATTTAATAGTAAAGCTAAAAGTATTCAGGTAACTGATATGGATTCAATTTTTAGAAGGCTTGTTGCTACGGCTGATACTAATTTAACAACTGAAGATTATGAGTATAGAAAAAAGGTTGTACTAAATACCTTTAGTCAAACAGCTACACCATTTGTCTATTACGTTCCTAATGGTGAATATGACGCTAATAATGCATTTAATATTTCTGAAAACTCTATTAATTCAATAAAGAATATTATAAACCCTTAGACATAGTTTTAAAATCCTGTTTACTTCATGTAAGCAGGATTGAGTTTGCAGACTTTGTCTGCAAACTCAATAGGGGGAGCCGGCTACCCCTATTGCACCCCCACGCACACCACCATAGGTGGTGTGAATGTTGCACGTAAGTGCAACATTTAGTGGTGTTTTTTCGAGAAATAAATTCCCGAAAAAACAGATTTAATTTCGTAATACTTTGCCTTCAGCCTAAATTCTGTTTACTCCATGTAAGCAGGATTTTTTGTTAATACCTTAACAATAGGTTTTTCTTGTTAAATTAATAACTATTATTATTTTTATCATTTTTACAGTTATTAGGCGAATTGCTATTGACTATACATTGTCATTGGTATAAAATATTAATATAGAGATTAAGTCACATTAGGAGGTCAAATTGTTCAAACTTATAGACAGGCTGAATTCTATTAATTTACCACATTATAAAAATTCAGCAGAAAAAAACACAATTAATATCCCAATACCACCTAAGGTAATAATACCTATGGTTCAGCACATTGGCACACCATGTACTCCATGTGTCAAAAAAGGTGATGAGGTAAAAGTAGGTCAGCTTTTAGGCGATAGCGAGGCTTTTGTATCTTCACCTGTACATTCCAGCGTTTCAGGCGTTGTTTCAGGTATTGAAAAAATCCTGCTGGCAAATGGAAATCAAGTTGAAGCAATTGTTATCGATACTGACGGAAAGCAAAATTTGCTAGAGCTTTCTGCACCAACAATAAACAACAAAGATGATTTTGTCAAAGCGATTCGAAAGAGTGGTATAATCGGACTTGGTGGTGCCGGATTCCCTACGTCGGTTAAAATAACATATGATAAGGAAAAAACTCCTGTAGATACTCTCATAGTAAACGGTGCTGAGTGTGAGCCTTTTATTACTTCCGATTATCGTGAGTTTTTAGAAAATGGTAAATCAGTTGTTGAAGGGCTAAAGCTGTTTTTAAAATATCTTGATATAGAAAAGGGCATTATTGCAATTGAAAGCAATAAGCCTAAGGCTATCGAATATATGAAGCGACTAACTAAGGATATTCCGAATATCAATGTTTCAGCACTAAAAACTAATTTTCCTCAAGGTGCTGAAAAAGTGATTATTCATTCTGTTACAAAAAGGAGAGTAAAGGCTGGACAGCTCCCTGTTACTACTGGCTGTCTTGTCATCAATGCATCTACAATTAGCTTTGTATATGATTATATCAATACAGGTATGCCTTTGATTAACAGGCGGCTTACTGTCGATGGAAATGCAGTAAAAAATCCCGTAAATATATTAGTGCCAATAGGAACTTCATTAGAATATATTTTAGAAAATATAGATCTTATTGATACTCCTGACAAAATCGTTTTAGGTGGTCCTATGATGGGGATTACTGCCCTTAATACTACAAATATTATCACTAAAACAAGTAATGCAATACTTTTATTCAAGCAAGAAAAGGAGATTAAACCCACTGCTTGTATAAAATGTGGTGCTTGCGTTGATGCTTGCTCAATGAATTTACTACCAACTGAGTTAGAACACGCCTATGACAGAAGAGATATTGAAGAATTAAAAAGTCTTCGTGTCGATTTATGTATGAATTGTGGAGCTTGCAGCTTTGTTTGTCCTGCAAACAGGCGGCTTGCACAAAAGCATCAGCTTGCCAAGGCATTGATAAAATAATTATAAGGAGTTTTATATTTTGGAAAAATATATTGTTTCACCTTCACCTCATATACATAAAAATATTAGTACTCAAAAAATTATGCTGCTTGTTATTATATCGCTAATTCCTTCAGCAGTGGCAGCTGGGATATTTTTCGGACTGCGTGCAATAAGCTTGATTTTTATATGTATTGCAAGCTGTGTGTTGTTTGAATTTTTATTTAATAAAATTACCAAAAAAGATAATACAACAAGGGATTTATCAGCAATTGTAACAGGCCTAATGCTTGCGTTTAATTTGCCAGCTACACTTCCCTATTATATGGCTGTAATCGGTAGCTTTGCGGCAATTGTAATAGTTAAAATGCTGTTTGGAGGAATAGGACAAAACTTTGCAAATCCAGCCTTAACAGCAAGAATAATTTTATTATTATCCTTTACATCTTCTATGACAACTTGGGTAAAGCCATTTTACTATTTATCTGATAATACGGATATAATCGCCGGTGCAACAACAATAGTAGCTGAAAATGAACAACTTCCCTCTTATCTTGATATGTTTATTGGTAATCGCCCTGGCTCTTTAGGAGAAACTTCAGCACTCGCTCTACTTATAGGAGGTTTGTTTTTAATATTCACAAAGGTTATTTCCCCTGTTATACCTGTAACAATGCTAGGCTCTTATTCTGTGCTTTCATTAATTGCAGGAGAAGATATTCTTCTTCAACTTTTTTCAGGTGGAATGATGCTAGGCGCTTTCTTTATGGCTACTGATTATTCTACCACACCTATTACCAAAAAAGGAAAGGTAATTTTCGCTTTAGGAGTCAGCTTAGTTACTTTTTTAATTAGAAGCTACGGAAATCTTCCTGAAGGAATTTCTTATGCCATATTACTTATGAATATACTTACTCCATATATTGATAAGTGGACTCGTCCAAGACCATTTGGTACAGAAAAGGAGGCAAAAAATGTCTAAAATAAAGCCTACCTTAGTACTGGTTACAATTACAATTGTAATCTGCACGCTTTTAATAGTTGCACATAATGCTACTTATGTAGATACCTCTAATATAATTACAGAAGATTTGCAAGAAGCTTTGAATGAAATATATGAGGATAAGGATTTTAAAATAGTTTCCGATTGGTCAGAGCTTGGCTATACTGAGGAAATCCCTAAAGAAATTGAAAAGCTTGTTATTAATCAGAAAAATCAGATTGCCTTTCAATTAACTGTTGATGCCTATAACAAAGATGGTATCAGCATGGTCGTAGGTATTGAAAACAACAAAGTTAAGGGAGTTAAATTCCTGCAAATTAGCGATTCTCCAGGTATTGGAACAAAAATCGACAATGAGGATTTTCTAAAGCAATTTTTAGGTAAGGATAGTGCTGTTGAGGTTTCAAAAAATCCTACTTCTGAAAATCAGATTGATACTGTGTCCGGTGCTACATATTCTTCAAAAGGTGCAGCAAACGGTGTAAATCTAGCTATCGAAACTGCAAAAAAGCTGAAAGTAGGAGGTAAGTAAAATGAACAATTCCAATTATAAAGGTAAAAACAAAGGATATCTAAAAGAATTTACAAAGGGAATAATTAAAGAAAATCCTGTCTTAATCCTACTTTTAGGTACTTGCCCTACACTTGGCGTTACTACAATGGCAAGTGCAGGTGTAGGAATGGGTTTAGCTACTACTTTTGTTTTACTTTGTTCTAACATTTTTATTTCATTACTGAAAAACATTATTTCAGATACAATAAGGATTCCGGCGTATATTGTTACTATCGCTGGATTTACCACTTTAGCATCGATTCTGCTAGAGGCATATGTTCCTTCGATTTATGCTGCTTTAGGAATATATCTTCCATTAATTACAGTAAATTGCATTATTTTAGCACGTGCTGAAATGTTTGCAAGTAAAAACAAGGTTATTCCTTCGATACTGGATGCTTTAGGAATGGGACTAGGCTTTACACTAGCATTGACATTTATAGGCTCGGTGCGTGAAATACTTGGCTCAGGCACTATATTCGGCTTAAAAATTATGCCTGAGGCTATTTCTCCTATGAATATTTTTATCACTGCTCCCGGCGGATTTTTTGTAATGGGAATAGCAATAGCACTTGTAAATAAAATTGCTAACAGGAAGCCACCGGAAAGCTTTGGCTGTGAGTCTTGCCATGCAAATGGAAATTGTGCAGGTTGCGGAATAAACTCTTCTGAAAGGAGCGATAACAATGGAGATAGCTAAAAATCTTACTATTATTCTTTTGACAGGGATTTTAACAGAAAACTTCGTATTACAAAAATTTCTTGGTATATGCCCCTTTTTAGGTGTATCAAAAAAGACTTCAAGCTCAATAGGTATGGGCATAGCAGTAACTGCTGTTATGATATTAGCTACAATTATGACATATCCTATACACCATTTATTTTTAGTAAGATTTGGACTGGAATATATGAATGTTATTCCTTTCATACTTGTAATAGCTTTGCTAGTTCAGCTGCTTGAAATGTTTTTAAAAAGATATATTCCTCCCTTATACAATTCTTTAGGAATATATTTACCACTAATAACTACTAACTGTGCTGTACTGGGCGTTACAATACTTAATATTAATAACGAATATTCACTTTTAGAGGGAATTGTAAATTCTCTTGGTGCTGGTTTAGGATTTTTAGTTGCAATGCTTATATTTGCCGGTGTAAGAGGAAAGCTTGAAAAATGCGATATTCCTAAGGCTTTTCAAGGAACGCCTATTACATTAATAGCAGCATCTATTGTTTCAATGTCATTTTACGGCTTTGAAGGTGTTGTAAATGGTATTTTTAGTTAAATCTAATTGATGAATCGAGGTTTAAGATGAATGAAGTTTTAGTGCCTGTACTGATTTTAGCAGGTATTGCATTATTTGCAGGCGTGCTTTTAACAATTGCATCAAAAGTATTTTATGTAAAAACCGATGAAACTGTCGATAATATTCTACAAGTTTTACCTATGGCGAATTGTGGTGCGTGTGGATATGCAGGCTGCGAGGATTATGCAAAGGCTGTTGCTTCAGGGCAAGCTTTTTCAAATCTTTGTAAACCTGGTGGCAGTGAGGCAGCTACTAAAATTAGTGAAATAATTGGCTCTGAGGTAAAACGCGTTGCACGTGAGGTTGCTTTTGTGCGATGCAATGGCAATTGTGACGCTACTAATAAAAAATACAGCTTTATAGGAGAACAGAGCTGTGCGTCAGTTAGCCGATATTATTCAGGTATGAATAGCTGTAATTATGGTTGCGATGGGTTTGGTGATTGTAAAGCTGTTTGTGAATATGATGCAATCGATATTATAAACGGAATTGCTGTTATTAATCAAGACAAATGTGTTGCCTGCACTAAATGTGTAAGTGCCTGCCCTAAAAATTTAATTGTCATAAGAAAAGCTGAGCAAGCTATTGATGTTCGCTGTAAAAATAGGGATGTAGGTAAAATTGCACGTCAGGTATGTAAAAATGCGTGTATTGGTTGTAAAATTTGTGAGAAAAAATGTAAATATGATGCTATTAAAGTGGTTGACTATTTCGCTACAATAGATTATAATAAATGTACACTATGTGGCGACTGTGCAAAAGCTTGTCCGACAAAATGTATTATTGATATACGTATTGCTGATTTAAATAAAATAGCGGCAAATGGTTAATTTTACTTTTATAATGCTTGTTGCCTCATAAAAATAACACTGTAAAAAAGTGTGTTTACCATGAAAAATCATGATTGCAAAAGAAAGGATAGTTGATGTTCAAAAAAAAGGCAAAAAAGCATGATAGAAAATATACTTTAGGCGAAGAGATATTTAATGCTGTTACGCATGGAGTAGGAAGCCTCTTATCAGTGGCTGGATGTGTAATTTTAATAGTATTTGGTGCTGTTTATGGTGATGTATGGTCTGTTGTTTCAAATTCTGTGTTTGGTGCTTCCCTAATTATATTATACACAAGTTCAACTCTATATCATTCGCTAACAAATGCAAAGGCAAAAGCAGTTTTTAGAATTCTCGACCATGATACAATATTCTTTTTAATAGCTGGTACTTACACACCTATAACCTTATGTACTATAAGAAGATACGACCCTGCTATGGGATGGACACTTTTCGCTATTGTATGGGCAGCAGCTATTGTAGGAATAGTTCTTAATTCTATAAGCATTGAAAAATACAAAATCTTTTCAATTATAGCTTATATAGCTATGGGCTGGATAGTGGTGATCGCTATTAAGCCAATTATTGACAACATGGGTTTAAAGCCTATGCTATACTTATTTGGTGGAGGGATAGCTTATACTGTGGGTGTCATTTTTTATAAAATGAAAAGTGTTAAATATATGCATTCTATCTGGCATTTGTTTACTGTTGCAGGTAGTGTTCTACATTTCTTTTTCGTTTTATTCTATGTAAGTCCCTTAGAACCAAAATTTTAAATTTAAAAATATCTAATCTGTATTTACTAAACTACTTTCAGATTAGATATTTTTTATTAAAACAGCAGTCTTTTACGATTTGTAATCATTATATTTTGCAATAAAATTTGACAAAAAACTACACTTTATGCTATAATTAAAACTGGTGCCATTGCATAACGGTAGGGGGGAATCCTGCCCCAAACGAAGGGCGTTTAATCCCATGTCCACCGTTCCCAAATTTGAGCTTGTCATAGCTTGCGTTGAACGGTCGGAAAATACTTTCTTATGGAATATTTATTAGCTATAATTATTATTTTAATTTTAGTGGATAATTTACATATAAGCAAAAAGAAATAACCGCCATCATACTCAAATGAATACGGTTATTTCATAATATCTAATTTTTTGGGGCTGACCGCGTATCGCAGTAGCACCTTTGTTATTTATATTATAATATTAAAGTTTAATTTTGTTAAGTAGAATTTTTTATTGACTCTTATTAATACAACAAACACACTGGAAACTCTCCGCTTTATTTTTAATTGTAAGCGTTTATTCGGATTTTAGCTTAAATTTTGTAACCTCTTCATGTAATAATGCAGCTTGTCCTGAAAGCTCTTCACTTGCTGCTGAGCTTTCTTCTGCTGTTGCTGCATTCATCTGTACTACTGATGAAATTTCTTCAACACCTGTTCTGATATGGTTAACAGCAGTAGCCTGCTCATCAGATGCTGCAGCAATTTCATTCATAATATCTACTGCTAGCTGTGCTTTTTCACTTATATCAACAAGTGCTTTTGCTGTCTTATCAGCTATCTTTTGTCCAACAACAACAGTATCAGAGCTGCTTGCAATAAGCTCAGTGGTTTGCTTTGCTGCTTCTGCTGATTTTGCCGCAAGATTTCTCACTTCCTCAGCTACTACTGCAAATCCTTTACCTGCAGCACCTGCTCTTGCAGCCTCAACAGCGGCATTAAGTGCAAGAATATTCGTCTGGAATGCAATATCATCAATAACTTTAATAATATTTGAGATTTTAGCTGAAGATTCACTTATACTTTGCATTGCAGAAAGCATTTGCTGCATAAGCTTATTACCGTTTTCAACGCCTTTTCCAGCCTCCATAGAGTATTCATTAGCCTTTTTAGCGTTTTCTGCATTAGCTTGAACCTGCTCTGCAATTTCCTCTATTGACGCTGAAAGCTCTTCAACTGAGCTTGCCTGCTCAGTTGCACCTGAGGAAAGTGCCTGTGCACCATCAGAAACCTGAATAGCACCGCTGTTTACCTGTTCTGCTGCTACATTAATATGATATAACGTTTCGTTTAACTCATCTACAATATGACCAAGTGAATTTTTAATTTTAGAAAAATCACCTTCAAATTCAATTTCAGTTGTAACGGTAAGATTTCCCTTTGCAATTTCTGAAAGAATTCTGTCTATTTCGCCTATGTATTTTTTTAAAGTTAAAACCATAACGCTTACACTATTTGCTAATATACCAAATTCATCTTTAGACACATAGTCTACCTTTACATTAAGGTCACCACCAGAAAGCTTTACCATTGCTCCTTCTATCATTTTCATAGGTCTAGTAATGCTTCTTATTACATAAATGCTTAAAGTAATAGCACACGCAAGAATTGCAATAGAGAATATTGCAATTAAAATATTGGTTTGAGTTTTAGCAGCATTGGCATCATTATAATACTCTTCAGCAATAGCCTTAGCAGAATCAGCAATTTTGATACCTAGATCCCTTGAAGCCGCAGTAGATTCAACAAATTCCGAAAAAAACACTTCCAAAGCAGCATCTTTTTGTCCTTGTTCGTACAATTCCATAGTTTTCGCATTTATTTCTTGACCATATACAGACGCTTCTACAAGAGTATTTAGATTATCCTTATCCTCTTGTAAAGTAAGAGTATTTTGCAGAGCAACAATGTGTTCATTTATGATTGTTTCTTGTTCATTACAATCATTTTCAAATTCTTCAGCCTGACTTTTGTCCTCTGTCGTAATCATTTTTAATGCACTATCTTCTAAAGCATAAAGAGCTTTGTTCATAGCTTCGGCATTATAGACAGTCTGGTAAGGACCATTATAAAAGTTTTCAAAATTTTTAGAAACAGATCTCATACCAACTAAAAGAACTATTCCTAAAAGTATTGAAAATAATGCAATAATAGCGACAAAACTTAAAGTAAGTTTTTTTGCAATTGATAAATTTTTCATATTAATATCTCCAAAATTTATTTAGCCATTTAATAGACTAATTATTTTAACATTTTATTAACATTTATATTAACACTTTATCTACATAATGTCAACTATTTCGTGATATTTCGATAATTTTTATTAAATATCAACATAAGTTGATAAAAGAATATGTAGATATTTAATAATATATTTTTTTAAATAATAGAACTTACTGGGATTAATACATTATTAAGCACTAAATATATTTTCAAGCTTAACAATTGTTAATAAATAATGAAATATATTGATACTATGCCTTAAGCCTTTCTATTTGTTTTTGCTCTTTAAAAATCAATAATTTTTACTATGCTAAAAACGGTTGACTAAAAGCTGTAAAAATGATATAATAATCGAAAGCAATTATTATAGATTGTTATATTTTATGTCTAAAACAATTGCTTCTTTATAGGAAATAACATTATAAGAATTACTTTTTAATTATAATAATAATTTTAATATTAGATAAACAAAAACGAAAGGAATAAAAGATGATTATCAAACCAAAGTCAAGAGGATTTATCTGTACTACCGCACATCCATTGGGATGTAAAAAAGCTGTTGAAAATCAAATTAAATATGTTAAATCAAAACCAAAACTTGAGCTTGGTAAAAAGGTTTTAGTAATAGGCTCTTCTATGGGCTATGGGCTTTCAAGTAGAATTGTATCAGCCTTTTCTTCAAATGCTGCTACAATTGGTGTAATTTTTGATAAAAGTCCAAGTGAAAATAGAACTGCTTCAGCAGGCTGGTATAATACGGCTGCATTTGAGGAATTTGCACATGGAGAGAACTTATATGCAAAAACAATCAATGGTGACGCTTATTCAGATGAAATAAAGCAGCAAGTGATTGATTTAATCAAAAAAGACTTAGGAAAAGTAGATGCTGTTATTTATTCTTTGGCATCACCTAGGAGAGTCACACAGGACAAAACTTATACTTCTGTCTTAAAGCCTATTGGCAGACCTTTTTCAAGTAAATCAATCGACCTTAAAACAAACAAAATTACAGAAGTCACTATCGATCCCGCTACTAATGATGAAATAGAAGATACTATCAAGGTAATGGGCGGAGAAGATTGGCAGGCTTGGATTGATGCACTTGTGAAGGCTGATGCAATTGAAAATGACGCTATTACACTTGCTTATTCATATATTGGGCCTACGCTTACTCATGCTATTTATAAAGACGGTACTATTGGACAGGCTAAAAACCATCTTTACACCACTGCTGATGTTATCAGCGAAAAGTATAATTCTTTAGGTATAAAGGCTTATGTTTCCGTTAATAAAGCTCTTGTCACACAATCTAGTGCTGCTATTCCTGTTGTGCCTTTGTATATCTCATTGTTATTTAAAACTATGAAGGAAAAAGGTACACATGAAGGCTGTATTGAGCAAATCTACCGACTTTTCAGCAGCAAATTCCAAGATGGTAATGCTCTTGTTGATGAAAATGGTCTAATTAGACTTGATGATTGGGAAATGGATAAAAGCATACAGAGAATTATCAGTAAAAATTGGGGTTCTATAAATGATGAAAATTTGCATGAGCTTACTGATTTAGAAGGCTTTTGGAATGATTTTTATGCTATTTTTGGTTTTGGAATAGATGGAGTAGATGAAAATAACGACGTATCTCCTTTATATCAAATAGAAAGCTTAATATAGAATAGATAGAAACTTTTGGGAGTGCATAAAATGGGTAACTGTAATGAAAGGTTTTTTGAAATAAAAATAAATACTGTTATCAAGTCACTTGAAAAAAACGGTATGAAGGGTTATTATGCAAAAAAGAAAGAGGACGTAATAAGTATTGTCGATGAGCTGACAAAATTCGACAAGCTAATTACCTCGGGTGGCTCTTTGTCCTTGATAGAATCAGGAGTAATTGATTTTTTAAATAATAATAGGAAGAATATTTTCCTTCCTCGTGAAAAAGCATCAACGCCCGAAGAAGTTGATGAAATATATAGGAAGGCTTTTGTTTCTGATACATATCTTGCCAGTACAAATGCCATTACAGAAAAAGGCGAGCTTTTTAACATAGACGGAAACGGAAACAGAGTATCAGCAATGATATTTGGCCCAAAGCAGGTTATTTTAGTTGTTGGTATTAATAAAATTGTTCCCGATATGGAATGTGCTGAAAAGCGTTTAAAATCAATTGCCTCCCCTGCTAATTGCATTAGATTGAATAAGAAAACTCCATGCTCAACCTTAGGCAGCTGCAGGGATTGTTCATCGCCTGATAGGATTTGCTGTTCTTTTGTTAAACTTGCACAGCAAAGATATGTTGATAGGATAAAGGTTATACTCGTTCCTTTTAACTTAGGATTATAAAGGAGGAAAAATGCCAATACTTAAACTAAAGCCAGCCACTAAAGACTACCTTTGGGGTGGGGATAAGCTGAAAAGAATTTATAATAAACATTCTGATACCGAAAAATTGGCAGAAACATGGGAGCTTTCCTGTCATAAAGATGGGCTGAGCATTATTTCACAAGGTGAATATAAGGATAAGTCACTTAAAGAGTACTTAGACATAAATCCCTCTTCTTTAGGAAGTAATTGCGATAAATTTGAGCAATTTCCTATTTTAATTAAACTGATAGATGCCAGCGACAGGCTTTCCATTCAAGTTCATCCTGATAATGAGTATGGCTTGAGTGTTGAGGGTGAATATGGTAAAACAGAAATGTGGGTTGTTCTTGATTGTGACGAGGGAGCAGAGCTTATATATGGCTTTAAGCATGAAATATCTAAGCAGGAATTTGAGAAAAGAATAAAGAATAATACACTTCTTGAGGTAGTAAATTCTGTGCCTGTAAAAAAAGGTGATGTATTTTTTATAGATGCAAAAACTGTCCATGCTATTGGTAAGGGAATAGTTATTGCTGAAATTCAGCAAAATTCAAATACTACTTATCGCATATATGATTATGGAAGAAAAGGTGCTGATGGAAAAACCAGAGAGCTTCATATAGATAAAGCACTTGAGGTGACCAACCTCTTCCCTCCTAAAAGAAAAATAGGTGCTTTTGGTGAGGCTGAGCAGCTTGACGGATATAAAATGACATTATTAGGTACGTGTGAATACTTCAATGTAAATAGACTTGATATAAAAACTCAAGCTAAAATAAATATTACAGATAAAAGCTTTCACTCACTGCTTGTTATAAATGGCAGTGTGGAAGTAAATTTAAACGGTGATATTACAACTTTAACAAAGGGCGATTGCTGTTTTATCCCCGCTGAAAATAATGTGTATGAAATCAAAGGAGAAAGCGAGATAATTCTTACAGATATTGTGTAGGGGGTTATTATGGCTTTTTACCTTGGTATTGATATTGGTGGGACGAATATAGCTTGTGGGATAATTGATGACTATTATAATATTGTCGCACAAACAAAGGTTAAAACTCAACCGGAACGTGGCTACAATGCTATTTTAAATGATATTGTAATATGCGTTGATAATGTAATTGCAGATTTTGGAATAAATAGTGACGAAATCTCATGGGTAGGTGTCGGTTGTCCGGGTGCAATTAGGTTTAAGGATGGGTTTATTCATTACTCCAATAATTTAAACTTAAATAATATTCCTTTAGGAGATGATTTGTCCAAGCTATTGAATAAACCTGTTTTTGTTAATAATGACGCAAATGCTGCGGCAGTGGCAGAATACTATGCCGGAGCTGCTAAAGGCAGCGAAGATGCTGTTATTATTACAATAGGTACTGGCATAGGCTCAGGTATTATTATCGGTGGAAATATTTATAGCGGCAATAATGATGCAGGTGGAGAAATAGGACATACTGTTATTTCTATTGATGGTGAAAAATGTACTTGTGGCAGAAATGGTTGTTTTGAGGCTTATTCATCAGCAACAGCTTTGATAAGAATGACTAAAAATGCTATTGAACAATATCCTGAAACTTTAATGAAAAAGCTTTCTCAAATTGAAGGCAAAATTAGTGCAAGGACAGCTTTTAATGCAATGAAAATTGGTGATAAGTATGCGGAAGCTTTAATTAAACGATATATCCACTATCTTTCATGTGGTATAATTAATGTAATAAATATCTTTCAGCCTGAGGTTGTATGCATAGGTGGGGGCGTTTGCAATGAAGGTGATGCCTTGCTTGTTCCCTTAAAAACAGAAGTTTTTAAGGAAATCTATACAAAAAACATGAAAAACAACACAAAAATTACGCTTTGTAAGCTTGGTAATACGGCAGGAATAATCGGTGCGGCATTATTAGGTAAAATACAAAAAATACATAGCAAAAAATAAATCCACTGTTTATTAAGAAAGGAAGTTAAAAATGAGAAGTGATAATTTAAAAAAAGGAGTAGAACGTACACCGCATAAAGCTTTATTAAAAGCGTTAGGATTAACTGACAGTGAGATGCAAAGACCTTATATAGCAGTTGTTAATTCTGCAAATGACTATGTAGCGGGCCATATGCACCTTCATGAAATTGCTAAAAGCGTTAAGGACGGTATTAGAAATGCAGGAGGCGTACCTTTTGAATTTTTTACAATAGGAGTATGCGACGGTTTGGCAATGAATCACGAGGGTATGAGATACTCGCTAGCTTCAAGAGAGCTTATAGCTGATAGTATCGAAATTATGCTTACTGCTCACCCGCTTGATGGTGCTGTTTTTATTCCTAACTGTGATAAAATCGTTCCTGCAATGCTAATGGCAGCTGCTAGACTTAATATTCCATCTGTATTCGTTAGCGGAGGACCTATGAATCCCGGTGTTGTACAAGGAAAGCGTGTTGGATATTCTGAAATTTATGAAGCTATTGGTCAATATAAAAACGGTGAAATCGGTGATGATGTAATAAAGGAATACGAGGATAATGCTTGTCCTACCTGTGGTTCATGCTCGGGTATGTATACAGCAAATTCTATGAATTGTCTTACAGAAGCTATTGGTATGTCAATGCCCTTTGCTGGAACAGAGCCAGCTGTTAATTCAGCTAGGAGAAGAATTGCAAAGGAAACCGGCGAGCTGATACTTGACCTTGTGAAAAAAGATATTCGTCCTTTGGACATTTTGAAAAAGGATAATATGCTAAATGCACTTGCTGTTGATATGGCTGTTGGTGCATCTTCAAACACTGTATTACATCTTTTGGCTATTTCGCATGAAGCAGGAGCGGATATAACTTTGGAAGATTTTGAAAAAACTAGTAAAAACACTCCGCAGTTAGCAAAGCTTAATCCTGCTAGTGAAGTTTTTATTACGGATATGCATGAAGTCGGTGGTATCCCCACAGTTATGAAGGAATTAGCTAAAAACAATCATATCAACACCAATGTAATGACCGTTACTGGAAAGCTTTCTGATAGAATTAAAAATGCATTCAACCCTGATGGAACTATTGTTCACACTTTAGAAAATCCAATAAGAAAAGATGGTGGACTGGCTATACTCAGAGGAAATCTCGCTTTGGGCGGATGCGTTGTAAAGCAAGGTGCAGTTAAGCCTGAAATGATGGATTTTAAAGGTATTGCGAAAGTGTTCGACGGAGAACAAGCAGCACTAGACGCTATAATGAACGATATGATTTTCCCAGGAGATGTTGTTGTTGTTCGTTATGAAGGTCCTAAGGGTGGTCCAGGTATGCCTGAGATGCTTGCTCCCACTGCTGCTATTGCAGGAAAGGGGCTTGATGGTGATGTTGCACTTATTACTGACGGGCGTTTCAGCGGTGCTAGTCGTGGTGCAGCTGTTGGCCATGTGTCACCTGAGGCTATTGAAGGTGGACTTATCGCTTATGTAGAAACTGGTGATGAAATTCATATTGATATTCCTAATAGGAGTATTCAGCTGCTTGTAAGTGATGAGGAAATTGAAAAACGTAAGAAAAAAGGTGTAAATCCACCAAAACGTAAGCTTGAAGGCTATTTAAAGCGTTATGCTAAGCTTGTTACAAATGCCTCTACAGGTGGAGTTTATAAGGATTAAAAAAGGGGGGATTTCCCCCTTTTTTAATTTGTGTTTATAATATTAAATTTCACTCTATATTATATATACATCAAATTTTTAGATAATTATCATATCGAGGTATTGCAATATTATTGTAAATACGTTATAATACTAATATATTTGCGTTTAATTATTATTGAAAGATATTGAGGTTTTTATGATACAAGAGCTTTTTAGTGGTCCAATAGATACCAATCAACTATTGCTTACATTTTTAATGTATATGATTATTTTATTTATTGCTTTTCCCATACATGAATTTGCCCACGCATTGGCAGCAAAAATTCTTGGTGACAGGACACCTGATTTACAAGGCAGACTCACATTAAACCCCTTTGCTCATCTGGATTTAATGGGGTCATTAATGATGCTGCTATTTGGTTTTGGTTGGGCAAAGCCTGTGGAAACAAACCCCAATAATTATACAAGGAAAATATCAATGCGTGGAGGTATGGCTCTTGTAGCTTTCGCCGGCCCTCTTTCAAATATTCTTATGGCACTTATCGGCATGATTATATATAAGCTTCTGCCTGCCGAACAAGGTGAGTTAATGTATGCAGTCAGCTTATTTATGCAAATAAATATATTCTTAGCTGTGTTTAATCTAATTCCCATTCCTCCTCTTGACGGCTCTAAGCTAATGCTCGTTATACTCCCGCCGAGAATGTATGCAAAATATGAGTCAATTCAAAGATATTCATTTATAATATTGATGGTACTTATTATTACAAATATATTAAGCTTTGTTGTTTCGCTATTATCGGGATTTGTAATTCAGCTTTTGGATTGGATGACATTTTTCCTATGATGGATGAATTAACCTTTAAACTGGAAATATATGAAGGGCCTCTTGATTTAATGCTCTCTCTCATAAAAAAGCATAAGCTTGACATTACAGATATAGAAATATCGGTTTTGCTTGAACAGTTTTTACTATATCTCGATAGAATGAATGAAGCTGATATTGAAGTGACCTCAGATTTTTTAGAAATGGCAGCAAGGCTTATTTACATTAAATCAGCTGCACTGCTACCTAAGCATGAAAAAGAAGAGCTTAAGAGAGAACTTGAGGGTACTTTGATAGAATATGCACAGGCAAAAATTGCAGCAAATAATTTACGTAATATATTTTTAGGAAATGATGTTTTCGTACGTACACCAATGCCCTATTTACCTGAAAAAGAGTATAAAAATCAGCATCTAGTATCGGAATTGGTTCAAGCATATATAGAATTAGCTGAAAAAGGCAAAAAAATCAAAAAGGAAACGCCCACTTCTGTAAAGCCAGCTGTACCAAAGCCAACTGTTTCAGTATTTACACAGGTTGTATATGTTTTAAAAAGGCTTAAAAGCGGTGGAAATATACTTACTAATCATCTTTATAATGGACTTTCTCGGTCGGAAGCTGTCGCTACCTTTCTAGCCTTGCTGGAGCTTGTCAAAGCTGGTCGAATTGCTTTTTCAGATGATAATTCCGTTTTGTATTTTAATGCCAAAATCAGTCAATAATAAGGAGGCAAGATGAATAAAGAAATTACACCTGAAAATATTGCCTCAGTTGAAGCTGTTTTGTTTGCCCTTGGTGAACCGTGCAATATCACAAAACTGGCAAATTCAGTTAAGCTAAATACACAGCAAATTCTTGAGTGTGTATATATTCTCAATGAGAGGTATGAAAGAAATAAAAGTGCATTAATAATTCTTACGCTTGAGGATTCCTTTCAAATGGCAACGAGAGAAGAATTTTCTAAGTTTATTAAATCTGCATTTGAAACTAAAAGAGATACTCTCTTATCAAATGCAGCAATGGAGGTATTAGCGATTGTCGCTTACAATCAGCCCGTTACAAAAGCTTTTATAGAACAAGTAAGAGGTACGGACAGCTCCTCGGTAGTAAATAATCTTGTAGAGAAAGGCTTGCTTGAGGAATACGGTCGATTGGATTTACCTGGAAAACCTCTAGCTTATACAACAACAGATAATTTTTTAAGGTGCTTTGGATTAAGCAGTATCGGTATGCTGCCCGATATTCCTAGTGTTTCTGATCAAATGGAATTTGATGAAATAAATCCTGAAGTAAAGGCTTTTGAGATAGATTTAGATGAGGAAAGCTTTAGTGATAATCAATGATTATGGAGGTTTTTAATGGGCTGGATAATTTTTATCGGCATTTTGCTGTTTTTTATTTTTTTATTCAGCAGATTTATTGTTATTTCCATTCAAATAAATGATGATGTCACTCTAAAGTTAAAATATTTGTTTCTTTCATTTCAGCTATTACCTCAGAATGATGAAAAAGAGAAAAAGAAAGAAAAACGCAAAAAACCAAAGAAAAAAGCAGAAAATATAGTATCGCAAAATCATCAGGAAGTTAAAGATAATCGGGATATTACAAATAGTGTAAATGACAAAGACTTTGAAGCTTCTCAAAAAGAAATAAAGCATTTTGAAAATAATAATACTAATAAAACTGATAAAACCGAAAGCAGTAAAAAAAATGATTTCAAAGGAAAAAAGCTTTCCTTTGATGAAAAGCTCAAGCTTTTATCAAAGAAATATAATCAGATAAAAGAAATAATCGATAGTGCTAAAAATCCTTTATTAAAATTTATTAAAAGAATTCATATTAAAATTAAAGCACTGAATATTATCGTAGGCGGAAGTGACGCTTATTCTACTGCAATGAGCTTTGGTTCGTTTAATATGATTATAGGAAATATTTTAGGCTGGGTTGCGGCTACTATGAATTTAAGTACGGATTCTGACAGGATTGAAGTTAATGCTGATTTTGACTTAAAGAAAACAAAATATGATGTTGATTTTTATGTTAAAGTTCGTGTTTTTACTGTAATTGCACTTGCGATTTCATTTGTAATTAACTATATTAAAAATATTAATAAAACTGCTGTGCCTACTAAGGCAAGAAAGGAAGTAAAAAATGGCTGAACATCCAATTCAAGGACTAATGAGTACGGCTATGCAAAAAATTCGTGAGCTAGTCGATGTTAATACTATCGTCGGAGAACCTATAACTGCCCCCGATGGGACTATTCTTATCCCTATATCGAAGGTTTCATTTGGTTTTGTAGCAGGAGGATCTGATTTGCCCTCCTCCCTACCTAAAAATTTATTTGCAGGCGGCTCTGGTGCTGGAATTTCAATCAAACCTGAGGCTTTCATTGTTATTTCAAAAGACGGAGAAGTAAAAATGCTCCATATGCAAGATACTCCCTCTGCTATTGATAGCTTGATTTCAGGTGCGCCTGAGCTTATTAATAAGGTAAAGGATATATTCTCAAAAAAGGATAATTAAACTAGCATTATTCCCCTGCTGAAAGCATAAAATTATACAAGCTAATGCATAACGGAGGGGAATATGAATATTTTTAAAAAAGTTTTATCTTTTATAATAGCGATAATTATTTTTGTCTATATGCAAAATCCGCCTATGGCAAATGGTGAAGAATATCAGCAAAGTGCTATCACAACTGATAATGAGGTTTCACAATTTACCGGTAATATTAGTGCGGCATCAGCTATATTAATTAACGCTGAAACAAGCGAAATTTTATATGCTAAAAACGAAAACGAACGTCGTGCTATGGCCAGCACTACAAAAATAATGTCCGCTATTTTAACTATTGAAGCCGGTGAGCTTGACAAAAAATTCACAGTAGATGATTATGCCATTAATGTTGAAGGTACTTCAATGGGATTGAAAAAGGGTGATATCGTTACACGCCTTGCATTAGTTCAAGGTATGCTTTTACCCTCTGGAAATGACGCTGCAAACGCAGCTGCTGTCAATGTTTCCGGTAGCATTGGAAAGTTTATCGATATGATGAATAACAAGGCTCAGGAATTAAAGCTAAATGATACTAATTTTGTCACTGCCACAGGGCTTGATGCACAAAACCATTATACAACTGCAAGTGATTTAGCTAAATTAACTGCATATGCCTTGAAAAACCCAATTTTCAAGGAAATCTGCTCAAAGCAAAGCTTAAAATCAGAATTTGGAAATCCTGTTTCACCTCGTTGGCTTAAAAATTCTAATAAGCTTTTATCAAGCTATGAGGGTGCTATCGGTGTAAAAACTGGTTTTACAGACAATGCAAGAAGATGCCTTGTTTCAGCTGCTAAGAGAAACGGAATTACTTTAATTGCTGTCACCTTAAATGCTCCCGATGATTGGAATGACCATAAAAATATGCTTGATTTTGGCTTTTCACAATATGAAAAAATTAAGGTGATTTTCAGTGATAGCAGTATAACCGTGCCTGTTGTTGGTGCTGAACAAGAATTTGTTAATATTGCAGTTGATACATCACTTGAAGTAAACGTTCAGAAGCAGTATAAGGAACAAATTAGGACAAAGCTTCTTTTACCCAAATTTGTTTATGCAGGTTTTGATGAAGGTAAGGAAATCGGAACAATACAATATATTACAAATGGAAAGATTATTGCTCAATTTCCCATAAAAACAGCACAAGCTATAAGCGTTAGTGAAAATAAAATGGGAATATGGGATAAAATATTAAAATTCATTGGAATTAGATAGGATAATATGGAAAAAATAAGAATTCAAAAAATAATTGCAGATAGTGGATATTGTTCTCGCAGAAAAGCAGAGCAATTAATGATAGACGGTCGTGTAAAGCTGAATGGACGGCCAGTAAAGCTGGGCGACAAAGCTCTCCCCGCCAAAGATTTAATAAGTATTGATGGACAAAATATTAGTACACAATCAAATTTACGCTACATAATTCTCTATAAGCCACGTGGTTATGTAACGACAATGAGTGATGACAGAGGCAGAAAAACAGTTAATGACCTTATGAAAGGTGTTTCTGAAAGGGTCTATCCTATTGGCAGACTTGACAAAATCAGCGAGGGACTTTTGCTTTTAACAAATGATGGTGCCTTTGCAAATGAAATAATGCACCCCTCTAGTCAAATCAGTAAGACTTATCGAGTTACTATTAAAGGCAAGATTTCTGAAGAGGATATAGCACAGCTTATGGCTGGTGTCCTTATTGATGATAAAAAGACTCTGCCTTGTATCATTCATGTTCTTGCTGAGGAAAGCGAAAGAACCGTACTTCAATTTATAATCAAAGAGGGCAGAAATCGTCAAATAAGAAAAATGTGTGAAACTGTTGGTGCTGAAATTATTCGTCTAAAACGCACACATATAGGAAATTTAAAGCTTGGTATGTTAAAACCAGGTGAATATAGAGATTTAACAACGGAAGAACTAAGAGGACTAAGAAGGTTATTAAAAACTAAGAATGATTAAAATTACGAAAAACATCAATGACAATGGTGAAATATGCTTTTCGGCGGAAGATAATTTGAAAATACTTGCTAGCTGCACAATAAAGCTTGAGCAGGAAGAAATTATTTTCACCGATATAAGATTTATTAAAAATAAAGAGATTTTTCTTGATGGTACAATACGTGCAGCAATGAATTTTGCATTAATTAACAATAGAGATTTTGCTGATTTTTCAAAGCTTAGTGATGATAAGCTGAAAACAATTAATGCTCTAAATATAGCTAGTCATGAGCAAAGTAAAGTTGATATTGAATTTTTCTTTGATAGTAATGGTTGTAAAAGTAAATAATTGAAATAAAGGGAGGCATACTCCCTTTTATTTTGTAAAAAAATTAACAAAGTTTTTGTTTTTCTTTAAAATTCACTTGTTTTTTTTATTAAAATAAGTTATAATTATAGTAATGTCGTTTTTAGTTATTGCGTTTTTCAATAACTTTAATAATATATACTAAGCTAGTATAGCAATATAATATACGGAGGGAAAAATGTCTGATAAAAATTCTTTAGAAAACATTCAGCATACAGTTCACGCTTGTAATGCTAGAGAGCTTTTGCTTAAGCTCTTTGATGAAAATACTTTCTTAGAGCTAGATAAGTATTCTCCTACTCCTGTTTGTGTTGGCACAGGATTTGTAAACGGTACCATTGTTTGTGCTTTTGCACAAGATGGCGACAACAATAATGGTGCTATGGACGAAAAGGGTGCTAGAAAAATCAAAAAAGCTTATGAGCTTGCTGTAAAAAATGGTTGTCCAATAGTAGGAATTTTTAATTCTAACGGTGGAAAAATCATTGAGGGTGCAAAGCTTTTATCAGCTTATAGCGAGATTTTAGCTAAGGCTACAAAGCTTTCAGGTGTGGTGCCTCAAATTTCTATTGTAAATGGTGTAAGTGCAGGAGCACAGGCTTTAATTACTACCTTATCCGACTTTGTTATTATGACAAAGGATGCTGAGCTGTTTTTAACTGCTCCTTTTGTAGCAAAAGATAGCAATGAGCTTTCCGGCTCTGCTGAAGTCAGTGCAAAGTCTGGTGTAAGTGCAATAACAACTGAAAATTCTGATGAAGCTATTGAAAAAGCAAAAACTTTGCTGGGTATTTTGCCTAAAAATAATCTTGATAGTGGTATTTCTGCTCAAGAAAATTCCGATGATGTAAAAATCACCTCTTCCCTATCAGGGGTTGAATTAATAAATGCAATATCATCAAATGAAAATAGTATTGAATTATATAAAGACTTTGGAGATTCAGCTAAAACAGTAATAGGAAGCCTTGACTGGCACACTGTGGCATATGTTTGCGTAAATGGAAAGCTAACTGCTGACGATACAGTGAAAATTGCTAAGCTTGTGAGCTTTGCCGATGCTTTTTCCCTGCCTGTTATAACATTTATTGATACCGAGGGATTTGAGCCTTCCTCAAAAGCTGAAATTTCGGGATCAATCCGTGATAGTGCAAGACTTGCACAAGTATATGCTAATGCTACTACTGCTAAAATAAGCGTAATCACTGGAAAAGCTTATTCTTCTGCGTATATTGCACTTGCTGGAAAAAATGCAGGAATTGATATTTCATTTGCTTGGGAACAATCAATTATTGCTGCTATGGCACCACAGGCCGCAGTTAATTTCTTATATGCAGATGAAATAAGCAATTCTGATAATCCAAAGCAAACTGAAAAAGACCTTATTAATAAATATATTAATGAAAATGCAAGTGCTTATTCTGCTGCTGAAAACGGACTTGTAGACAGTGTTATTTCACCACAAGAAACTAAGACCGAATTAATAAAAGCACTTGATTCTATTGATAGTAAGAGGGTTTGCAATCCTGCTAAAAAACACGTTAATTTTATATTCTAATTTGTAAATAAATATATATTGAAAGGGTATTTTTATGAAAAGATATAATATCACAGTAAATGGTAAAACCTACGATGTTGTTGTAGAAGAAAGCAATGGCTCAGCTCCTGCACCTGCACCTATTAGCACTAACGCTGCACCTGCACCGGTTCAAGCACAGGCTGCTGCCCCTGCCGCACCTGCACCAGCTGAAAGTAAGCCATCAGGACAATCAGGCTCGGTAATAATAGATGCACCTATGCCTGGCAGCATTATTGATGTAAAGGTAAAGGTAGGCGACAAGGTTGAGGCTAGTACTGTTGTAGCTATTCTTGAGGCTATGAAGATGGAAAATGATATAGTAGCAGGAGTCGATGGTGTAATAGCTTCTGTAAATGTTTCTAAAGGTGATAGCATAAGTGCCGGCGATGTTATTATCACTTTGGAATAACGCTGAAAGGAGCATATTAAATGGCAAAGGTTAAAATAACTGAAACAGTTTTGCGTGATGCACATCAATCCCTTATTGCAACAAGAATGACAATGGACGAAATGCTGCCAATCCTTAGCACAATAGATAAAATAGGTTATCATTCTGTTGAATGTTGGGGCGGTGCTACTTTTGATGCTTGCTTACGCTTTTTAGACGAAGACCCATGGGAAAGACTGCGTATTCTCCGTAAAGAGATGCCAAACTCAAAACTTCAAATGCTTTTCAGAGGTCAAAATATGCTGGGCTATCGTCATTATGCTGATGATGTTGTAGAATATTTTGTTCAAAAATGTGTTAGCAATGGCATTGATATTATCAGAATATTTGATGCTTTAAACGATATAAGAAATATGAAAACAGCTATTAAGGCTACTAAAAAAGAAGGTGCACATTTCCAAGCTTGTATTTCATATACGATTAGCCCTGTCCATAGCACTGAAAAATTTGTCGAATTTGCAAAGCAGCTTGAAGATGAAGGTGCAGATAGCATCTGTATTAAAGATATGGCAGGACTAATTAAGCCATATGTTGCATATGACCTTGTAAAGGCTTTAAAAAGTGCTGTAAAAATTCCTATTCAACTGCACTCACATTATACCTCGGGTCTTGCTTCAATGGCTCATCTAAAGGCGGTTGAGGCTGGGGTAGATGTTATTGATACAGCAATATCACCTCTAGCATTGGGTACTTCCCACCCTGCTACTGAGTCAATGGTTGCTGCATTACAGGGTACTGAATATGATACAGGACTTGACCTTGTAAAGCTTAATGAAGTTCGTGATTATTTCAATACTCTTCGTCAAAAATATCTCAGCAATGGCTTGCTTGACCCAAAAATGCTTGGTGTCGATGCCAATACATTGCTATATCAAGTACCTGGTGGAATGCTGTCAAACCTTGTTTCACAGCTAAAACAAGCTGGCAAAAGCGATCAGCTTGAGGAAGTATTAAAGGAAGTTCCTCGTGTACGTGCCGATGCCGGTTTCCCTCCCCTTGTTACTCCTTCATCACAAATAGTAGGTACACAAGCTGTATTTAATGTAATAATGGGTGAAAGATACAAGACTGTTACCAAGGAATTTAAGGGGCTTGTAAAAGGTGAATATGGTAAAACTCCTGAACCTATCGACCCTGATTTCCGTAAAAAGATTATCGGAGATGAAAATCCTATTGAATGTCGCCCCGCTGACTTATTAAAGCCTGAGCTTGAAACACTGAAAAAAGAATGTGAGCAATGGATTGAGCAGGAAGAAGATGTTCTAAGCTACGCAATGTTTGGACAGGTTGCTACTAAATTCTTTGAAAAACGCAAGGATAAAAAATTAGGCATTGATTCTATTCATGCCGATAAAAAGAACGGCGTTCATCCCGTATAAAAAAGCAATCCCTTTGTTGATAAAAATATCTCATCAAAGGGATTTTGTGCTATTTATAATCAAAGTTAATTTTTTAAAAGGAGGGTTTTATGAAGATTATTATTGCTGATAATTATGAAGAGATGAGCATTAAAGCAGCAAATATCGTAGCCGAACAAATTAAGCTAAAACCATCATCATCACTAGGCCTAGCAACAGGTGGAACACCAGTAGGTATGTATCAGAGTCTTATAAAAATGTACGAAAACGGAGAAATCAGCTTTAAAGATATTACTACATATAATCTTGATGAATACATAGGCTTGCCCGAAAATCACGAGCAAAGCTATCGATATTTTATGGATAATAATTTATTTAACCATATCGATATTGATAAAAGCAAAACAAATGTTCCTAATGGAAATATCAATGAAGGTCAAGCAGACGCTGAGGCAAAACGTTATGATAAGCTTATTTCTAATGCTGAAATCGATTTGCAGGTGCTTGGAATTGGTGGAAATGGTCATATAGGCTTTAATGAGCCTTGTGATATTTTCAATAAAAACGTATTTGCTGTAAAACTCACCGAAAATACAATCAAAGCTAACAGTCGTTTTTTTAATGACATTTCAGAAGTGCCAAAGATGGCTATCACAATGGGTATAAAATCTATTATGATGGCTAAAAAAATAATATTGCTGGCAAGTGGTAAGGAAAAAAGTGAAATTATCAAAGCTACAATTCAAGGCAATATTACGCCAAAAGTCCCCGCTTCTGTATTGCAGCTGCACAGAAATGTTACTTTTGTACTTGATAAAGAGGCTGCGTCTTTGTTGTAACTTACTTATTTTGATATAATTAATTATGTAAATAAAGTATAAACTAATTGCAAGTTGGCTTCATTATTTCCTGCATTGTTAATTGATTATCAAATGTACTTTTAAATATTTATATATAAAATAAACTTCAAACAGTGTTTTATTTCTTTATACTACAAAAAACAGAGTATAAAAGTATAGTTTTCTATTATTTGTTAAAAGTATATAATAAAAATTTTAATTTTTATGCGTTTTTTGCAATTTTCATCTTGACGTATTGCAAATTATAATATATAATGTTATTTAAGGGAGAAGTTGATTTTGTCAAGAGGACAAAATTACTTCTTAAATCCGGTGTTTGATATAGTTATCGAAAATCGGTTCAAATCAAGAAAGGAAACAGAACAATGACCAAAAATCAGAATGTACTGAAATGGGTTGATGAGTGTGCTGCACTTACAAAACCCGACAAAATTGTATGGATTGACGGAAGTGAAGAACAGCTGAAAGCCCTACGTGATGAGGCTATTTCAACTGGTGAAATGATTGAACTCAATCAAGAAAAACTTCCCGGATGTCTATATCACAGAACCGCTGAAAACGATGTTGCACGTGTAGAGGATAGAACCTTTATCTGCACTAAAAACAAGGAAGACGCAGGTCCAACTAATAATTGGTCCGATCCCAAGGATATGTACGCAAAGCTTAGCCCCTTATTTGACGGTGCTATGAAGGGTAGAACAATGTATGTTATCCCTTATTCAATGGGACCTATCGGCTCACCCTTAGCTAAAGTAGGAATTGAATTAACTGACTCTATTTATGTTGTTTTAAATATGGATATAATGACAAGAATGGGTGAGGATGCTTTTAAAAACCTCGGAGATACCTCCAATGACTTTGTTAGAGGCTTGCACTCAAAAGCTAATGTAGACCCTGAAAATCGTTATATCGTGCATTTCCCTGAGGATAATACTATTTGGTCTATTAACTCTGCTTATGGTGGAAATGTATTACTAGGTAAAAAATGCTTTGCTCTACGTATTGCATCATTCCAAGGTAAGAACGAGGGCTGGATGGCTGAACATATGCTTATTCTCGGAATTGAAAAGCCAAATGGTGAAACAACATATGTTTCTGCTGCTTTCCCTTCTGCTTGTGGAAAAACAAATTTGGCTATGCTCATTCCTCCTGAAGGATATCGCAATAAAGGCTATAAGGTATGGACAGTAGGCGACGATATTGCATGGTTAAAGCCTGGTGCTGATGGCCGTCTTTATGCTATTAACCCTGAGAACGGCTTCTTTGGAGTTGCCCCTGGTACTAATGAAAAATCAAACTTTAACGCACTAGAATCCACAAAGAAAAATACAATTTTCACTAATGTTGCTATTAATAAAGATGATATGACAGTATGGTGGGAAAGCCTTGACAAAAACCCTCCAGTAAATGCTATTGAATGGAAGGGTGCTGAAGTAAACGGCCCTGATTATGTTGCAAACGGTGGTAAGCTTGCTCATCCAAACAGCCGCTTTACTGCTCCTGCTATTAATTGTCCTTGCGTTTCAGCAGAATTTAATAATCCAGCAGGTGTGCCTATTTCTGCAATGATTTTCGGCGGACGCCGTGCAAAAACTGCTCCACTGGTATATCAAGCAAGAGATTGGAACCATGGTGTATTTATCGGCTCTACAATGGCATCTGAAACAACAGCAGCTGCTGCTGGTGCTGTCGGTGTAGTACGTCGTGACCCTATGGCTATGCTTCCCTTCTGTGGTTATCACATGGGTGATTATTTTAAGCATTGGATTGAAATGGGAGAAAAACTTGGCGACAAAGCTCCAAAGATTTTCCATGTAAACTGGTTTAGAACAGATGATAACGGCAAGTTTATCTGGCCAGGATTCGGTGACAATATGCGTGTTCTTGACTGGATTATTGAGCGTGTTGCTGGAAATGCTGACGCTGTTGAAACTCCTATCGGATATGAGCCAAAGCCTGAAGATATTAATATTAATGGTATTGAAGATGAAATCAATGTTGATATAATCAAGGAATTGCTTTCAGTTGATATCGACCTTTGGAAAGAAGAAGTTAAGGGTATTCACGAATTTTACAGCAAATTTGGTGATAGACTCCCCGCTGAGCTGAAAGAACAGCTTGATATTCTTGAAAAGAAATTAGGATAATTCAATAAAACAAGAAAAAAGCTCTGTCTTAATCGACAGAGCTTTTTTATCTTATTTTTTAAATTTTAGAATACCTTCATTAAGCTCCGATTCATCAGCAGAAACAGTTAATGTAACTTCGACATCATCTGTAATTTTGTCAATTTTATCAAAAAGCTCAGAAACTTTTTCATAATCTCTTCCTACAATTCTAAAAATGCCATCAACAAAAATATGTGTAACATCATAATCAGAAGCTAAAACACCAGCAATCAAACCATAAAAACTATTGTAATCATTAATATCCCAGTCCTCGATGTTGATAAGTCTTATTCTGTGGGAAACATTTAAATTTAAAGAGGAGCCTATTTGAATCGCTACTACATTACCCTTAGTAATTTCTTCAGCCTTGTTAATTGCATCGATTAAAATTTTTGTCTTGCCAGAACCTTCTTTACCTGTAATTAGTTTAATCATAATAAACCTCCTGTTGTATATTTAAGAATTCTAAAGAATCCTACTTTAGCCTTTCCTCAAGTCTTGCCTTGTCTGCCTCATATCCCGGCTTTCCAAGCAGAGCAAACATATTTTTCTTATAGCTTTCAACCCCTGGCTGATTAAATGGATTTACACCTAGCATATATCCGCTGACAGCACAAGCTTTTTCAAAGAAGTAAATCATATAGCCTACTTCATGCTCGTTTATTTCAGGGACTTCAATAACAAGGTTAGGAACACCCCCCTCACTATGTGCAAGAATAGTACCCTCAAAAGCCTTTTGATTTACAATACTCATATTTTGATTTGATAAAAAGTTCAAACCGTCAAGGTTATTTTCATCATTTTTTACAAAATAATCATTTTGTGGCTTGCCAAAATGAACAACTGTCTCAAACAATAAGCGTCTGCCATCCTGAATATATTGACCTAATGAATGTAAATCCGTAGAGAATGTAGCCGAAACAGGGAAAATTCCCTTATTATCCTTGCCCTCACTCTCACCGAAGAGCTGCTTATACCATTCAGCAAACATTACAAAGCTGTTTTCATAGGCTACCAGCATTTCAAGTGACTTACCCTTATTATAGAAAATATTTCTATAAGCTGCGTATTTATAGCAAGCATTTTTTTCTAAATCGCAAATACTGAAGTCTTGCTGAGCCTGCCTTGCGCCTTTAAGCAATTCTTCTACATTGCAGCCGGAAACTGCAATAGGAAGCAACCCAACAGCTGTAAGAACAGAAAAACGTCCTCCTACATCATCAGGAATAACAAAGCTTTCATACCCCTCTTTATCAGCAAGCTCTTTTAAAGTACCTCTTGCCTTATCGGTTGTAGCATATATTCTTTGTTTTGCACCATCCTTGCCATACTTTTCTTCAAGCAATTCTCTAAATATACGGAATGCTAAAGCCGGCTCAGTGGTTGTACCTGATTTTGAGATGACGTTTACAGAAAAATCCTTATCCTTGACAAGGCTAATTACTTCATTTAAATAAGTAGGACTAATAGAATTACCAGCAAAGAAAATCTGTGGTGTTTTCTTTGTATTTGCAGCAATAGAATTATATAAAGTAGACTTTAATAGTTCTATAACAGCCCTAGCTCCGAGATAAGAGCCACCAATTCCTATTACTACAAGCACCTCGCTATCAGACTGAATCTTTTTAGCGGAAGTTTTAATTCTCTCAAGCTCTTCCTTGTCATAATTAGTTGGTAAATCCAACCATCCTAAAAAATCATTTCCTAACCCATCACGATTTGTCAAGCTGTCGTGAGCAGCTTTTACACTGGGGAGAATCCCCTCCAGTTCATCCTCATTGACAAACTCTTTTATATACTTGTCATTTAATAAAAGTGCCATTTCATTCTCCTTCAATTTGTTCTGTAATTCTATTATAACTGAAATTTTACTATAATGCAAGAGATTTTATGATACATTTTTACTTTTGTATGTTCAAACGAAAGAAATGCTAATTTTTCATGCACTTTCACTAGTTATACTTATTAAAAATAATGTTTTTTGTGTATTCATACATAGAATAACGATTTAAGCAGTAGTGTTAGGCTTTTAAAAAAATTCATTTCTTCTATATCCTCCGAGCAAACTATCGGACTTTGAAAAATTATTTCATCTCCTAAATACGCCCTCAATGTTCCTGCCTGCTGCCCTTTTTTTATTGGTGCTTTTAGCTCATCAGTTATACTATATTTATATTCAATATCTTCTTCCCTACTTTTCGGGAGAATGCTGAATACTGTACCCGATACCATTATTCCAACTGAATTTTTAGTACCTCTTTTAACACGAACATTTACAAGCTTAGATGTATCAATCACAGGCTTAAATATTTCAAACTCCTCAAAGCCCTTATTTAAAAGATTTGTTGCCTCCTCTTCAGCTTTATCATAATCACCTGCTCCTAAAACTACTGCGATTAGATTCATATCATTCTTTTTCGCACCAACACTGATACATGAGCCTGATTTCTCATCTTCTCCATACTTCCCCCCTATTATTCCCTTATATTTTCTAATCATTCTATTTGTGTTTACAAGCTGTGCTTTACCTTCTCTTATATATTCCAGCTGAATTAAATAAAACTCATTATATATATCATGATTAAATAATTCTTTTGTGACAATTGCTATATCATGAGCCGTAGTATACTGACCTTCTGCCGATATTCCAGTGCTATTTTTAAAGCTTGTATTATTCATACCAAGCTCTGAGGCACGAGCGTTCATTCTATTTACAAATTCTGATTCGCTCCCTGCTGAAAACTCAGCTAATGCAACTGTTGCATCATTAGCACTAGCAATTGTTACTGCCATTAAAATCTCTTTTACACTAACAGTATCTCCTGAAACAAGCCATATGCTAGAGCCTTTGGTATTCTCAGCATTTATTGAAGCTGTAACCATATCATCTAAGCTATATTTCCCTGACTTTATATCTTCAGCCCACAAAAGCATCGACATAAGCTTATTTAGCGACGCTGCCTGAACCTTTTCAGAGGCATTATTCTGATATAAAACCTGCCCAGTACTTTGTTCAATAAGAATCGAGGATTGCTTTGATTTTTCATTTTCTTCAGCAACAATATTTGTTTTGAAAATAAATATATTTAAAATAAAAACAACTAAAAAAATTCTTGTTATTTTTTTCATAGAAAACCTCCTAATAAGTTTGTACATTATATGCTTGTTATTAAAGAAAATTACCATTTTATATTAGTATAAAAAAGATATTATTGAAAATACTACTTACATAAAAGGTAAAAATATTTTGTTTTACCATTATATTCGATTTTTTATGATGATGAATTATATAAAATTATCCTCACAAAAATAGAATAGTATCAAGGCTTTTTGCCCTATTATAAAATGAAAGGAAATATATATGAAAGCTACTGGTATAGTAAGAAGAATCGATGATTTAGGACGTGTAGTTATCCCAAAGGAAATAAGACGTACAATGAGAATACGTGAAGGAGACCCACTTGAAATTTATACAAGCGTAGATGGAGAAGTTATTTTCAAAAAATATTCTCCCGTTGGCGAAATATCAAATTATGCCGGACAATATGCAGAGGTGTTAGCTAAGGTTAGCGGTATTCCTGCTATTATATGTGATCGAGATCATGTTATAGCAGCAGCAGGAATGCAAAAAAAAGAAGTTATGGAGCGACGTGTTTCCGCATCTTTAGAGGATTTGATGGAGGAAAGAAAAACACATATTTATAAAGATGAAAAGGATGCAAAACTAAATCCGATTGAGGGCGTTGATAGGCATGCATTGGTATGTGTGCCAATACTATCTCAGGGTGATGTAAGTGGTGCTATCATGCTGCTTTCAGCTGATAACCATAAATATGCCGACCAAACTCAAACAGCGTTAGTACAAGCCGGAGCTATGTATTTTGGTAAACAGATGGAAGAGTGATTTTATCCAAAAGAGTATTTCGTAAAAATTATATATTTAATTCCTTCAAGTAAAAATCATTGGAAATTCTCCAATGATTTTTACTTTTTTATATTTGACTTTTATCACATAATAAACTATAATAGTCATGCTTGTCTTATTTTTTAAACTGCTTTTCATGGAGGAAGCTTGAATACTATAACAAAAAAATTTATAAAATACGTTAGCTTTAACGTTCTTGGCATGGTAGGAATGTCAATATACATACTATCCGATACCTTTTTTATGTCTTATGCACTACATTCTGACGGAATCACAGCATTGAATTTTGCTTTACCTGTATACAGCTTAATATTTGCACTTTCATTAATGGTAGGAATAGGTGGTGCGACTGTCTATAAGCTTATTTCAACAAATAAAGAGCAGGAAAAGGCAAACAAAATCTATACACTAACTATTTTTTTAGGAATAAGTATAGGAATTATATTTATGCTTTTGGGAATATTCTTTTCCAGAGAAATAACAGTTTTATTCGGTGCAAAAGATTATATTATTCCTATGACGCAAGAATATATTAAGACAATTATGATATTTGCACCTGCTTTTATGTTAAACAGCATATATCAGGCATTTATAAGAAATGACAATAATCCAAAGCTGCCTATGTTAGCTATGATTATTGGCAGTACGTCGAACATAATTTTAGATTTGATTTTTATTTTTATATTAAAAATGGGAATGTTTGGTGCGGCAATATCTACCTGCCTAGCTCCAATTATAAGCTTAATTATACTTAGCAGACATTTTATTAAAAAGAAAAATACTTTTCATTTTTCTGGAAAATTTTTATCCATTAAAGATGCTTTCAATATATGCAAGCTTGGAATTTCAAGCTTTATTACTGAAATTTCCTCAGGAATTGTTATGCTAGTATTCAATATAATTATATTAAAAATCAATGGTGTAATAGGCGTAGCAGCATATGGAATAATAACAAACATATCACTTGTAGCACTGATTATTTTTTCAGGAATAGGTCAAGGTATTCAACCACTTGCAAGCACTGCTAAATCAGAAAATAACAAAACCGATTTAAGCAGAATTTTAAAGCTGGGAATATTCACTACTATTACATTTTCAATAATAATATATATCGCCTCTCTTTTATTTACTGATGGGATTATTTCAGTTTTCAATAGTGAGAAAAGTGTCGAATTATATAATATAGCTAAGGAAGGGATAAGAATATTCTTTGCCGGATTTATTTTCGCTAGTATAAATATTGTTCTATCATCGTTTTACAGTGCTGTTGATTCACCTAAAAAAGCTTTTATAATATCAGTATTAAGAGGATTTTTGCTGATTATACCTCTTGCTTATATTATGGCTAAGATTTTAGGAATGACAGGAATATGGCTTTCCTTTGTCTTAACCGAATTAATCGTGACGATTATTTCCATAATTATAGGAAAGAAAAAACCAGCTAAAAAATCCTTATTGCAAAATTAATGCAGTAGTGATTTCAAACTAAATACAAATAACTAGAAAAACACCACTATATTTTACACGTTTGTGAAAAATATAGTGGTGTGCTTAACATATAGGAAAAATTCCCGATAGATATCTTCTTGTATACAAAGTATACAAGATATCTAATTATAGATTTTCCAAAGCTTCTAAAGCATCTGTCAAATCACTGCCACGAATAAGCAAAGAAATTTCATCGTCACTAGTTGTTACAAGTAAAATTTCAGTATTTACCTTTGCTAGCAAGCTGAATACTTTTGAGGCAAAGCCCGCTTGCTCACGCATTTCATCAGTCTTAATAAGTATTTTACAATTTCCACTGCTTACTAAAGGAGCAGCATCGTACTGTGAGCGAATGTCCTTTAAAGCATCAAGCAGCTTTGGCAAATCATCATCGCAAAAAGTAAAACCAAAGCTAAGCTTATCAGAAACCAAAGCGGAAAGTGAAATCATATCAATATTTATTTCCTCTTTAGCTGCCTTTTCTAAAATAAAGTTTACAATGGGCTTTTGTGCTGAAAGTGATTTAAAAGTGACTACTGATATATCCTCAAAAACTTTAATCATAATACTTCCCTACTTTCCTATTAAATCTGACATTGCATACAGTCCTTTTGCCTTGTTTTGAATAAAAACAGCAGCATTTACTGAACCAGATGCAAAAACTTCTCTTGATTGGGCTGTATGAGATAAAGTAATCACTTCATCTCTTCCAGCGAAAATTACATCATGCTCGCCTACTATCGTGCCACCTCTTATAGCGTGCATTCCGATTTCGTCTTTTTCCCTCGGCTTATGAGAATTATGTCGGTCATAAACATATCTTTTATTTCCGTCAAATTCCTCATTTATAGCTTCTGCCAGCATGATAGCCGTACCTGATGGAGCATCTTTCTTTTGATTGTGATGTTTTTCAACAATTTCAATATCAAACTGATTGCCAAGTACACTGGCAGCCTTTTTAGCAAGCTCAGCCAAAAGATTAATACCAAGCGACATATTAAAGGTAAAGAAAATAGGTATAAGATGAGATGCCTTATGAATTTCAGCAATCTGTTCATCTGAAAAACCCGTTGTTGCAATTACGAGTGGTATATTATAATTTTTACCATAAGTAAGCAAATCTACAAGTGCAGAATTATGCGAATAATCGATTATAACATCAGGTTTTTCATCCATATCAAAGAGCTTTTTATATACGGGAAAATCATCATAAGCTTCACCTGCTATATCAATCCCAGCAATAACCTTGCAATCGTCCCTACCCTTTACTATTTCTGAAATTACCCTGCCCATTTTTCCGCAGGCACCTGTAACAGCTATCTTAATCATATCAAAACTACTTCCTTAATTTTATATTAAACCGATTTTTTTCATGGAGTTTTTAAGCTTTTCCTTGTTATCAGTACTCAATCCTACTAATGGTAAGCGACATTCCCCTACATTCATACCCATGAGATTCATCGCCTCTTTTACTGGAATAGGATTTACATCACAGAACAAATTGTTCATAAAATCTAAGTATTTTAGCTGCAATTCACAGCTTTCCTTAACTCTGCCCTTTAAATATAAATCAACAATATCATGTGTTTCTTTTGGAATACAGTTTGAGCTAACTGAAATAACTCCCTTTGCACCAAGTGACATAATAGGTGTAATCTGGTCGTCATTACCCGAATATATCACCAAATCAGTTTCAGCTGCAACCTTAGCAATATGGCTGATATTTCCTGATGCCTCCTTAGCTGCAACAATATTCTTATGCTCGGATAGCTCCTTGTATGTATCAACTGCAATACATACACCCGTTCTACTAGGAACATTGTATAAAATTATTGGCAAATCAACCCTGTCGGCAGTATGCTTAAAATGTGCCACAAGCCCTGCCTGCGAGGTTTTATTATAATAAGGAGTAACGAGCAATAAAGCATCTGCACCGTCTTCCTTAGCCTTTATAGACAAATAAGTAGCGTATTCAGTATCGTTACTTCCAGTACCTGCAATTACAGGCACTCTGCCCTTTACACGTTGCACAGCAAAACGGATTAAAGCCTGATGCTCTTCATCAGAAGTTGTTGATGCCTCTCCCGTTGTGCCACATACAATAATTGCATCAGTATGATTTTTTACTTGAAAATCTATAAGCTCGGCAAATTTTTCATAATTTATAGAGCCATCAGCATTAAATGGGGTAACAATGGCAACGCCCGCACCCTCAAAAATTGGTGTTTTCATTACAAACTCCCTTTCAGAAATAACCCTTCATCAATCTAAATAACCCTTAGCTGCAAGCAATTCGGCCATTTCAACAGCACCACCTGCCGCACCTCTTAGGGTATTGTGTGAAAGGCATACAAATTTATAATCGTACTGGCTATCCTCTCTTAAACGTCCTATCGAAACAGCCATTCCTCCCTCTAAATCACGGTGAAGCTTTGCCTGAGGATAGTTATCTTCCTCAAAATAATTTAAAAACTGCTTTGGTGCTGAGGGTAAATCAAGGCTTTGTGCTTCTCCCTTATATTCCTTCCAAATCTTAATTATTTCTTCCTTAGTTGGCTTATTTTCAAATCTTACAAACACTGCTGCTGTATGACCGTCGGATACTGGCACACGCAGACATTGAGTCGTGATTTTTGGGGAGGCGGTATTAACAATCTTATCTCCCTCAATCTTTCCCCAAACTTTTAAAGGCTCTTGCTCAGACTTTTCTTCCTCACCACCTATAAATGGTATCAGATTATCAACCATCTCTGGCCATGTTTCAAAGGTTTTACCGGCACCTGAAATTGCTTGATATGTGCAAGCCAAAACATCCTTTATACCAAACTTTTCACGTAAAGGATGCAAAGCAGGCACATAGCTTTGTATAGAGCAATTTGACTTTACAGCGATAAAACCACGTTTTGTGCCTAAACGCTTTTTCTGAGCATTAATAATTTCAGCATGCTCAGCATTAATTTCAGGAATAATCATAGGAACATCAGCGGTACCCCTATGTGCTGAATTGTTTGAGATTACAGGAACTTCAGCCTTTGCGTATTTCTCTTCCAAAGCTTTAATTTCATCTTTTTTCATATCAACTGCACAGAACACAAAATCAACCGACTTAGCAATTTCATCAATATTAGCTGTTGCATCTCTTACAATCATATCCTCAAAAGCCTTAGGAATAGGCTTTGTCATACACCATCTCTTTTCTACTACTTCCTTATAGGTTTTCCCTGCAGAACGTGGTGATGCAGCAAGAACGACAACATTAAACCACGGATGATTTTCTAAAAGAATAGCAAAACGTTGTCCTACCATTCCTGTTGCACCAATGATACCGACATTAAATTTCCTCATAAGATTTTCCTTTCTTTTTTGCTTTGCTATTATCTTTTTTGCAAAGCGACTTAATATAACAAAAACCGGTATTATACCGGTTTGCATCTAGAGAAAAGCAAAGATAGCTCTCCATCATAGTACACAACCGTATACCTACTGCAAAAGCAGTATCGATGACAATCCATAACCTATTAAGCCATGAACCAGAGAATTATCCCCCGGCGGAATAATACCCTTCGGCGAAATTGCCTTTCCCTTTACCGTACCGGCGGTTTTCCAAAGGTACTAATCTTTTTCGCTACCTCTATCACTAATTATTTATATTATATTATCACAAAGATTAAATATTGTCAACTTATTTCAAAAAGAAATTAATATTTTTAAGATTTCATTGTTTTTAACAAGTAATACAACAAGAATCCCTAATAATTTTAAGAATAAATAATTAAAATTGATTCAAAAATTTAATAGACTATCTAAAAAAGGAATATTAATTACATCAAAAAAATGTAAAGCCACTAAAGAACCACATATAAAAATAAGTATAAACAAAATTATTAGCAAAACCGATAAGGTTTTATTAGTTTGTTTTATAGGTTTAATTTCATACTTATCAATATCATTAGGCAAGCTGTTTTCTAAAATATTATGCTCATGAGGTTTTTGTGTATCGTTTATAGATTTTTCTTTTTTTGCAGTAGGTTCTGTCTTGGTATTAGCTTGTTCTAGTCCTTTTAGAATTTCCTGCCAATTAGATGTGCTGCTTTCGGAAGTGCTGTCGCTTGAAGTAGTTGAACTATTTGTTTCTCCGCTCAAAGAATCAACATCAAAGAATTCCATTTCATTTGATTTTTTATTTACATTTTCAGTCATATTACCCCTCCCTAAAAGTATTAAACATATTATAGCATTAATTATTTTACTTTTCAATGAAAATCTATTTAATTATTAATTTATAGAAGGTTCTCACAAGAATATTTTTATTTAAAACGTTATCAGAATACAACTTTACCAAAAAATTATATAAAATTTTATATTCGCTATCGGAAATCCTACTTGAAGAAAATTCATTTTTCATAAAAATCATCATTATTTCGTGGAAATTATTAATTTTTCTCTCATCAAATAGCTCCAGCTGCATTCGCTTTGCAAATTCCTCTGGAAGCTCATTATCTTCTGGTTTAAAGCCTTCTAAATACAAAAGCTTATACATTACGGAATACATATGGGAAATAACCTTTTTATCATTACTACTTGAAAAATAAGCAAACAAGCTCTTATGCCTTTTGTTTGAATACATTATAATAAAAATTAAAAATGCAATCATCACAAGTAAAACTAAAGCAATGATAATAATGATAATAACTAAATCATTTTTATTATTATCCTTGGAATCACTATTATCAGAGCTGTCTTGTGAAGTATCAGCTTGTGAGCTACTAAAGACCGTGCTAACAGAAGAGTCATTTGTAGTAAGTGCAGTAGGCTGTTCTGTTGAGGCTTCAGTTGTCTGTGGTGATGTGGTTTGCTCAGTAAATTCAACATTTTCATCATTAGTATTTGAAAAACCTGTGGGGTCAAATGATACCCAGCCTAACTCATCGAAATAAACTTCCACCCAAGCGTGTAGATTTTTCTCTTTTAAAATATATTCATATTTTCCGTCAGAAGTTTGCGTGCCTTCCCCCGATGTAATAAATCCGGTCACATATCTAGCAGGATATCCTAAGGTTCTCATCAAAAGCACCATGCTAGATGCATATAAAGCACAATGCCCTTCTTTAGAAACGCTAAGAAAATAATAAATCGGATTAACATTTTCAATGTTATTCACAGCATCTAGCGAATATTTGTAATTGTATTTCAAATAATTGTTAATCTTAATAGCTTGCTCAAGCTTCAATATTGGAACTTCATCTATGGTATCTGGATATACAATATCATTTTTAAAAATTTCGTCTTTTAAAAAATCATTCAAAAAATAATAAAATTCATCAGGAACAGTGGTATACATATTTTTTACATATAAATCATACTGTTCTTTTTGTTCTAAATATGCACTTATCTGCTCCTCACTCATATAAGGTGAGAAAAAAGAACCAGCCTGAATAACACTTTCATCAACTTGTGATAAATATTCAAATATATCGGAATAATTAGGCGTTTCAACTGAAACAGTATTAATCATAGGAAAACTAATGCTTTCAAGGTGATTTTCCTTGCTCCTTAAAATAGAATCGCCACTATACTTTAAATCTTCATTTTTAAACATTGTAAAATCAACCATTGATGTAGGCATAAAAACTACATCAGTATCCATGAGATATTCAATATTTACATTTTCTGATTTAAAGAAATTACTCCCATTAAAATTTGTCATCATATCAAGCAAACTACTTGCTATACAAGGAATAAACTCAGGATAAAATGGTTTATCTAAATCTTCAGCAAAGGGATTATTATAATTCCCTGCCGACGTCCAATAATTATCCAAAAAATTAATGCCTATATCAGCACGAAGATACTTAGTTTCTTTATTGCTATCGGTAATAACCTTTAAAACCTCTTTATTTCCATTCGACGGAGAGGAGATCCCAAGAGTGTTGTTAAACCCGCCATAATTAGTAGTAAAATATTTTGTGAAAAATTCGGAATCTGTATTGAAAATATTATTATCAATCGACCATCCTTTTTTATTAACCCATTCATACAGATTTTCATAATTAATTGAGCTGCCCTTAGGCATAATAAACGCTGACAAAGTTAAGGATATAACTGTAAGTATAGCTACAATAAAAACAGCTGATTGATATTTTGATGCATTAATTAATTTATCATAAGTATTTTTAAACCAAGGTGCTTTTGATTTTTTAATAACGAGTTTTTTGTTCTGTTTTTCATCCTTTTTTATAGGAAAATTAAATTCATTATAATACGCATACATTGAATATGTAGAATAATTCCCCATTAAGCAGGCGACAAGCGGGACAAACCAAATGTTAAAATCAGCTTTTAAAGATAAAAAAGCCGGCGAAATTAAGATTGAAAAATATATAAAAGGGAAAAGCGTCTTACCTCTTGCATATGTAAAATATCCGACTATAAAGGCTGTTAGGTACGCAAAAAACAATAATACAATGCTCATACACTGCACATATTCAGTATTTAGTTCAGTAAGCTGAGATTTTTCAATAGCCGCCCTTTCGGCAGTGTCAAAGTACTTACTGTCTAGAAAGTGCATTATAAAGCTCGATAAGTATAAACGTATTTGAATCTTTTTATAAAAATATAAAAGAAATAAAACAACACTTGCAAAAAAGCCTAAAGCTACTTTATCCTTATTTAAAAAAGTAAATAAGCAGCAAAAAATCAATGTAAAAATAAGTGATGAGCCTATGATTATTCCTGTCGAAAAATCTATGCTAAATAAAGTTAATACTATCATTATAAAGCTAGAAGAAATAATTAAGCTAATAATCATCTTAAAAGCAATGACATCGCCAAATTTTTTCTTTAGCTGAAAATAATTATTATCTATTAAATATGAATATTTACTTTTTGCTATTTTCTTTTGTTTTTTCATCTGAGGTTTATTCCCTTTAATAAATTATCCAAAGTAAGCTTTAAATCATCTGTTTTTAGCTGAGAAATATTTATATTTTTCAATTCATTTATTATCGTTGAAGCATCATCATTTTCATTTTTGTAAATATAAAAATAATTTATCTGACTTATTCCATCTCGTGCAAGATCATAAACTTTTTCCATATCCGATTTATTAAACCAAGGAGAAACTATATAAATAATTTTAGCATTCATATACTTCACTTGTGATAAATCAACCAAATCTCCTGTACTTAAGCTTGTCTTTTTAAACGGTAAGTAAGACATATCTTGATAAAAACTGTAAAAGTCCTTATACTCACTCAAAATACCTTGAGATAATTTCCCTGCGTTTTGGCTATCCTCCCAAAAAAGATTTACAACATCACCTTTAGCACTAATAGCATGGGAAATTGCAACAACAGTTTCTACAACAGCATCGGAGGCAATAAAAGCTCTCTCTCCAAGTGTGCTATCACAGCTATAATCAAAAACAACAGCAGAATCACAGCTAAGACTCTCTGCATATTGTTTTACAAGCAACTCATCTTGCTTTGCCGACAATTTCCAGTGGACTGATTGCAATAAATCACCCTGCCTATATTCACGAATTGAAGAAAATACAGACTTATCAAATCCCTGCATTAATTGGGATTCTATTTCCTTATCATTAGAAATAGCACCTTTTATTCCATTTACAGAGATAATTCTAGGCAGTACTATAATATCATTGCTTATATTAATTTTTTTAGAGAGCTTAAACAGCTTGAGCATATCATAAATATATATTTTATCAAGGTTTAATTGATACACTCCCCTATATTTAAAAGCAGACATAAACGATATATAAGTTTTTTTAAAAGGAGGAGTGGTGGTGATAATTTTCCTTTTTTTTAAAAAACCATCTGTGCTTACAGGCAATTCACCGATAATCTCAAGAGGAAGCAGAGGCATAAAGCCCTTATTTTTTATTTCTATAATTATTTTCTGCTCCTGCCCTTTGTTTATTGTGTAATTTTTATTTGAAAAATCAACACTAACAAAAAAATAATTTATAATTAAAACAATAAAGGAAAGTACGCTTAAAATAACGAGTGAAATAAATAAAACACTTGATAATCTGCTTTCATAAACCAAGCTAAGTAAAAATGAAATTAAAATTAATAATAAATAATTCAGTCTAAATCTAGCCATTAGCCATTCCTCTATATGGTGGAGTTACATTGGATACAATTCTCCTTAGAATAGAATTTATAGTAACTTTTTTAATTTTTGCCTCCTGTGATAAAATGATTCTATGTGATAAGACAGCTGAAATAACTCTTATAACATCTTCAGGTACAACATAGCTACGACCTTTAATATAGGCATATCCTTGAGCCGCTCTCATAAGAGAAATTGACGCTCTGGGGCTTGCTCCAAGCTCAATCATTGGGTCCTGCCTTGTTTTTGATACTAAAGCTACAATATACTTTAAAATATTTCTATCTACATCAACGTTTTTGACAGAATCTATATGATAAATAATCTCTTCTTTTGATAAAATAGAATTAACATTATTAATCGGATTTTGATTTTTACGGTCAATAATTATATTAAGCTCTTCCTCTAATGAAGGATAACCAATAGTAAGCTTAAAAAAGAATCTGTCTAGCTGTGCCTCCGGCAAAGCAAAGGTGCCTACATAACCATGACAATTTTGAGTAGCAATAACCATAAATGGCTTTGGCAGCTTATGTACAGTTCCATCAACAGAAACTTGCTTTTCCTCCATTGCCTCAAGTAAGGCAGATTGAGTTTTCGGCGTTGTTCTGTTTATTTCATCAGCCAGCAAGATATTTGTCATCACCATTCCCGAGCGATACTCAAACTTATTTAATTCCTTATTAAACATAGTAAAGCCGGTAATATCACTTGCCATTACATCAGGGGTGAACTGTGCCCTTTTGCAAAAAAGTCCGGTAGATTTTCCTAAAGCTGATGCTAGTGTAGTTTTTCCAACACCGGGAACGTCCTCGATAAGCACATGTCCTTCACAAAGCAGTGCTATCATTAACATTTCTACGATATCCTTTTTACCGATTATCACCTTCTCTATTTCGTCAATGGCTGAATTAATACTAGCTATGCTGTTCATTATTTTAATTCCCTTCAAATAAAATCGAATGATGTTATACCGTGAAAACAGCGTTTTCATGGTATAATTGCCCATCAAAAGGCGATTGTCAGCGACAAAGTCGATGACGAGCCGTTGGGCATAAAAAGTATAATAAACGCTTGCGTTTGTTATACCGTGAAAACAGCGTTTTCATGGTATAATTGCCCATCAAAAGGCGGTTGTCAGCGACAAAGTCGGTGACGAGCCGTTGGGCATAAGTGTATAATAAACGCTTGCGTTTATTATACCACAAAGAAAAACTAAATTCAACATTTATAGCAAATTGTAAAACAATTGTAATTAAAAAATCAGCTTTTCGATAATATTATTTGATAACAAAAACCCCTCTTTTGTAAGATAAATTCCAGTTTCATCAATATTAATAAGCTGTTTAGGAATAATTTTCGCCTTATTTATCAGCTCATCCTTATTAACACCGAATTGTCCTATCTCATCAAATAATATACCTTTACTTAGCCTTAGTTTCAGCATAGCCCATTCATCAAAGGTTTTAGGATTTTCTTCTGTTATATAGATATTTTGTAAGGGCATTTCTATAAACTCTCTTAAATTTCTTAAAACAGCAAATCTCCTTCCACCGTAAAAAGAATGTGATGAAGGACCTATGCCAATATATTCTTCACTGTCCCAGTATTTTAAGTTATGCTTGCTTTCAAAACTTCGCTTTGCAAAATTACTAATCTCATACTGAAAAAAGCCATTTTTCTCTAGTTCATCACAGGTTAGTATATATAAATCTGATGTAAAATCTTCATCAGGCAGTTTAGGAGGATTTTTATAAAATCCTGTTCCCTCTTCAATTTTAAGCATATAAGCTGAAATGTGCGTAATAGGCAGCTTTGCAAGTTCGTTAATAGAATGATACAAGCTTTGCCTATTTTGATATGGAATTCCAAGCATTAAATCAGCACTAATATTTTTAAACCCTATTTCACAGGCATCGATTATTGAATTAATTGCTGTTTGAGAATTATGCAGCCTGCCCAAAGCCAATAGCTCATCATCATTCAAGCTTTGCACTCCAAAGGAAACCCTGTTCACCCCTGATTCATAAAGAATTTCAAGGGCTTCTTTCGTTGTACTTTCTGGATTTGCCTCAATAGTTATTTCAGCATTAGCAGAAATTTTTAAGTTTATTTGTTTTAAAATATCAGCAATTTCATTATACAACAAAATAGGAGTGCCGCCTCCAAAATAAACTGTATCAAAAACTTCATCATATGCAGAAATATTCCGCAAAACTGCATTTTTATAATCATCAGCAGTACTAGCGGAATATTTAATTGAATAAAAATCACAGTATGGGCATTTGCTCCTGCAAAAAGGAACATGAATATACAAGCCTAAATCCTTATTCGCCATATCTGTTTAGCTTTTCAATGGGTGTTATACTCTGTACAACGTATAAATTAACGATTTTTTCTACTTTCTTTTTCTTTTTGCCAAAGCCCTCTTCATCTTCTATAACAGCAATAGCACCTTCAATTTCCTTCAACTCGCCTGTAAGCGAAAATAAACTATTGGTATCAATATTAAACGTGCACTTCCAACCGATATATTTTTTTAAATATTCAAACATTTTTTAACTCCTAGTAATTTATATCCTTTTCATACTCCACTACTTCAATGTTATTTACATAACGCAGGTTGATATAATAAGCAGTTGACCTTTCAAGCTTTTTAGTGCTCTCATCGGAAATAACTTTAGCTAAACTTCCCTCAACAGCAACCAGTCGACCCTCGTAAATATTATCATCAGTATCTATGGATACATCCTTGCCAATGGCTTCTTTTAATAAATTATACATATTACACCTATTCATCAAGCTTTAACACACTCATAAATGCATCCTGCGGCACTTCAACAGAGCCAAGCTGACGCATACGCTTTTTACCTTCCTTTTGTTTCTCAAGCAGCTTTTTCTTTCTGGTAATATCGCCACCATAGCATTTTGCAAGTACATCTTTACGCAATGCCTTTATAGTTTCACGAGCAATAATCTTCCCACCGATGGCTGCTTGAATAGGCACCTCAAACATCTGGCGAGGAATATGCTCTTTAAGCTTTTCAGCAATTTTTCTACCTCTTGAATATGCCTTATCTTCATGAATTATAAACGACAAAGCATCAACAATATCACCATTTAAAAGAATATCTAGCTTAACAAGTTTTGACGGTTTAAAGCCTATTAACTCATAATCGTAGCTGGCATATCCTCTTGTTTTGGATTTCAATGCATCGAAAAAGTCATATACAATCTCATTCAAGGGCAGCTCATAATGCATATCCACACGCTTTTCATCGATATATTTCATATCTTTAAATGTGCCACGCCTATCCTGACAAAGCTCCATTATATTCCCCACATAGTCAGAAGGGGCATAGATATGTGCATTTACCACTGGTTCTTCAGCAAGCTCAATCAAAGCAGGATCAGGATAATTAGTAGGATTATCAATCATCAGCACCTCTCCATCTGTCTTTGTAATTTTATATACAACAGATGGTGCAGTGGTAATAATATCAAGATTATACTCTCTTTCAACTCTCTCTTGAATAATTTCCATATGAAGCAGCCCTAAAAATCCACATCTAAATCCAAAGCCAAGAGCCATTGACGTTTCAGCTTCAAAGGTTAGTGAAGCATCATTAAGCTGCAGCTTTTCCAAAGCTTCTCTTAAATCAGTGTATTTAGAACCATCAGCAGGATAAATCCCGCTAAAAACCATCGGGTTGACATTTCTATATCCTGCGAGCATTTCCTTTGCAGGATTATCAACACTTGTAACTGTATCGCCTACCTTTGTTTCGGAAATATCCTTAATAGATGCTGCAATATAGCCTACTTCACCTGCTTTTAGCACATCAGTAGGAATAAGGCTTTTTGCTCCCATATATCCTAGCTCTACCACGTCAAATTCAGCCTTTGTAGCCATCATACGAATGGCATCTCCTACTTTTAAAGTACCTTGCTTTACTCTGACATATACAATTACGCCCTTATAGCTATCATAATAGCTGTCAAATATCAAAGCTTGCAAAGAAGAATCAGGGTCACCAACAGGACATGGAATATCCCGTACAATCATTTCCATAACATCTTCAATATTTATACCCATCTTTGCAGAAATGAGGGGAGCGTCCTGAGCAGGAATACCAATAACATCTTCAATTTCCTGCTTTATCAGCTCTGGCTGAGCTGAGGGCAAATCAATTTTATTAATAACGGGTAAAACCTCAAGGTCATTTTCAATTGCTAAGTATGTGTTGGCTAAAGTCTGTGCCTCTATTCCTTGGGAAGCATCAACAACTAAAACAGCCCCTTCACAAGCCACTAATGAACGAGATACCTCATAATTAAAGTCAACATGTCCCGGAGTATCAATCAAATTAAAATAATAGGTTTCTCCATCTTTAGCTTTATAGGTCAATCTTACTGCCCTTGCCTTTATAGTAATGCCTCTTTCACGCTCAAGGTCCATATTATCTAAGAGCTGCTGTGACATTTCTCTTTGTGCCACAGTCTGTGTCTGCTCTAGTAATCTGTCAGCAAGAGTAGATTTTCCATGGTCTATATGAGCAATAATTGAAAAGTTTCTAATTTTCTTTAAATATTCTCTATCCTGCAAGCGTAATTCTCCTGTTCATTGTTTATAAATCTGTAAAAATATAATTATCACAAATTAGCAATAATTTCCGCCGAATAATCAGCGGAAATTACTAATGCAATACCGTACAGAGCGAGTACGGTATTGACATAAATAAAATCATCTAGGTTCAACAATAAATTTCATTGCAGTACGCTCTTCCCCGTCAATTTCAACAGTGGTAAATGCAGGAATACAAATTAAATCAATACCTGTCAAAGCCACATATCCACGAGAAATAGCAATAGATTTTACTGCTTGGTTTGTGGCACCTGCTCCTACTGCCTGAACTTCAACTGCATTTTTTTCTCTCACAACTGCTGCAATTGCTCCTGCCACCGATTTTGGTACCGAATGTGCTGAAACTTTAATAATTTCCATAGGATCACCTGCCCTTTCGTTATTATTCAAGCGTTAAAACGCTGAATTCCTTATAGACTGTGCTGTATCCTTTTTATATCTACACTTTTTCCACTATTGTAATCAAGGGTAATAATAACCCCATCAAGCTGTATATTATCGGCTAAAACCTCATGCCTTTTAAAAACATATTCTGTATAGCTATCTATAATTATATCGGGTTTTATGCCTAAAACTGAATCCTTAGAGCCACACATACCCACATCCGTAATATATGCGGTATGATTTTTTAAAATTGTTTCATCGGCAGTTTGCACATGAGTATGTGTGCCGATAACAGCAGAAACCTTTTCTTCCAAAAAGAATCCCATTGCCTTTTTTTCAGAAGAAGCCTCAGCATGAAAATCAACAACAATATTGTTTAAATTATTACTTTTTAAAAAATTTTCCATCTCCGAAAAAGGGTTATCAATAGGTGTCATAAAAGCTCTGCCCATTAAGTTTACCACTCCTATTTCGCAAAACCCTAAATCCACCTTAACAAATCCAACCCCCGGTGCAGCAGTTCCTAAATTCAACGGTCTGATTAATGGTCTGTCGCTGTTGAAGTAGTCGAATATTTCACGTCTGCGAAAGCAATGATTACCCGTAGTTATTACATCAACACCAGATCTGAATAGGAAATCAGCAGAAAATGGTGTAATTCCATTTCCGTCAGCTGAGTTTTCACCATTTGCAATGACAAGCTGAATATCATTTTCATATCTGATATTGTTTAATTGGCGGGAAACGTACTTACAACCGGCACTTCCCACAATATCTCCAATAAAAAGAATTTTTAAAAACCCATCATTCCGCATCTTATACCTTGCGTTCTATAATCTGATCTCTGCCGGGTCCAACGCCAATTATAGAAATAGGACAACCGCAAAGCTGCTCAAGACGATTGATATAAGCCTTACACTTAGAAGGAAGCTCATCAAAGTTTTTACATGAGGAAATATCCCCATCAAAACCTTCAATTTCCTCATAAATAGGTGAGCATTTTGCAAGCTCTTCCAAAGTTACTGGAAAATCTTCCAGTTCTGTGCCATCTTCAAGTTGATATTTTGTACAAACCTTTAGTTTTGGCAGTCCGCTTAAGGTATCAAACTTATTTATAGCAAGGCTGGTAAGACCGTTGATTCTTACAGCGTGACGCATAATCACCGCATCAAACCAACCTGTTCTCCTCGGTCTGCCCGTAGTTGTACCAAACTCCCCGCCCTTATCTCTTATATAATCACCTGTTTTATCAAAAAGCTCGGTAGGGAAAGGTCCATTTCCAACCCTTGTTGTATATGCCTTAGCAACGCCAATAACCTCATCAATAACCTTTGGTCCTACACCTATACCAACACAAGCGCCACCGGCAATAGGATGAGAGGAAGTAACATATGGATAAGTACCAAAATCAATATCCAAAAGAGTCGCCTGTGCACCCTCAAAAAGAACCTGTTTTCCTGATTTAATTGCATTATATGTTAAAACAGATACATCATCAACGTATTTTTTTAATTTTTCTCCATATAATTTATATTCTGCGTAAATTGCATCTAAATCCAATGGCTCTTCATCATATATTTTAGTTATAATTTCATTTTTCAATTCACCTGTTTCATAGATTTTTGTTTTTAAAATCTCAGGATGAATTAAATCATAAAGCCTTATGCCTATTCTATCAGCTTTATCAACATAACAAGGTCCTATGCCTCTGCCTGTTGTGCCGATATTTGTACCAGTTTTCTTAGCCTTTGCAATTTCAGACAATTTATCAATAGCAATATGCCATGGAAAAATAATATCCGCTCTTGCATCAATACGTAAATTATCACAGGATACATTCCTGCTTTCTAGATTGTCGATTTCCTCGATTATAACCTTAGGGTCTACAACAACTCCGCTGCCAATCAAGCAAAGACTATCCTTGTAAAGAATACCTGATGGTATCAAATGCAGCTTGTACACTTCATTTCCGTGTACGACAGTATGCCCTGCATTATTTCCTCCACTGGAACGCACAACAACCTGCGCTCTGGACGCCATAATATCGATTATTTTGCCCTTTCCTTCATCTCCCCATTGACAACCTACAATTACACTTACTGACATTAAAATCCTCTTTCTATGCTGAAAATTATATTACGATTAATTATATCATATTATTTTAACTAAAACAATAGATTTTTGCAAAAATTAGAAAAATAATTATTAAATTTTAATTAATATTTTCATTTTACCAGAATCTCTTATCTTTTTTTGTTTTTATAATATCAAAAACAACCAGTAGTAATATTATGCCAAAAGCACACACGCTGATTATTGAAGTAATATTTTGATATGGTGGTGTGTAAATAAACTCAATGTTATTTACCTCTCCTGCCTTGGCTTCAACAGCCATAAATCCTATTTGTACCTTGTATATCGGGACCTCTTCACCATTTATATAAGCTTTGTAGCCATCGTTATAAGGCACGGAAAAGAATACCAAATTATCCTCTTCACCCTGCCACGTCGCCTCAAACCCTGTATTTGTTGCAACAAATGAAGTACATGAGGTTTCAGCTCGCTGTGTACAATCAGAAAAATAATTATATGAATTTACTTCATCAAAATCATTTTCTAAATCAAATTTTTTAAGAGAAGTAAAGCTCTCTGCATTTTCTGCTACTTCATCTTCTAGAACAATAGCTTTCATCAGCATCAAGGACCGTGTAATATTGCCTTCTATCTTCAAAAAATCGCTTTTACTAATATAATAATCATAGGTAAAGCCCATAGGCACGTAAAATTCATTTTCATAAACCTTATAGCTATGCCTGTTATCTAGATAGAAAAAGCCTCTCACTGGGAGCGTAGATTTTTCCCACGAAAGAAATTCCACCATATCATCATTATAAACTGCATATTTCACAGACAGCAGCCCTCGCAAGGGATAGTAAACATCAGATATATCCGAATAAACGAACCTTTTTATTCCAATAGCATTATAAAAATCTACCTCGGATTGGGAAATGTTGCTATTAAAAGTAGCCATAGATGGTATATCCCACCACATATGTGCATTATGATGAATTTTCGTAGTATCAAATCTAAATAAATTTTCTTCTTTTAAATCATCAAAGGTATCTTGACTATAAACATATTCCTTTAAATATTTTTTATTAGCATCATAATTTGTAATAGAATTTGCTAAAGTTACAATCATTAAATTTAAAAAGCATACAAATATAACCAGATATTTAGAATAATAAATAAGATTTTTAAATTTTTCATGATTAATCCATCTCTTTATTATTATCAAGCAAGCAACAGCTATAAATGTATAAATAATAAGGAAAACTACATCAATATATTGGAAAAAAGCCATTGTTACGATGTTTTCACTAGATGCAACTGGGTAAACAATTCCAGCAAATAACGCTACGCAAACCGTTACTATTATCGTATAAATAGCAGAACGGTCAAAAGCCGCTTGCATTTCCCTCCTGTTATCCAAAACATAGCCGGTAGCAAGGGTCATCATCATAATCGGCATATATAGCCATCTTGCTGTATAAAAAGACGTAAAACCCGAGTATGCACTATTTAAAATTGGAACAAACATCATAATTAAAGAGGTGATTGATAGAATTGAAGCAAAGTGCTTAGGACGCTTTGCTACAAAAGCAAATACACCTGCTAGTGAAAAAACAGGGATATAAGCATAGTTGCTTGTCCAGCGACTTGTAGAATTTTTAATATAAAAGCTATCCATCAAAGGCGAATCAGCAGGAAAAAGCAAGCCACGAATTATTTCAAGGTACTTTGTAGGCTCATAAAAAAGCATATCCATACCCTCTAGCTTATCCTCAAGCCTTGAATTTCCAGTAATAAACAGAACAGCTGGTAATAAAATAGCTCCGGCAAATACCCCTAAAACCCCCTCTAAAAACAAATGAAGGAAGGATTTTAAAGTGAATTTATAAGACCTTGTAATAATTTTCACAAAATAATAAAGAACGCAGAAAATTACCTCTCCAACAAAAAACACATAATTAGTATACATCATTAAAGCTACTACAAAGGCAAAATATCCTTTTCTCTGATTTTCGACAAGCTCATCCATAGCAATAAGCATGAGAGGAAAAAAAGCAACAGCATCATGAAAATGATTATAAAATATATTGAAGACCTGAAAGCCTGAAAATGCGTACATCAAAGCACACATTAAAGCAATATCATCGGCTCTTAGATATCTCTTGAAATAAGCATAAGACGTAATAGCAGCAACACCAAATTTTAGTGCAAGCAATAAGGACATCAAATAAGGCAGTGCCATTGACGGCAGCCAAGATACTAACCTGAAAAAAGGTGACCAATATGTATAAAAACTATAAGATCCAACAACAGGAGTTCCTAGTCCTGTTATCCAGCTAATAGTAGAGTTATTTTGCAATGCCTCCTTACTTAAAATATAAAATGGTATTTGCTGTGTTTTAAAATCATTTGTCATTAGCAAAATTCCATCTGATAAAAAGCTAGTGATAAAGAAAATAAAAAAAGAAACAAGAAAGGCAATTGAAAAAACTTTAAAATATTGATTTTTAGTAATAGATTTAAAACTAATTTTCATACTTTATAAATCACGCCCATTATTTTATTTGTATTTGTAATTATTTATTACAAACTACCCTGATTGATTGTACACCAAAGCAGCTTAATAAATCAAGTACTTTTTCAGAAATAATTTCACCAGGCATAACTAAAGGCACACCCGGTGGGCATGGAGAAAAGATTCCCGCATTAATTCTGTTAAGGGCTGCTTTAGTAGAAACAATCTCACTTTTTGAAAAAAATGCATCTTTTGGTGATAAAAAACTCGTTTCACTATTAGAATAAATATTTTGATAAGCTATACTAATACGCTTTGAAATATTTCTAAAACAAGCTAAAGATTTTTTAAAATCAGCACGACTATTCATTATAGAAAATAATAAGACAGTATAATTATAATCAGCAAATTCACACTCTAGTCCTCTTGCTTTTAGCTCATTTGCAAGAGCAGTTCCTGTATATCCATAGCTATAAGCTTTTACAACTACCTTCATTTTATCTCTTGCAGCAACTAATTCAAATCCAAGATTTGAAAGCTCTTGCCTAAAGTTCTCAATAAGATTACAAACCTCATGATATTTATCATAATTTTCATAGATAAACTTATTGCATAAGTCTAAGCTTTCCATAATTAAATATGAAGGACTGGAAGAACCCAAAATTGCCATACCTTCCTTTGCAAAGGGCAAAAATTCTTCATTATTAATATGAAGATAGCCTCCGCCCGTTAGCACAGGCAGAGTCTTATGTGCAGAATCACAAACCAAATCAGCAAAATTATTTGGATGATTTTCATTTTCAAATACTAAATATGCTCCATGAGCATTATCCACTAGTAAAGGAATATCTCCGATAGCATCACGAATAGCAAACAAATCACATTTTCCACCATGATAATCAAAATGATTTAAAAATACTCCTGATGTCTTATCATTAATTGCTTTTTTCACATCATCAGCAGATACAGAACATGATAAAAACTCATCAGAATATATCCAATCAATTTCAAAATCTAATAATACAGCGGCAGAAATAAAGCTTCTATGTGCAAATCTAAAAGCAGCTATTCTGTTTTTATCTGGAAATCTAAGCTTTAATAGCATTAGCATTGTCTGGATAGACAAGGTGCTGCCCTGAGTAGAATATAAAGTCCTTTTTGAATTAAAAAGAGATTGAGCATTCAGCTCGCTTTGATAAATTATACCCTTATTTATTTCGCACTCATACAAGCTGTCAGCACCATCAATCTCAGTAATATCATGAGTGTTTAACAAGCCCTTATGCCCCGGCATATAAGCTTTTATATTAGTTGAATAAGAGTTTTTCAATAAGAAATCATAGATAGGTGTTTTCATAATTACTTTCTAAAAAATAAAATTCCCAAGGTTCCCTTGCCACAGTGAGAACTAATAGTCCCGCCTGCAACAGTATCAATCATTTCCCCAAACTTTTGATACGAAAGAATAAGCTTTTTAAGTTTTGCAATTATTTCATTATCGACACCGGTGTGAGTAATAAAAATTCTTTTTGTATCAATATCATCTCGACCCTTTAAACGGTCAGCAACATATTGTTCAAGTACTTTTTGCATATTTCCTCTGTACTTTTTACCAACATCCATTTTACCATCAATTACCTCAATGCAAGGACGAAGCTTTAACAAATTTGCACCAAGCGCAGCAACTGCTGAACATCTTCCACCTTTGTGAAGATATTCTAACGTTTGGATAACAAAGCTAACCTCTAGCTTTCTTCTTTTTTCATCAAGAATTTGTTTTATCTCAGCTGCTGACTTTCCCTCTTTCGCTAATTCAGCAGCTAAGACAACAAGATGCCCAGAGCCTGTTGATAGATTAAGTGAATCAACAACAAAAACTCTGTCATCTCCTATTTCCTTTGCAGCAGCATTGGCATTTTGGTTGCAAGCGGACATATCACTGCTAATATTAATATGGACGATATCATATCCCTTATCAGTAAAGCTTTTAAAGGTATTATAATATTCCTCTTGATTTACAGCGGCAGTTTTTGGCAAAACACCCGTTTGCTCAACGGATTCAAAAAGCTGCTCAGGAGATATATTTAACATATCCTTATACTGCTTATCACCTATATTTATCCATAGTGGAGTAACTGTGACATTATACTTATTATAAATATCTATTCCTAAATCGCAAGTTGAGTCACAAGTAACTTTAACAGGATTGATTTTATCACACCGATTAACCTCAGACATAATGCACCTCCAAGATTATGTCGAGCTGGAGCTATCATCAACGTTTATTCCAGCCACATCATAGTATATTTCAAAATTAAAATCACTTACCCATTTAGTATAAGCTTCATTAATTGCTTCCTGCACCTTAATATAATAGAAATACGTATCCTCTACATTTAATTCCTTTAAATCCTCTTCTGACACCTCAGCCTTTGAAGCGTATTGAATAATATGATAACCATAATCACTGCCAACAAGGTCAGTATAATCACCTATATTTTTAAGGCTCATTCCTGCATCATAAAATTCGGTAATAAAGTTAGTCATTCCCTCAAAAATCAGATAACCATCGGGATTAGATTCTTTTCCAGGGTCATCAGAATACTCCGTCATCAGCTCGTTAAACTCATCAGAATTCTCCATAGCCTTTACCTTAGTTAAAGCTTCATCGGCTTTTTCCTTAATCGCAGCTAGCTGTTCATCACGGTATTTATCAGCACCCTCATCATCGCCATTGCTCCTGTATGTCTGAATCTTTTCCTTAACCTCATCACTAAAGCCAATTAAAATATGCTTAATCATGCGAGAATTTTCAGGCAAATAAACCTGCTGAACATAGGTAGAATCCTGAAAAATTTCAAATTGCTCTTCATACATAGTTTTAGAGTACTCAACAGCATCTTCAATTGTAAGATTTAAAGCATCAATAATCTTATTGCTAAGCAAAGTTAGCTTATAATTATATTTAATATCCTCCATTAAATCCTCTTCGGTATAATTAAGTGCCTTTAATTTTTTTTGATAAAGCTCCTCACCCTTAGCTTCAAGCTCTTCGCCTTCTAAAAGAGAATCATTTTCCTGAGCCTCAGTTTTAAAGCTTTCCTTATATGAGTCGAGTTGAGATTGAACATACTCAGCCATTTCCTTATTTTGCTCTTCAGTCAATTCATCAAGCCCTTCTTCTGAAACAACTTTTTTAAGCATAGTGTCATCTACAAGCTGGTCTAAGGCTGCTTTTTTATAAGTATCCTCCGAGCTTTCAAAAGAGCTGTCTGTAACATCTATCTCATTGTCAATAAGATATTTATCATACGCTTGCTTAAACTGCTTAAAGGTAATCTGCAAGGACTTATCCTCAGCCCTATCTCCAGTAGGCTTTGCTACAACAGTAGAATTGCTTGGTGCACAAGCAGAAAATGACATAGTTATAGCAAAAGCTGTAACTATTGTAGTTGCAATTTTAAAAATTTTCATAAAAATCCTTTCAAAATTAAAAATTTAATGTTTTTGCAATAATTAATGCAAAGTTTTTTGATTTATGTTATAATTAAATTAAATCCTTTAAAAATATATTTTTTAGCCGATATAAAACTTAGAAACCTTTTAAATATTAAAAAACCAACAAATCAGAAAGGAATCCTGACAATGCTAAAAAAATTCTGTACCGTTATATTGACAATATTATTAACGATAAGCCTGACTTCTTGTAAAAATGATGAGGATACAAGCAGCCAAACCTCTGAGGTAAATGACGGTGACAATCAAATCACTAATCAAAAAATAGGTTTTATATATAATAACGGTGTTGACGAAAACATTATTAATACCCAAATTGAAGAAATTAGAAAATCATTAAATAATGATAATGTGCAAACTGTTTATATTGAAAATGTATCAGCAGGCCAGCTGGAAAAGGCGATTAAAACCTTAGAAGAAGATGGCTGCACCTCAATCGTTTCAACAAGCAGTAAATTTTCAAAAATACTTAATGAAGTTGCACCTAAATATCCAAAAATAAAATTTTTAAATATGGGTGGCACAAAGACAAGCGATAATATATCAGCCTTTAAGCCAAAAAACTATCAAGCTGCATATATTGCCGGTGTGGCTGCCGCATATAATACTAAGAGTGAAAAATTCGCCATTATTACAGAACCTCATATGTATAACTCTCTCGCTGATATTAATGCCTTTGCACTTGGTACGCAATTAATTCTAGAGAATGGGCAGACTAGAGTTTACTATGCCACAAGTAAGGAAGAATCTCAAAAAGCAGTGGATGCAGCAATAAATGATGGCTGCGATATTATATTCGCTTATCAAAATACTGAAAACGCCTATAATTATGCGAAAACTAAGAATATAAAATTAATAGGTGGTGAAATTTCCGACCAAAGCATTGATAAAAACAAGACTATCATCAGCTTTAAAACTAATTGGAGTGAATATTTTAAAGCTCAAGCTGACAAGCTTGTCCATAATCAATGGACCGCACAAAACTATTACGGCTCAATTAATCTATCTAATGTGATTATAAGTGATGTTTATGAAAATTCTGCTGATAAAACTAAAGATATAGTTGAAAAAATCAAGTCCTATGTCCTTAACGGACAAGCACCGATTTTTCAAGGTGAAATCAAAGACAACAACGATACAATCGCAGTGTTTAAAGATGTTGTACTAACAGAATCCCAGATTGAAAGCATTAGCTGGGTTGCAAAAGGTGTAATCGGGGCAGGAAACTTTACAGAAATAAATTCCACCGATATACAAACTGATTTTGAAATTAAGAGCTAATTGAATATTAATACTGTATCACCGGGGTTTAATCCTCCGGTGATTTGTGTTTTTTCACCATTGGACACACCGACATTTACGGGCATCTCTATTTTCTTATCATTCATCATTATATAAGCATAGTAGTTTCCAGAATATTTCATCAATGCTTCATTAGGTATTGTTATTGCATCTTTTACGTATTCTTCTTCAATATTCACTGTGAATTTCTCTTGCTTTAGTTCCTCTAGCTTAGCTTGCATAATATCATTTTTATCAAGGCGAAAAATATCCTTACCGCTTTTTGTTTCTACATAATAAGCACTGGAAATTTCCTCTTCATCGGACAAAACCACCGCCTGTTTGCCAAATTTCATATATTCAGCATCTGTAAAAGATATAGAAACAAAAGCAGTATCGTATGAATCTACTTTGAATATATAATCGCTTTTAGATATGGTGCTGCCAACACTATTTAGTGTAACGCCGACAATTACACCATCAATAGGAGATTTTATTTTACAATCCTCAGCCTGACTTTTTAAAATATCAATTTCAGCATTAATAATCTTTTTATCATCATTATTA
>JAAYSD010000077.1 GCA_012518465.1 Clostridiales bacterium
TACTTGTAGTAATAGCACCCCAAAGTCCTGTGCCAAACATCAGGTCCGTAATCTCCTGCTGTTTTATAAAATCAATTATATTCAGCTCAAAATACCTATAATCAACAACATATATTTCTTCAAAGGAGGATGATAAAAATGGTGCAATTGAATTTCCATAGCTATCCTTTATCATTAATAGCTTTCTACCGTTTTTTACATTGGTTTTTATTTTTACGACCCACTCATCTCCACCTAAGGAAGTACTATATGCATTAGCTCCTTTTGCAGGAACAAGGAAATCACCAACATGATCCAGCACGAAGCTTTGAGTATAAAATTCCGTAGTTGTAAGCGCCATATTAGGTGCTTCATAGTAGGTATAGGTATCGGGATTTTCAGTTAAAACTGCCTTATACGAGGCGGGGACAGAATTTAAAAATGCACCGACAAAGTCCTCAATCTTTTTAGGAGTATATTTTGAAATATCTGTGAAAGGCACATCAGCCGCCTTAGCAAATTCTTCTGCTGCATAATAAGCACCTAAAGGCATCCAGTGGAAATCAGTACGTGCATAGATATATTCACTAGTGTGCGGCTCTAGAGCAGGAATTACATCAATAAATTTAATCGAGCTATCTAATTTACTCTTGATATATTCCATCTTATCCTTTTGGTTTCCATATTTATCCAAAACATCATCGGGCGTATAAAATTGGAATGCAGTCGGAGCTACCAAGGAATATATATTTATATCATCGCCAAGATACTGCCTGTACTGATTAAGTACTTGAGCATATCTTTCCATAGCCGCTTTTGTTCCGCCGGGAATTTCCATGACTCTTACAGTTTCTTTTTGTATATAAAGACCGTTTTCAGCTATTCCTTCCTCAACAAAAGGCTTTTTAGTAGTAGCTGGAGTAGTTTGTGTTTGTGGTGCTGTCGTATCAGCACTAGACTGTTCGGGAGGGCGAGTTTGCAGTGGCGGGAGCGTTTCTTCAGCCTGTGAATTATCATTATCATTTGGTATAACTATTGTATCATCGCCTCCGGCATGAAGCCCAAAATAATACATAATTTTAGCGGCAATGTCCTTCGTCTTATCTCTAAAAGGAACTGCATCATCTATATGCTTTGAAAGCTGATTGGTAAAGCTTCCATCAAAGATTGAGCCAAATTTATATTTAGGAAACTCTTCGAGCTTTCGCTTTTCATATTCAGACCTTTCCGACTTAGGAAAAGCAATAAAATAAATCAGTCCTGCGATAAAAACAAGAACTATAACAAATATATTAAACACATTGTATTTATACAGCGTCTTGCTCCTGTCTACTTTATAGGAGCGACGGCGTCTTTTTTTACTTACTTTTTCATAATAAGACATCTATATCCCCTCCTAAAACTGCTCATACAAGAATGCTTGGCTATTGTTTTCAACAAGTAAAATCGTACTAACTATAATTAATGAAGCGATAAGCACCGTCCTAATAAATTTCATAGGAATTAAAAGCTTTGTATTTTCACTGATATAGTTAAGCTTTTTAGCAATAGGAAAGCAGAACAGAAATGACGCTATTATCAAGAAAAAGTTATTATACAGTGATGTTCCCACGCTTGAATCGTAAAAGGCATTTCCATTTGCAAATACTAAATTTCTGAAAAATTGCACAAGCTTGCTTGTATCGGTAAAATAGAATATTCCAAATCCGATAATAATGACAATTTTACTGTAAATATGTTTTATAACAACGGGAACTTTCTTCCACCTTTTTTTGCCTATCAAATTTTCAAAGAAAATAAATACTCCAAAATATAATCCCCATATAATATAATTCCATGATGCGCCGTGCCAGAATCCAGTGGTAAACCATACTAAAAATAAGTTAAGATACTTTGCTCTAATGCCGAAAATAGGAATATAGAGCAAATAATCTCTAAAGAATGAACCTAAGGTGATATGCCACCTTCTCCAAAATTCAGATACATCTTTACATAAAAAGGGATAATCGAAGTTTTCACTAAGGTTAAGACCGAGCATTTTTCCGATACCTATTGCCATATCACAATAACCCGAAAAATCATAATACACAAACATAGAATAGAGTATCGCTCCATAAATTGTAGCTACAAAGGAAAGCTTTGAAACATCGCCATCAAAAAATTCCCCGACAATGGTATATAAATTATTAGCAAGGATAACCTTTTTTCCAAGACCTATTGCAATTCGTGAAATACCCTCATTAAGCCCTGCTACTGTCCAATCCCTCTCATGCAAGCTCTCTCTTATATCAGAATACCTTGTAATAGGACCTGCTGTAATATGTGCAAACAAGGAAATATAAGTAAGATATGAAAGATAACTACGCTCCGGCTTTGTATTATCCCAATAGCAATCAACAACATAGGAGATTGTCATAAAGGTGTAAAAGCTTATTCCTAAGGGAAAACCGGGACTGTTAAACTCAATCTCAGTGCCAAAGGCATTATTAATATTTTCAACTATAAAGCCACTATATTTAAAGAAACCAAGTATCAGTAAATTGACAATAACGGAGTTTGCGACTATGAATTTTCCTTTTCTCGTGCCTTGATATTTGTGAGCTAAGAAGCCGTTGAAATAATCAAAAATAGAGGTAAAGAGTATGGGTATAACCCAGTACAGCTCTCTTCCCCATGTATAAAAAATCAGCGAAAATACGACAAGAATAAGGTTTCTTGCCCTATTATCACGCTGAATATAATAAAATATCAATGCTATTGGTAAAAATATAAATAAAAAAAATATTGATGAAAATGTCATTCTACACCCTGCTTTCGTAATTTAAAATTTCTATATCCTTGCGACTATAATAACCACAATATGTTAAAATATATTGTTTCTCACTAGTAATACAATTAAAATTATTTTTTGCTTCAAAATTAGGCACAAGCTCATTATCTTTTATTGAAAAATTATATTTCTTAAGATTTAAGGCTAAAGCTTCACCTCTATTTTTTACAATTGCCTCTTTCATTGTCCATAGCTTTGTAAAATAAAAATCCTGCTTGTCCTTTTCAATGCTTTGCAAAAATTTATATTCATCTTCATGGAAAAAGCGTTTTACAACTAAAGGATTATATTTTCTCATTTTCTCTATATCGATTCCTATTTCCTTGTCAGAAATGCCACAAGCAACAATTTCATTGCTGTGAGATATGTTAAAATATATATCTTTATTAGCAAAATAAAGCTTTCCATTAGAATTTTTAATAAGCCTTAGCTTTTTCGCTTCATCTAAGGAATAAATATAGGTTATTGCCTTAAACAGCAAAAATCTGCCTAAAACATGACTTCTTTTACTTAAATCAAAATTGCTTTTATTAAGTAGGTTATCAGGAATAGCCTCTACCATAGCTTTTAAAATCATTTCATCGGAACATAAATTAACATTAGAAATATATATTTTAACCATAATATAATTTTACCACTTTAATATAATATGTCAATAGTCTAAATAATTATTTTTCAATTAAATTGAATTTCCCCTTACTTACATTCCATAGCTTTCCGCATTTTAAGCCGCATAAATCCTGTTTATTACATGATGTGATAAAAACCTGTGAATTTTCAATGTTGTTTAAAACGAAATTCCTCCTTATGGAGTCAAGCTCGCTCAACACATCATCAAGAATCATAATAGGCAAAAATCCCCTTTTACGAATGATTTCAGCCTCAGCCAGCTTTAATACCAGAGCAATACTCCTCTTTTGACCTTGTGAGGCAAAGTCACGTGCGTTTGCACCATTAATATAAAAAACTAAATCATCACGATGTACACCGGAAATTGTGTGCCTTTGCTTAATCTCCTGTTCAAAATCATCATTCAGTATTTTTTTATAATGTGTAAACAAGCTTTCTTTATCAGAAAAATCAATATCATCCGACTGAAAAATTGTGCTATTATATTTAAGGGTCAAAACCTCTTTGTTGTCGGTGAGCTGTGCATAATAATCAGCCGCTATATCCTTGAGTAAATTAAAATATTTCAATCTGCCAAAGGTAACATTTATACCCTCTGCCGCAAGCACCTCATTCCAGCTTTGAAGCTGCAATTTTACAATATCTTTATCAAAGGAATTTGGCAAGCTGGATAGAATATTATTCTTATTTCTCAATGCTCTTTGATAGCGTGATACCTTTTTATTGTGAACAGCTGTCTGCATAATAGCTACTTCATCAAGATAGTCACGTCTTTGCTCGGGAGAACCCTTTATCAGTTCAAGATGCTCCGGTGTAAAAACCACATATTTAAGCATACCATAGAGCTTTAAAGCATCTTTAATAGGAATATCATTGTGTTTTATGACACGCTTGTTCTTTAAAATAATATATTCAATATTATTTATCTTGCTTTCATTGCTCTCATCAATATATTTTATAGTGATTTTTACAGGCTCCCCCTCATTGTTATCAAAAGGAATATATTGCGAAAACTTAGACTTTCTAAAGCTTGTTCCTATGCAAATAGAAATGGCCTCCATTAAATTTGTTTTACCCTGAGCATTTTTCCCGCAAAAAACATTGACTCCGACATGAAACTGAAAGGAGCCATGTTTAATATTACGAAAGTTTTCTACAACCATTTCTTTAATAATCATTAAAACTCAATCCAATCAAACCAATCAAACAACTTCTAATACTTTTTCAAAAAGCTCTACCTTATCACCGGTACGCAGCTTTTTACCACGTTGTAGGCACACCTCACTATTAACCTTGACAAGTCCGTCGAGGATAATATTTTTTGCCTCTCCTCCTGTCTGACAAAGGGAAGAAAGCTTTAAAAGCTGTTCTAACTTTATATATTCAGTAGTGATTTTTATTTGTTGATTTTCCATTACACCCTCATTATTCTCTTATTTGCCCATCGCCATTTATAAGATATTTGTAGGAAGTCAGCTCATTAAGCCCCATAGGCCCTCTAGCATGAAGCTTTTGCGTTGAAATACCTATTTCAGCACCAAGCCCCATTTCATACCCATCTGTAAACCTTGTTGAAGCATTTACATAAACGGCTGCCGCATCGACCTTATTTTGAAAAACACTTGCATTTTTCATGTTTTTTGTAATAATCAGCTCACTATGTCTTGTGCCATGCTTATTTATATGTGAAATAGCCTCTTCAACATCATCTACTATTTTCAGGGAAATGACAAAATCATTATACTCCGTGTAATAATCATCATCATTTGCCAAAAAGTCTATTTTTATTATATTGCTCGACTCTTTATCCCCTCTTATTTCAACCTTATTTCCCCAAAAACCCTTTAATTTGGGCAAAAACTGTTCTGCAATATTTTTATGCACAAGCAAGGTTTCAATAGCATTACAAACAGAAGGTCTTTGTGTTTTCGCATTATCAACAATAGAAATAGCCTCATCAATATCTGCACTTTCATCAACAAAAGCATGACAATTTCCTGCACCTGTTTCAATTACCGGTACAGTGGAATTTTTCACAACAGCGTTAATCAAGCCCTTTCCCCCACGTGGAATAAGAACGTCAATATAACCATTCATTTGCATTAGCTGAGTCGCTGTTTTTCTGCTTGTATCTTCGACTAATAGAACCATATCCTTTGGTATACTACATTCGTCCAAAGCCCTTCTGATAATTTCTGCCAAGCATATATTGGAATGAATAGCATCTGAGCCGCCTCGCAAAATACTCACATTTCCCGATTTAATACAAAGTGCAGCAGCATCAACAGTAACATTTGGTCTTGACTCAAATATAATTCCAATTACTCCTAAAGGGACTCTTTGCTTGATAACATTAAGCCCGTTAATAAGCGGACCACCACCGATTATTTCACCGACAGGGTCTTTTAGTGCAATTATCTGACGCACTCCCTCAGCCATTGCTTCTATTCTTTTGCTATCAAGCCTTAATCTATCCATCATTGAAACAGCCATTCCATTTGACTCGGCATTTTTCAAGTCAAGCTGATTTTGTTTGATTATCTCTTCAGTGTTTTCAATAAGCAGCTGAGCCAAACGTTCTAATGCCATATTCTTATGTGAAGTCTTTAAGTCGCTAACGGAATTTTTTGCCAGCACTGCCTTTTTGCATAGTTTTTCGATATAGCTTGAACCTTGAACATTTTCAAGGTTTTTTAAATGCTTTTCATAATCAGCCATAAACCCTCCATCAAAATTTTGCCTTGAAATGAGTGAATTTTGCCTTTCCATCTAATAAATCATATAAAATCTCAGGATTTTCACCATTTATAATAACTGTATCAATCCCTGAATTTGTAGCAATATCAGCAGCTTCAAGTTTTGTCAGCATACCTCCGCTTGCAAGCTCACTTCCTTTTTGCCCGACAACAGAAATCAATTCCGGTGTAATTTTTTCAACGCTTTCAATAAGCCTTGAATCTGGATTTTTAGGGTCGCCATCATAAAGTCCATCTACATCAGTCAAAATGATAAGCAAATCTGCACCACATAATTGTGCAACCATAGCCGACAGCGTATCATTTTCATCAAAATCAAGCTGTGCAATAGAAACACTGTCATTAGCGTTAATAATCGGAATCGCACCCAGTTCAAAAAGCTTTTCAAATGTGTTTTTTACATTGTTTTTACGCTCAGCATTACTTATTACATCACGAGTCAAGAGAATCTGAGCTATTGTGTGATTATGCTTTCCAAATTCATTGTCATAAATATTCATTAGTTCACTTTGACCTATTGCCGCACAAGCCTGTTTCGTCGGGGTATCGGCAGGTCTTTTTGTAAGTCCCGATTTTCCCACTCCTACGCCAATAGCACCGGAGGTGACAAAAACTATCTCCTTGCCAGAATTTTTTATATCTGAAAAAACCTCAATCAGCTTTGAAACACGCCTTAAATTAAGGTTTCCCGTTGAATAAGCAAGGGTTGAAGTTCCTACCTTTATCACTATTCTCTTCTTGTCATTAAAATTCATAAATATCACTATCCAAGTCTATTTTTAAAGTCTTTATATCCAAACTGCTTAACAATCTCAATTTCTCCATTGCTTTTTATCAAAGCAATGGATGGCAGATTCATACCGTTAAAAGTATTATTTTTCACCATTGTATAATGTGCCATATCGGTAAAAATGAGTCTATCGCCCTCTTTAAGCCTTTTATCAAAGCTATAATCTCCAATAACATCTCCCGCAAGGCAAGTAGGCCCGCCAAGCCTATATGTATACGCCTTTTCACCTGACCTTTCAGCACCAATGATTTTAGGTGTATAGGGCATTTCAAGAACATCTGGCATATGACATGAGGCACTCGCATCTAATATAGCTATATCCATGGAATTATACATGGTATCAAGCACCGTTGTCATAAGATAACCTGTATTAAGGGCAATAGCCTCACCAGGCTCTAGAATAATCTGACAACCATATCTTTGCTTTATTAAGTCAATAGATTTAATTAAGGTTTCAATATCATAATCATCTCTAGTAATATGATGTCCTCCGCCAAAATTCACCCACCTTACTTTTTTAAGATAAGCATCAAACTTTTCCACTACCTTTTCCACTGTTTTCAAAAGAGGAAGTGAGTTTTGCTCGCATAAGGTGTGGAAATGTATGCCCTCAAGCCCTTCAAAATCGTCCATATTAAGGGTGTCAATCGTTGAACCTAGTCGTGAAAACGGACTGCAAGGGTCATAAATACCATCTTCACCATGTGACTGCGTGCTAAACTCAGGATTTATCCTTATACCCATGCTTATTTTTTTATCAAATAATTTTACTTTTTGTTTAAACTTATTATATTGTGACAGAGAGTTAAAAACTATTTTGTCGGAGTATTTTAATATTTCATCAAATTCAGTTTCTTTAAAGGCGGGAGAATAGGTATGCACTTCCTTCCCCATTTCCTCATATCCAAGTCTTGCTTCATTTATTCCACTAGCAGCAACACCATCAAGATATTTTCCTATTAAAGGATATATCCTTGTCATTGAAAAAGCCTTTTGAGCTAATAATATTTTAGCACCTGTCCTATCTGCAACAGACTTTAAAAGCTTAAGGTTTTTTTCAATAAGCCTTTCATCAACAATATAGCATGGAGTTGGCAAAGAAAGTAAATTCGCATTAACTGCTTTATTTATATCAACCATATTACTCCACCAATTCTGGATTAAAGCTTTCTTTCCACGGTAATCCCCATTCTTTTAATGCTTTCATAAATGGATCTGGGTCAAATTCTTCCACATTAAACACACCGTTTTTCTTCCAAATACCCTTTAAATAAAGCATTGCACCTATCATAGCAGGCACACCCGTAGTATAAGAAATAGCTTGAGAACCGACTTCTTTATAACATTCTTGATGGTCACACACATTATAAACATAGTATTTTACAGGCTTTCCGTCCTTAATGCCCTGCATAATACAGCCAATATTTGTCTTTCCTTTTGTTCTAGGGCCTAAAGAAGCTGGATCGGGCAATA
>JAAYSD010000078.1 GCA_012518465.1 Clostridiales bacterium
ATCTTTTCTTTATTGCTTTCATTATAATCAGCAAAGGCGATGTTTTCACCTAAAGTAAAAGCAAACAAAGAAAAATCTTGAAAAACCACAGAAATTAGCCCTATATATTCATCATAATTATATTCTTTAATATTTATATTATCAAGGAGGATTTCACCCTCTGTAACATCGTAAAGCCTGCATAATAGCTTTATAAAAGTAGTTTTACCCGCACCATTAAGTCCTACAACTGATAAATGTTCACCTTGATTTAATTTAATAGATACATTTTTCAAAACATATTCATTTGATGATGGATATTTAAAGGATACATTTCTAAACTCGATTGTATGAGATTTGTCCTCCACCTTTAATTTCCCTTTTTCAATAATATCAGAATAATTAATAAATTTAACATATTCATTTGCATATAATGAGCGCTTGTACATTTCTTGGATATTAAAAATACAATTAAACACGCTGTATGAAAGTGTCCTTACAAGTCCCGTATACATTGTAAAATCACCTATCGAAATACGCTTCATAAGTGCCTCAACACCTAAAATTAAATAAGAAAGAGCATCTCTAAAAACACCAAAAATATCGGAAATATAAGTTAGCCTGCTATTTAATACAGAATTACGCTTCCAAATATCACTGGTTTTTTCTGTGTAATCAATAACCTTATCCTCTATCATCTTTTGAGAGTTATAAAGTCTGAAATCTTTTGCAAAATTAAAATTTGTTATATTGTATAAATAATAACCAAAGCTCCTGTTGATTCCTGATAGCCGTGCATGGTTTTTAACTTCATTTGAATTTATTTTAGCATTAACAATAGATGAAACAATAATAGTAATTAAAATGATTACAATCAAAAGTGGAAAGTCTAGAATAAATAATGTGGTAGAACCGATAACCGTAATCGCATTACTTATTACTCTAGACACAATTTGCATCATTCTAATCGGTCCGCCTGAATACCACGAAATTCCTTCCTTTGCCTTTTCCATTTGAAAAAGCACTTCAGGATTTTCAGTATATTGAAAATCCATTGTCATAGATTTTTTAGATAATAAATTTTCAAGCTTTCTATTAAGAAAATCCGAGTATTTTTCTAGCTTAATATTTGCTAAAGAAATAATGAGTGACAGGCCTTGAGATATTCCTATCGTTAATATTACATATAAAATAATTTTGTCCAGCTTTTGTTGTCCTAAAAGCTCATCTATAACAAGCTTTGGGAAAACGACAATCACAAAGGGGTTGATAATTTCTGCTATTATGGCTATTATTTGTACTAAAAATGCTCTTTTCTTGAACTGCCATATTTTTTTAAAAAAGAACCTGTATGTAGAGATTGTGAGATTTATTTTTGCTTTTATGCCTATCTTCTTTTTATCATTATTAGCATTTGTTTCAGCCATTTGCACCCACCTCCTCTAAATTGACTTGTGCTTGCTTTTTATCCTTGTAATATTGTGCTTGAACATTAAATAATTGAGAATACTCTCCGCCCTTTTCCAAAAGCTCATAGTGATTACCATATTCGCAAATACTTCCATCCTTAAACATTGCAATGTTATCGCAAAATCTAGTAGAGGAAAGTCTATGTGAAATATATATTGCTGTTTTACCACTAATAATTTTATCAAAGCTTTTATACATATTATATTCTGCCAGTGCGTCTAGTGCCGAAGTGGGTTCGTCAAGAATGACAATAGGTGAATTTTTATACAAGGCACGAGCTAATGCAAGCTTTTGCTTTTCGCCGCCTGAAAAATCAATTCCATCATCATACATGATTTTCAGCATCTCGGTTTTTATGCCTTTTTCAAGGCTGTCAATTTTCTCACCTAATCCTGCTATTCTCAGCTTCTGCTCCGCTAAGCTTTCATTAGTTTCCTTTGCTGATTGCATGGAAACATTTTCACTAATAGGAAAAGCAAAGGTATAAACTTCTTGAAATAATGGGGAAAACAATGTAAAATACTCTTTTTTATCAAAGTTTTGAATATCAATGCCGTTTAACAATATTCTACCCGAAGTGGGTTTATAAAGTCGCATCATCAGCTTAATAAATGTAGTTTTTCCAGCACCGTTAAGTCTTACAACAGCGAGCTTTTCTCCACCCTTAATATGTATGGTCATATCCTTTAAAGCAAATTTATCTGAATTTTTGTATTTGAAAGATACATTTTCAAATAGAAAATCATAATGCTGACATTTAGGAATTGGTAAATATTCTTTATTATTCTCATCTTCCGGCGAATACTCTACAAAAGTACGAAAATCATTAACCTCTCTGGATTGCTCCCTCATTGTAGCGATGCTTTTTAGCATTTCATTTAATGCATTGAAAAAAAGTTCTCACAATGCCGAGATACAAGGTAAAATTTCCGATGCTCATGCCTTCATTTAAATAGGAATAAATCAACCATGCATATAAGCATCCTTCCTGTACTACTGCAAAGAAAGTATTAAAGCAGGTACATAGTGACCAGATTTTTTTGGACAAAGAAATCTTGCTGTGAATGATATTCTGTACATCTTCATATTTTTTGCTAAACCATTTTTGCAAAGAGAAAAGCCTTATATCCTTAGCACAAGAAAAATCAGTTGAAGAGTAGTAAAAGTAATCGTTTTTCCTCCAAAGAGGCGCTAATGCATCCCATACATTCTTCTTATCATATTTTTTTGAAAAATCAAAAAAAAATAAAATTTAATATTCCCAGACCAATAATGACTAAAATTATTAAAGGGTTTGCTACAAGCATCACGCCGGCGGCCGCAATTAATAAAACAATATTCATAATTGTGGATCGTGAAGTGCGCATAAGTCCTTCTACACCATTGTCATTGCCACCTGTTGCATCTAAAGCCTTTTGATGTATGTCCAACATTTTAGGTGTCTCTAAAAGCTCATAATCCATTTCAAGACACTTATTAATTCTAATATAACAAATCAACATCCTTGCTCTAATAAAACGCCACCATAAATTATTCGATGTATATGTATTTAGCAGTACGCAAAAAAGCTGAATACCAGCACAAATAATTACTGTAAAAACAACATCTTTAATCTGTGAACCGTTTTGTATAGAATCTATAATTATTTTGGTGAAAAATGTCCATATAAAGGACATGGATGCAGAAAAAATAACATTAGCTACAAAAAGAAAAGGTAGCATTTTATCATTTTTAAAAGCATGCTTTAAAACGTAGATAATATTTTCAATGACAGAATATTTTTTAATACTAATGTCTTTATCTTCATTATTAAACGTCATATTTTAACCTGCTTTCCAAACAATACAGTTTTATGTAAATAATGCTTTGATTATATCATAATATATAATCGATGTCAATAACATTACTGTTGAATTTTCACATGGAGTAAAGCAAAAAGTCAAAAGGTTTTATTAATATTGCACAATGACTAGAGGAATGAATTTTCCAATAAATTTATAATATGAGAAAAAATAAACTTTATTTATAGCATTTAAGCTTAAATAAAGTTTAAATATATAAACTCAGCCGGTTAAATGGAATCGCTGGCTATGTTTTTTGTAAGGGTGAATTATTATAAATGCTTCAAAATATAATTTTCTATTAAATATAAACAATAAAGAAATTGAATTAATATACAGTGCAGGATTTTTAAATTGCGAGGATACTAAATTAATTTAATCATAAAACATGACTTTTCCTATAATATTTTCTTTACTTACTGGGCCGAAACTTCTACTATCAATACTCTGCTGATAATTATCACCAATAACAAAAAAATAATCGTCTTTCAGGTTGTATTCTTTTTTATCACCCTCATAAGAAAAAGGGCTTATTTTTACATCATTTATATATATACTGCTATCACACAAAGTTACTATATCTTTACCAACGGCTATTATTCTTTTCACTAATAGTTCATCTTTATATTTGAAAACAATAATGTCATTTTTATTAAATGCTCCACCTTTTTTGGCTAATAGTATTTTGCCATTGTTAAATGTTGGTTGCATTGAGTTACCCTCTACGATAATAATTTTAAAGTTTAGTAAAAAGAATATAGAAAGAGCTAGTGATGCAGCAAGACAAATATACAGCTTTAAATTTTTACACTTCTTTTTGCACATTCGGCGACAACAGAATCGTGGGTAACCACGATTACTGTTTTCCCCTCCTCGTTAAATTTTTTCAATATATTAAGAACAGCGTGCTTATTATCGTTGTCTAAGCTTCCTGTCGGTTCATCAGCTAAGATAATATCGCATGGCTTGAGCATTATTTTAGCTAGTGCAACTCTTTGTTGCTCGCCACCGCTAAGCTTGTAAACTTTCTTTTTGCCTAGTCCGCTCAAGCCTACATTCTCGAGGGCTTTTTGTGCTTCCTTTATTTTTTCTTTTTTCGTCATTTGCCTAAACCTAAGTGAAATCATTAAATTTTCCAACACCGTTTCATTGTCAATCAATCCGTAATTTTGGAATAGGTATGCGATATTATTTCTCAGAAGAATACTTCCACTTCTTTTTTGCAATTTAGGATTTTTAACATTGTGTATAATTATATCTCCGGAATCTGCTGTTTCAAGCAGGCCTATAATATTTAGCAGGGTTGATTTTCCAGCACCGCTTTCTCCCACAATGGAAACAAATTCTCCCTCGTTTATTTCAAGGTTAAGATTATCGAATATCACTTTGTCATCGTATTTCTTGCATATATTAATTAATTTTATTACAGACATTTAGCACCCCTCCTTCATGACATTAAGAATATAATTTCTTTCATTACTTTTAGTTATAAGAAGGAATATTATTAGCTCGGCAAATGCAAAGGCTAGAAATATCAGCAAATTTGCTTTAAATACAAACAACATTAGAAACACCACTATAACACTCGTTACTAATTGAACTAATATATATCCTTTATAAATATCAAAGAATCCATAGCCATTCATGCGTTTACACGCAATTTTCTTTCTATTATTTGTGCAATAAAGTTTTGATAAATATACGATAAGCGTTATCAATCCAAATATATTTAAGATGAAGTTTATTAAAGCATAAGTCAGTTCCATCTTATTATTTTGCATTATTTCAGCAAATCCATCTGACACTAATGGTGTATTTGGAATTAACTTTTCCAAACCCGCCTCCGCTAAATAGGGGTAAATTTCTGAATAAACATCGTCACTATTCATTTTTAATATATAGTGTCTGCCGAAATAATTCCCGACCTGATTCTCCAAATAAGTTGGATTATATATCTCGATAATCGGGCTTTTAATCTCACCATTATCGCCATTAATGATAAAAGAATTATAGCTGAATATCTTGCTTTTTTCATCGTCATATATGATATTTTTTATTAAATTCAAGTCTAGACCGTCATCAGAGTACCACTTTAGATATTTCTCATTTATATTTTCAATTTCATGTTCTAAGCTTTTTGGAATAAGTAGATTAAAAGCATATTTTCTGCTATCCAAATTTTCCTCTGAAATTGCTTGACCTTCTAAATCATAAATAGGGTTGAAGGATAGATAATTATTATTTATCGTTATATCTATTTGTCCTAATTCTTCAGCCATGCTTACTGCGTTATAATTTTCATAATTACGGGTATTGATAATTATTCCATTAAATTTGTCTACCGTAAGATTGTATAACTTTATTTTTTTAGCTAAATAGTCCCCATACTCATCATCATTGATATACGTTCCTGTGACATTTATAGGTACTTGGATGTAGTTTTTCGTCTTTTCAGAAATAAAGTTGACTGTACGATACATTCGATATATGTTTAGGACATTTCCGATTGCACCACTTAAGTAGATTACAATAACAATGCCTACTATCGTTTTAAATACATAAGTAACATTGAACAGCTCCTTATTATGTGCCTTGCCTTTAATTTGTAGTTGATTTGTTGGCAGGAATAGAAGGAGGCTGACAAGCGTAAATAGAGATAAGACTATCAAATTTATTAATGCTAATCGCTTTAGCAGGAATACAGCAAACATTGTAAAACTATTTTTGAAGACTAAAGAATGTATTGTCAAAGTTATTAAAAAGATTACCGCCGATATAATTAATGTGTAAGCAAGGAACGATAAAACCTGCTCTTTTATTAAACCTGCTGTCGTATAACCACTTAACCTTTTGACGGTGAATTCTTTCATCCTGCTAAAAATTAAAAATATCATGGTAAACGCTAGGATTGTAAGCGGGTAAGCTTGGGAGAATGGAGTGATAAATCGGTCGGAGAAAGATTGCTCTTGTATTTTTGTTACTGAAATTTCTCTTGATATTAGTTCATTAATAAATTCATCGGCATTGTGCTTTGTTATGTAATACTTACATTCATTGATATTCAGCTCTTTTATATCTGAAAATTGCTGAACATACATCTTATCAATGAATGTTTTTAGAAAAACTGACTCCCCATTTTTTATCCTCGCAAAATTTTTTTGTGAAATTAGATTTAAAAAATCGGCATTATTCTGTGTAATGTAATTTATACCTATATATTCGCCATTAACCAACCTTCTAGTAGAGTATAGAATATCCACATCCAGCTTATTTGATATGTCTTCAAGTTCCTTTACGAAGTCGCTATTATTTATTTCCATTGGCTTCATAATGCTGATAGCTTCCTTATCGCTTGAAACATCGCTCAAGGTGGCGGAATAATCAATAACAGTTCCGAATGAAAAATATATTATGTATATTACTAAAACGGATAATAAAAGTTTTTTCATTAAAAATATATCCTTTCGATTATGTTTATACTTTTAAAACATAATGTATACTTGTCGGGTCTAAAATTTACTTAAATATTAATATAAAGAATTTATCTGTATCCTTTACAGTAGTAAGAGTGGTCTGTTTTAAATGCTACAGCAGTTGTATCAGCTCTGGATTGTTTCCCAGCTTCTACATTATAGTCTTCATCCTTAACACCATTGGCATTTATAACGCTGGAACCGTGCACTTCTGAGTTGTGTAAATAATACGAATGCACTGTGCCCCACCAAATAATCCAGTTGTTCCGTAACTCCATGTTCCGCCACCAGCAGAAACAGTTTTAGCACTTACTAAGCTAATACCAACACAAATAGCTATTGCAAAAATCGTAATTACACTAGATATTAATTTCTTTTTCATAAGATTCCATTCTTTCAATTATGTAAACATTAGCCAACAATTTTACATCTATTTCTATATTACTATATTTGTTGTTATTCGTCAAGATATATTCCAATTATTTATAGTATGATTGTATCAATGCGATGATGTGGCACATCCTTTAAAACCTATGCTCAATATGTTTTAATATTTGCCTTTTTTGTGCTTATATGTTCTAAATTTTTCACCAATGCGCAAAGCCGCTTCAAGTATTCATGCTTTGATTTCTCATATTTATGTTTATAGCAGTCAGGCG
>JAAYSD010000079.1 GCA_012518465.1 Clostridiales bacterium
CAGAAGATATTCCTTATGAGGCATATAAATTCACTGATTATAAGGTGACGACTGATTGGTATATGGATGCTGCAATAGAAAGTGTTATCCGTGATTTGATGGATAAAAGGGGTGTTTCATACCAAACAGCGAGAGAAGAGCTTTATTCCGGGGGATATTCTATTGAATTAAATGTTGATTTAGATATTCAGGCAAAGCTGAATGAGTTTTTTGCAAATCCGTCAAATGTTCTTTCAAGCTATGATAAAAAGGCACAGCCTGAGGACTTGCTGCAAACCGCCTTTGTTGTTATGGATTATATGGGAAATGTAAAGGCTGTTATTGGTGGTTTAGGCGAAAAGCAGGGTAATTCAGTGCTTAATCGTGCTACACAGAGCTATCGTGCAATTGGTTCGACAATCAAGCCTATTTCAGTCTATGCACCTGCTGTTAATATGAATAAGCTTTATTATTCTGAGCTAATAGAAGATGCTAAGATAGAAGTACCCGTTGACCCTAATGACCCAGATGGTGAAAAAATGATGTGGCCTAGTAACTATGGAAACTGGGGTGCTGATGGGAAAAAATATACTTCTTGGCAGGCTGTTCAGCAGTCAATAAATACTATTGCTGTACGAATTATGGAGTACAAGGTCACTCCAAAGGTAGCGTACGAATATTTATCGCAAAGATTAGGATTTTCCGATTTAGACCCTGTAAATGATATTGCATTATCTCCTATGTCTTTAGGTGCTTTGACAAAGGGTGCAAAGCTGCATGAGCTTGTAGCTGCTTATCAGATATTTGGAAATGGCGGTATCTATTATGAGCCATATTTATATTCAAAGGTAACAGATTCTAAGGGCAATGTTGTATTAAGTCAAAATATTGTAGGTATTAGTGCGATTGACCCTGATTCGGCATGGATTGTAAATAGAATGATGTATCATGTTGTAAATGGTAATTATGGTACGGGACGAAATGCAAAGCTAGGAAATGTTGAGGTTATAGGTAAAACAGGTACGGCAAATGATATGAGTACTCTTTTGTTTATGGGGCAAACTCCTGAATATGTTGCAGGTATCTGGATAGGATATGATGATAGTGAAAAGGAAGTAAAGAGCGGATTTAAAACATTGGCAACTGTATGGAAGAATGCTATGAGCACATTTGTAGATACAAGCCAAAAATCAAAGTTTACTGCTGATACAACTGTTCAGGTTTTGCAATATTGTACTGAAACAGGACTTATAGCATCTGAAACCTGTCCTCATACAGCGACGGGATATTATAAGCAGGGGGATATTCCATCTTTCTGTACAAAAGATCATTAATTAATATTATTTACGTTGGTATGAAGTTTTGTCTATGGCAGTGTAAATAAGTTATGTTTTAGGCAATTAAATTAAAAAGATTTTTTATTTATTTTAAGCTAAATTACTGCACGAGTTTTTGTGCAGTAATTTATAATATGTGAAAAATATAAACGTAAAGGATATTTATGAAGTTAAATTATGTAGCACCATGCCATTTCGGATTAGAGAGTGTTTTGAAATATGAGGTAAGTAAAATAGGTGGAGATGATATTAAAGTCAGTGATGGAAAGGTAGCTTTTTCAGGTGACTTAAATATATTAGCAAGAGCAAATTTATGCCTGCGTACAGCTGAAAGAGTAGGTATACTTTTAGCTGCTTTTAAGGCATATACTTTTGATCAGCTGTTTGATAATGTGTATAATATTCCTTTTGAAGAATTTGTAGGAAAGTACGACAGGTTTCCTAACAAAGGGTATTCAATAAACTCTACATTGCGCAGTGTTCCTGCTATTCAATCAATTATAAAAAAAGCTATGGCTAAAAGGCTTGGCGAAAAATATAAGCATAATTTGCTGGAGGAAACAGAGAGCCTTTGCCAGATTCAATTTTCTATTATAAAAGATGAGGTTAGTATAATTCTCGATACAAGTGGTGATGGCTTGCATAAAAGAGGATATAGAAGAAAATCAGGTGGTGCGCCTTTAAAGGAAACTTTGGCGGCAGGAATAATAGATATAGCCAGAGTTCGTGAGAATGATGTTATTTGCGACCCGTTCTGCGGTTCGGGAACGATATTGATAGAGGCGGCATACAAGGCTATGAATATTGCACCGGGGCTGAGCAGGAGATTTTCAGCACAATTTCACAGCTATTTCCCAAAAGAAATATGGAGGGAAGAAAAGGCAAAGGCACTTTCTGAAATAAGAAGGGATTGTGATTTTCAAGCGTATGGATATGATATTGAACAGGACATGATTGATTTATCAATTTTAAATTCTAGAAAAGCTGGTGTGATTAAGCGTATTTTCTTTGAAGAACGCAGTATTGATGAATTTTCATATATAGAGCAGCCAATGAAAATAATTGCAAATCCACCTTATGGCGAGAGATTGCTTGATATTAATCAAGCGCATGAGGTGTATAGAGTTATGGGGGAAAGACTCTTTCCACGAGGAGAAAATTCAGTATTTATTATTGCACCTGATAATGATTTTGAAGCTATATTTTCACATAAAGCAAATAAAAACAGAAAGCTCTATAATGGAATGATACCTTGTCGATTGTATTCCTACTTTGGAAATTGATTTTGAGGTGATTTATGACTGAACTTTTACTCAAAAAATTTACCCGTAAAAATGATAGGAACTCAATAATATTTTTGTCGGGTATAATGGGTATAATTTTTAACTTAATTTTATTTATAATAAAAATAATTGCCGGCGCGGTGATGGGAAGCGTTGCTGTTATCTCAGATGCTATCAATAGCTTTTCTGATATTGGCTCGTCAGCAGTAACCGTAATCAGCTCGAAAGCTAGCTCTGTAAAGCCGGATAAAGACCATCCCTTTGGTCATGGTAGAATGGAGTATGTTTTAACTCTGCTTGTTTCAGCAATTATATTTGTAGCCGGTATAGAGCTGCTAAAGGAATCTGTAAAAAAGATTTTTAATCATGAAGAAATAAGCTTTAGCTGGGTAATTATAGCTTTGCTCATTTTATCAATACTTATTAAGCTGTATATGTTCAGCTTTACAAAAGTCTTTGCTGAAAAATCAGCTTCAGACTTACTTTTGTCAGTAGCTAAGGATTATTTATCAGATCTAATTTCAACAGGTGCGGTGATAATTTCAGCATTGTTGTATAATTTTTTTAAATTGAATATAGATGGTTGGATAGGTGCATTTGTTTCTGTGCTTGTAATAATAACGGGGGTAAAATCACTACTAGGAGGAGTAAAAAAATTATTGGGCAGTGTCCCTCCGGAAGAAGTGTATCAGCAGGTAAAAAGTATTATTCTCGAAAGCACACTTATACAGGGTGTTCATGATATTGTTTTGCATGATTATGGGCCGGATAAGTTTATAGGCACAGCTCACGCTGAGGTTTTCAGTAATTCTGATATTGTTGAGGTGCATGAGGAGCTTGATAGTATTGAAAGGAAAATATTTTCACAGCTAGGTATTTCAATGGTGATGCACGTAGACCCAGTTGTATGTGATGATGAGGAAACTATATATGCAAAGAATGTTTTAGATGATATTTTAAAAGACTTTACAGGCTTGTCTTATCATGATTTTAGAATAAAAAGCTGTTCGACAAATAATGAGCTAGCCTTAGTTTTTGATTTGGTTGTTCCTTATAAAATGACGGAGATTGAGCAGAAAAATACGACGGATGAAATAATCCGTCGTTTAAAACAAGTAAATGAAAATTATAACCCGATAATAGATGTAGATATGGAATAGTTACATTAAATCCTTGTTGTATATTGCACGTTCGCCACCAATGTACTTAGCACGTGTCCTTGCTGAATTTACAATAGCAGCTCCAATTGTTTTTTGCTCAAGTCTTAATGGTACGGCAACTGCTTTCAAGTTCATACCAATCATAACAAGGCCTATATCTATGCCGAAATCAGCTCTAATGTTTTCAACAAGCACAGGACTTTCGATTTTTTGATAAGCATATGCAGCAAATGAACCTCCTGCATGAGGCTTTGGTATGGCATTAACCTCATCAAGCATATACTTTTCAGCAATATCCTTGCTAGTGACGATACAGCGGTTTAAATGCTCACAGCATTGTACCGCAAGCTTTATTCCCAGTGGATTAGTATGTGCTGAAATTGTATCAAAAATAACCCTTGCAATTTCATCATTAGAGGCAGAGCCAAGGTTTTTACCTTGCACCTCACTAGTTGAGCAGCCTATTAACAGTATCTCTCCTTTTTTAGGAGAGTATTTTTGTACAATCTCCCTAATAATACGTTGAGTATCATTTTCTATGGTTTCTTTTTTTATTGAAATTTCACTCATATTTACCTCCATGAATTTAGCTAATACAATATTTATATTATATACCTATTCATATAAAAATTCAATACAAAGTTAAATTAAGAGTTTTTATATGGACAAAGGGTGTTTTTTGTGATAAAATATATAGGAAAGTACTGGCTTTTTTAAAGCATTATAATAATAAAAAAGAGGTTTTAAAATGGAAAATACAAAAAAAATCGCAGTAATTAAGGGTGATGGAATAGGCCCTGAAATCACAGAACAGGCTATTCGGGTGCTTGATAAGGTGGCGGAAAAGTATGGGCATAGCTTTACTTATACTAGAGTGATGATGGGTGGAGAATCCATCGATGCCTTTGGTGTGCCTTTAACTGATGAGGCTGTTGCTATTGCAAAATCCTGTGACGCTGTCTTGCTTGGTGCTGTTGGAGGGGCAGCAGATTGTGAGTGGAATAAGCTTCCCGGACATTTACGCCCTGAAGCAGGATTGCTTAAAATAAGAAAAGAGCTGGGCGTATTTGCAAATTTAAGACCCGCAGTTTTATATAAGGAATTAAAAAATGCTTGTCCGTTACGTGTTGATATTGTAGGCGATGGCTTTGATTTGCTTATAGTCAGAGAGCTTACGGGAGGACTTTATTTTGGTGAAAGACATTCCTATGAAGAAAATGGACTAAGAAAGGCAACTGATACTTGTTCATATGATGAAAATGAAGTAAGAAGAATTGCGATAAAGGCATTTGAGGCAGCAAGAAAAAGGAGCAAAAGGCTTTGCAGTGTAGATAAAGCTAATGTGCTGGATACCTCAAGGCTATGGAGAAAGGTTGTTATTGAAGTATCAAAGGATTACCCCGATATTGAGCTTTCTCATATGCTTGTGGACAATTGTGCTATGCAGCTTGTTCGTGATCCAAAACAATTTGACGTTGTTTTAACTGAAAATATGTTTGGCGATATACTTTCCGATGAGGCTAGTATGGTAGCAGGCTCAATCGGATTACTTTCTAGTGCAAGCCTAGGCGAGGGAAAGCTTGGACTTTATGAGCCTAGTCATGGCTCTGCACCCGATATTGCAGGAAAGGATTTAGCAAATCCTTTAGCAACGATTATTTCAGCAGGAATGTTGCTAAGATATTCCTTTGATATGGAAAAAGAGGCAGATGCAGTTGACAACGCAGTAAAATCAGTGCTTGCAAATGGGTATAGGACAAGTGATATTTATACAGGAATAGAAGGTACTAAAAAAGTTTCGTGCTCCCAAATGGGTGATAAGGTGATTGATTTTTTGAGGTAAAATAATGATTGAAACAAAAAGGCTTATTTTAAGAAATATAGAAAAAGATGATTTTTCAGCGATACAATCCTATACATCTGATATTGAAAATGTAAAGTATATGTCATTTGGGCCTAATGATGAGAGCAAAACGAGAAATTTTATAAATGAATGTTTAGAGCATTCTAAAAAAGAGCCTAGAATACACTATGATTTTGCTATTATATTAAAAGATAGTGGTATGGGTAAAATGATAGGTTCATGTGGAATTTATCTTGATGAAGGGCTGTATCAAGGCTTTTTAGGATGGATTTTGCATAAGGATTATTGGAAAAAAGGATATATGCCTGAGGTTGGTCATGCTTTGCTTGAGCTTGGCTTTGACAAGCTTAATCTTCACAGGATTTACGCATATTGTAATGATGATAACTATGGTTCTTATCGTGTTATGGAGAAAATAGGTATGCGTAGAGAGGGACATTTTATAAAAAATCAAAAAGGAAGAGAAAAAATTGATCCGCCTTGGATAAGTACTTTTCAATACGCAATACTAAAGGAAGAATGGGAAAACTTAGATAAAGGTTAATAAATATGATTAATAAAAGCAGCTTTGATATAAAACAAGCGTTGATGAGTATTTCATCAGCCTTTGGTGTATCGGGATATGAAAATTCTGTGCATGAAAGGGTAATTTTCCACTTAGAGAAATACGCAAAAGAAATAAAAATCGATAAAACGCAGAATTTAATAGCTTATGTAAATGAGCAAAAAGCAGATAGAAAAACTATTTTAATAGATGCCCATTTAGACCAGATTGGATTTGTGATAACTTATATTGACGATAATGGGTTTATAAAGCTTGGTGAGCTTGGACGTTCTGATACTAGGCTTTTTTCGGCACAATCTGTAACTATATATGGGAAAGAGCAGCTAAAGGGTGTGATTGCCTCTTTGCCTCCACATGTAAAAAATGACAGCAAAAAGACTCCTAAACTAGATGAAATCTATATTGATACAGGACTTTCTAAATCTGAGCTTGAAAAAAAGGTTAAGCTAGGCGATGCTGTTCTTATAGACAGTACTCCTGTTGAAATGCTTAATGATAGATTTTATGGCAGAGCTTTTGATAATCGTTGTGGAGTTGTGTCAGTATTATATGCACTTTCTCTGCTTTGTAAAAAGCAGCTTAATTGTAATCTTGTAGTTCAGTTTTCTTCACAAGAGGAAGTTGGCACAAGGGGAGCTATGACGGGTACTTTTAAAATAAATCCAGATGAAGCGATTGTTGTCGATGTTTCCTTTGGGAAAACGCCGGAGCTGTCGCTAGAACATACTGCTGAACTTGGCTCGGGTGTTATGATAGGTTTTTCGTCAGTTTTATCAAAAAGATTATCAAAGGATTTTGTAAAGCTTGCAGCTGATGAAAACATTCCTTATACTATTGAAGTAATGGCAAGCAGCACAGGTACAAATGCAGATCCTATTTCTCAGACAAATGCAGGGGTAGAGGCAGTGACACTTTCAATTCCATTGAGATATATGCATACACCGGTTGAAGTAATTGATATTAGTGATGTAAAAAACACGGGTGAATTGATTGCAAAATATATCGGGAGGTATGCTTAAATGAATGATAAAGCTAATATTATTGATGAGATAAAAACACTTTCCTTGATAAATGGTACTTCAGGTGATGAAAAGGAGGTTATAAGCTATATTTGCAGTCAGCTTGATAATATAGATAGTGTCAATTATAGTGTTGACAAGCTAGGCAATATTATTGGTTTTAAAAAAGGCAATAAAAAGCCTAAAAATAAAGTCATGCTTGCCGCACATATGGATGAAGTAGGCTTTATTACAACTTTTATTACCGATGATGGCTTTATAAAATTTGCACCCGTAGGTGGTATTGATGTTAAAGCGGCAATCGGAAAGCCCGTTGTTTTTCAAAATGGAACAAATGGTGTGATTGGATTAAAGGCAATACACTTGCAAAAGCAAGAGGAAAGAGATAATTTGCCTAAGTTTGAGGATTTATATGTTGATATCGGAGCAAGGGATAAAAGCGATGCACAGAATTTTATAAGCCTTGGTGATAATTTTTATTTTAAAAGTGAGTTCTTTGAATATGGTGATGATTTCATAAAGGGCAAGGCACTTGATGACAGAGTAGGCTGTGCGATATTGCTGAAAATATTAAGAGAAGAGGCTGAAAATGAATTGCACTTTGCCTTTACTGTACAGGAGGAGGTTGGATTAAGAGGTGCAAAAACAGCAGCTTTTCAGATCAAACCTGATTTTGCAATAGTACTGGAAACTACAACTGCCTGTGATATTTCTGGAGTCAGTGGTGAAAAACAAGTTTGCAAGTTGAAAAATGGTGTGGTAATTAGTCATATGGATATGAGGACTATATATGACAAGGAGCTTTATGTCCTAGCAAATAATACTGCAAAGTCACTGGATATAAAGGCTCAAACTAAAACTATGGTAGCAGGTGGAAATGATAGTGGAGCGATACATTTATCAGGGGAGGGTGTTCGGACATTGGCTCTTTCTCTCCCGACTAGGTATTTACATTCACCCGCTTGTGTTATCAATAAATCCGATTTATTTGATACAATTGCTTTAGCTAAGGAAATGTCGAAAATACTAATTAATTATTAAAGGTGAATATGGAGTTTTTTAATTTTGATAAAAGGCTTTTAAAAAATGCTGAAATTGCTGAAAATATGTGTAAGGACGCTTTTGCGAGAATAGATGAGATTACCGATTATAATATGCAAAAGGTTTTAAATGCTTTTATAGAATGTAGAGTAAGTGATTCGCATTTTAAGGGTACGACGGGTTATGGCTATTCTGATATGGGCAGAGATAAGCTGGAGGAGGTTTTTGCAAAGAGCTTTGGAGGTGAAGATGCACTTGTCCGTCATTCCTTTGCAAGTGGAACGCATACAATTGCTACTGTGCTTTATGGTATTCTTCGCCCAAATGATAAGGCGGTGTGTGTTACTGGAACACCATATGATACTTTGCATGAAGTTGTGTGGGGTAAGGGAAAAGGCTCTTTAGAAGATTTTGGTATTGATTTTTCAGTTGTTGACTTAGATAATGATGGGAATATAGATATAACCAATGCTGAAAAAGCAGTTTTTGATAAAAATGTAAAGATGATTTATTTTCAGCGTTCAAGGGGTTATAGCTTAAGACCCTCATTCAGTGTTGAGTATTTAGCAGAGGTAATTGAGCTTTTGAAAAAAGCAAATCCTGATGCTTGCATTGTTGTGGATAATTGCTATGGTGAATTTTGTGAAAGACTTGAGCCCGTTCAAGCAGGAGCTGATATTATTGTTGGAAGCTTAATTAAAAATCCCGGCGGAGGAATTGCAAAAAATGGCGGCTACATAGTAGGCAGAGCAGATTTAATAGAACAATGCGCATACAGGCTTACCACTCCAAGTACAGGAAAAGAGGTAGGTGCATCATTAAATGAGCTAAGAGAAATGTTTTTAGGGTTATTTAATGCACCAATGGCTGTTTGTGGTGCGTTAAAGACGGCGGTATTTGCTTCAGCGCTTTTTGAATCATTCGGCTACAAGGCATATCCTAGATATAATGAAAGCAGAGCTGATATTATAAATGCTATTGAGCTAGGCGGAGAAAAGGAACTAATTGCCTTTTGCCGTGGGATACAAGCAGGCTCACCAATTGATAGCTTTGCATATCCCGAGCCATGGGAAATGCCGGGGTATGATAGCAAGGTTATTATGGCGGCGGGTGCTTTTACTATGGGCGCATCTATTGAATTATCGGCAGATGCTCCTTTAAGAGAACCTTTTGCAGTATGGCTTCAGGGCGGATTAAATTATCCTTCGGGTAAGGTAGGAATACTAAAAGCAGCACAGACAATGAGTGATGAAGGTCTGCTAAAGCTGGACTAAAGTGATTAAACCGATAGGGAGGTTATTATGATAAAAAGCATGACGGGATTTGGCAGAGAGCATATTTTAGTAGATGGAAGGGAAATCATAGCTGAAATACGTTCAGTTAATCATAGATATTATGAATTTAATGCACGTTTGCCACGACAGTATATGTATTTGGAGGAAAGGCTTAAGAGCCTTGTTCATCAAAAAATTTCACGTGGTAAGGTGGAAATAAGCATTTCTATTTATAATGTCGAAGGTAAGGAAATGGATATTTCTATCAATCCTATGGTTGTAAAAGGCTATATTTCTGCCTTGCGTGGAATGTGTGATGAATATAATATCTTGGATAATTTAAAGTTGTCGCATATACTTTCAATTCCAGATGCATTTAATATAGTTAAACCTGAAGCTGATGAAGAAGAAATATGGTCTGCTGTTAAAACAGCTGCCGAAGGTGCTGTTGAAAAATTTGTATTAATGCGTGAGGCAGAAGGTGAAAAGCTTTACCAAGATGTTTTGAGCAGGCTTGATTTTATCGAACAAAAGGTGAATGAAATAGAAAAACTTGCACCAATAACAGTTGAGGAATATAGAAAAAAGCTCACTGAAAGATTGAACGAGGTGCTTGAAAGTAAAGGGATTGATGAAAACAGAATCCTTTTAGAGGCGGCGATTTTCGCTGAAAAAACAGCTATTGACGAGGAAACAATAAGACTAAAAAGTCATATAAATCAATATAGACAAATGCTAAATTCCAGTGATGCTGTGGGAAGAAAGCTTGATTTTTTAACACAGGAAATGAATAGGGAAGTAAATACAATCGGTTCTAAATGTCAAAATATAAATGTTACAAAGCTTGTGGTAGACTTGAAGAGTGAGATAGAAAAAGTACGTGAGCAAATTCAAAATATAGAATAATTATAAAAGCCTTATTTGTAGCCGAGCAGTTTATCAGCATTGCTTGCAGACTTTGCTAGGCAAAAGGTGCTGAATATTATTAAAAAATATATTAAGCAAATTATAAAAGCAGACATATATTACCCCATATACGGAATTTCGATTTAAAAACTTTAGATTTAGCCTTTTGTACTGATTTTTAGTATTAATATAAACTTTCAGCTTTTAAAAAACGTACTATTATTGTATGCGAAAAAATTATATTTGCTACTTTTATAAATTAATATAAAAAAAGAGGGATAACCCCCTCTTTTTAATTTGCTTTAATTTCATGCTCTTTTTCATCTAATGGAATTTCGCTGATGATTTTGCCGTTTTCACTCATGCCCTTAGGGAAGTTTCTGGAAGCATGTATTTTTATCTTAGTGTCTCTTATATTGAGAGAAACCTTGTATTCGTTCCACTCATTAGGAAAATTAGGCTTTATTTTAACGCAGTTATTTTTAATGCAAATTCCTAATAATGATTCTAAAATACATTTATAATACCATGAGGCGGCACCCGTATATATGCTCCAGCCTCCTCTGCCGATGGCTTTGGGATTAGAATATACATCTGCACTGATATAATAAGGCTCGTTTTTGTATATTTCTCCTTTATTGTTTTTATACTTCATGGCAGGATTTAAAAGCTTTATTAGATTATAACCCTGCTCTATATCACCCAAGTTAAGCACAGCCATAGAATACCATACTGCAGCGTGGGTATATTGTCCTCCATTTTCACGTAGTCCTATGGGGTAGCTTGCTACATATCCGGGACGCTGTCTGCCGCTTCCTGAGAAAGGAGGTGAAAATAGCTTTATCACTCCATTTTCCCAGTCAATAAGCCTGCTTGCTGCACTTTTTATAGCTTGGGCTTTTCTTTCTTTATTAGGCAAATCAGCAAGTACTGCAAATGCCTGAGGCAGTATGTCAATCTGACATTCCTCACTTTCGTTGCTTCCCATTTTCTCACCATTGTCATAAAATGCTCTGATATAATGGTCATTATCCCAGCAATATTTATCAATAGCATACTTTAGCTGATTTATTTTAGGGTTAAAGGTATTAATAAATTCTATATCATCACGCTCTGATGCCAGAGAAAGATATTTTTCTAAAACCATTATCATAAATTGTGACAGCCATACACTTTCGCCCTTGCCCTTTATACCCACATTGTTATAGCCATCGTTCCAATCACCGCAGCCTATTAAAATAAGTCCATGGATACCTGTTTTATATCCTTTTTCAATTGCACGCTTACCATGTTCATAAACATCAGCTGTGCTTTCACTTTCAAAAACCTCCTGATAAAGCTCATGCGCATTGCCTAAAGGTTCGCCTTTTATAAAATTTACAGGAATATCTAAAATGTCATTATCATTAGTTTTTTCAATATAATCAGAAATAGTATATGGCAGCCATAATAAATCATCTGAATATTTAGTACGTACACCTTTTTTGCAGCTTGGCAGAACGTGCCACCAGTGTAGCACATCACCCTCTTCAAACTGTGCATTGCAGGCTCGTAGGATTTGCTTTTTAGATTCGCTAGGCATGAAATAATTGGCACTTAGAGCATCTTGCAGCTGATCACGAAAACCAAATGCACCTCCATTTTGATAAAAGCCTGTTCTAGCCCACATCCTTCCCCCAAGTGACTGCCAAGGAAGAAAATTGTTAAAAATCTTATCAAGAACTTTATCAGGCGTGCTGATTTTTATCTGATTTTCATACTTTATTCCTGAAATAGGCTTTGCATTAATTATTTCTTCCCGAATACTTTGAATATCGCTATTTGATGAATATGATAAAATATATCTAAACTTTATTGGATGCTTTGGCGGGAGTATTCTTTTAATTATCACACTTGCACAAGGATTGTCCGAGGGACAAATATTTGAGTTTTCCCACTTTCCTTGCCAGAAATCTGCTTTTCTTACTACATAGCTTTTTTCTACACCTATTCCTTGAGAAGCACCTAATATTCCCATCATTCCATCAAAATATAAATTATTATTATTTTTTATAAGCAGCAGATTTTTATCAAGAAAAGGTACACAGCCATATGATTTTTCCCTATCAACACCTAAAACAGGCTCTGTATAATAAGCCATAGACACCTCCTTATCTGTTTCGCTAATGTTTTCAAGTGTTATATCAATTACTTTGATACACCCTTTTTCAGCAATAGAAATATCTGTGGTGCTTAAAATATCGTGAGAAAAAGATTTATAGCTAGCACGATTAGCACCAAATTCAGCTCTGCCTCCATTTATTATATCAATATACTTGCTATCAGTTTTTAGAATTAGCATCTCACCATCATTATCCGTCATAATGTCATTAAACCACGGTGTGAGCTTGTTTTCACGGGAGCTTAGTGCCCAAGAAAAACCAAGTGAGCTATCTGATAAAAGAGTACCGAACACATCGTTTGACAAAATATTACACCATGGATTAGGCGGTTTTTTTGTAATAGCAAAGTCATGTTCAGTAAAATATCCATAGGAAAGATTTATTCCATTTATATTATCATTAGTGCTTTGGCTTTTTTCTAGTGTAAAAGGCTTGTACTCTTCTACTTCGATTTTTTTATCACTGCTATCAATATACATTACGCTATTTGCAATAATCAGAGTAATTTTATCATTGTCCAACTTATTTTTATCAAAAAGGAAAATTCCCTTAGCACGTGAAAGCATATCTTCAAGCCCTTCATTTTTAATATATACTTCAGTGCTTTTAATAATAGCTTCATCAGAAGAAAGTATAATAAGGTCAAAATTTATTCCGCACAGTCTTAGGCTATGCTGTGCTTTTATATAGTCCGTAATTTTATTTTCTTTGCTGTCAGCATCCAGTATAACAATGGGAAAATCCCCTGATATACCCAAGCTCCATAAGGAAGAAGTATTCAGCTTATTATCCTTTATAGCATTAATAATCTTTGTGCTTGTTATTTTTCCTAAAATAATATTGCTAAGCATGGATATAGCAAGTCTGCCCTCTAGACTTTCCCGTGCTATGGGGGAATTAATGCCATAATGCTCAATATCAAAGGCATTTTCCCTTATTTTTTTAACAGCACTTAATAGCTCGCCCTCACTTAACGCAAAGGCTGAAAACATTATTGCATTAAACTGCTTGTCAGGCTCTATCGGCATTTCAGCACGTATTAAAAGACATGGGTCTGGTACATTTTGACTGAAATTTTCCGTATCCTGTCTTACTCCTAGATGGATAAAGGAGGAGATTCCTTCGTTTCTGATTAATGCTTTTTCACGTGATAGTGTGTAAGATAGCTCAATTTGATTGACAAAGCCAACAGCCATAAAGAGCTTTCTGCTGGAATGACGGTCCTTTCTGCTTATGATAAATATTTTATTGTCCTCATCATACCTAATTTTTAGAAAAAGCTTCATAAAAGCAGGGTGTGCATCATAATCCCTTTGTAAAGCTAATACAGGCTCAAAATAAGCGTTGAGGATTAAATTTCGTCTGAATCCTGACATATTTTTTACAGCGAAATTTCTTATTTCACAAGCAATTGATGGATGGAGATTAATTTTCATTCCTGCTCTTAAATCATTTCCATTAGAAAAATATTCAACGCTATTTTCACTGAAAATCACACTTTGTTCAACGGCATAATGCTCTTTTATTGGTTGATTAGTAAATGGCAGGATTCTATCCCTCTCAGTAATAGCAAAAAAAGCACCTGTTTGACGTCTTAGTAAATCCTTTGTTTTATTGATAGTTAAGTTTCCTTGATATAGTCCATAGCAAATTCCATTGTCAGCATAAACACCCGTATATTCACCATTTGAAAGCAGAGTGAGCCTTGGGTTATCAAGATTGAAGTCTGAAAATTCATCGGTAGAGTTTTCAGTACGTGAAAGCTTTATAGGGGGTTGTTTTCCGTAAAAGTCCTCAAGCATAATTTCTCCTAGTATTACCTTTTGTTCTAATAGCTCGCTTGCTCTTTTCATTCTATTATCGGACATAAATCGCCTTTGATTTATTCCGTCAAGAATAGCATTTGCAATACTTATCATGCTCATGCCAATATGGTGTGACATATGGCTTTTTACTATACAGTATCCTTTATCATTAGCTCTTTGCGGTGTAAAGTCAACAGCCTCATAAAAGCCATAATCCCTATGGGAGGCACCGAGCTTTTCAAGACGGACAAGGTTATTTACTCCTGAAATTAAATCATAGGAAAGAATAAGAAATGATGAATAAGGTGATACTACCATTTCTTTATGCAAGTCACGTTTTAAGCCTAGATATTGTGTGCCATGTGCCTTGTATTGATAGTTTAGTTGACTGTCAAATGCGTAAAAGCCACTTTCTGAAAAGCCAAATGGTATTTTAAGCTGATTTGCACGATATTTCTGACAGTAAATTGCATATTTTAAAGCCTCATATCCCAGCGAACCTTGAGGGCATTTTAAGAATAATTCAGGCATAAAATATTCAAACATTGTTCCTGTCCATGAAATAGGCCCTGCATAATTTCCTAGCCTTGACATAGTGTGGCCAAGCTTTTTCCAATGGTTTTTAGGAACTTGTCCCATTGCTATTGCATAATAGCTTGTCATTCTTGCCTCTGACATTAATAAGTCATAATGATTGTTAGAAAACTGCCCAGCTTCTTCATCATATGCAATTGACAAAAGTCCCTTTGATTTATCATAAAAGGCAGAAAGGTCGGCTTGATTAATCAGTGTTTCTATTCTGCAAATTAGGTTTCTAATACGGGAATCCTCTTTTTCATATTCCCAAATTCCTTCTTTTAAAACTACCATTGAGCATAGGAAATTACCACTATCTACGCTGGAAACAATTCTGTTCAAAGTAGATTTTGTCCTTGTGTCATACCAGTTGAATAAATTTCCTTTCCATTTATCAAGTGTTTCAATCGTATTTATTAAATTGCTAAGTTTAAAATACATTTCTGCAGTATCTATTAGACCTAAGTCCCTTGCATTAAGCACGCTTACAGCATACATACCCATATTAGTAGGTGAGGTGCGATGAGCTATTGCAAAAACAGGAGCATATTGCACATTATCAGGTGGTAAAAAGTTTTCCGATGTTGTTACAAATGCTTTATAAAAGCTCCACATTTTATTTGCCTCATCTTTTAGTTGATCAAAAATTTCAGAAGGAACTGTTTTTGTCAATCCGGAATAAGGATTGTTGCAATAAATCATTACCGGCAATGCAGATAAAAAGAATATTCCTAGAACAATAAAAAAAGGCTTAAAGGATAGGATTAAAATAAAGCTTAATATTTCTGCTATTATAAATTCCTTAATGGTTGCTATTGGTGTTGAAATTGTATCTGTTTGTGCAGCTGTTGTCCATTGCAATAGATTTTTTTTAGAAATATACCTTCGCCATATACCTAGTGTCAATGATTTTAATGAAATCAAAGCTATTTTTGGCAGCAAAAGCAGGTTTAAAATACTTTGGATTATTAGTTGAGTGGCTTGGGGTTTTATTCCTGAATAGAATTTTCTTGAAAAGCCAAAAGCCCCCCATTTTAAAACGTTTGGTACAAAACTTGTGATAAAGGGAATAATTACTGATATTAGCGAAGTTAAACCTAAAATCCAGCCATTTTTTACAAAAGCACCTACCAAAATTGCAGCAAATTGAATAATAGGAGTTATACATCGACGAATATTATCCCATAGTTTAAACCTGTTTATAAAGCTGATATTATTTTTTTTGTTGGTGTAGGGCAGGTTTTGTACATCGCCTCTTATCCATCTTTCAAGACGCTTAAAATAGCCTGTTGTATTAAGAGGGAAATTATCCGAAAACTCTACGTCGCCGGCATATGCAGTTTTTAAATAAATTCCTTCAAGAATATCATGGGAAAGGACACGTTCCTCTTCGAAACGGTTTTTACAACATTCATTAAATGCTTTAACATCAATTAGCCCTTTTCCTGTAAAAATACCTTCCTTGAAGGTTGATTGATATAAATCGGCGGAAAAGTCGTCATAGGTGCAGGTGCCTCCTACACCACCCATAAGCTTTGCGAAAGGAGTTTTCAATGATGTTGTTAAATTAGTAGTGATTCTAGGACAGATAATTCCATAACCACTTACTACCTTTTTATTTTCAATAATAGCTTGGTTTAAAGGATGAGCGGCAATGCTTACAAGATCAGCAATGCTGTCCATAAGTGCATTAGTATCATAATCTAATGCACAAATGTATTTAATGTCTTTAAGAATGTCTCTTTTCCCGAAAAAAGCAAGAAAATCTTGGCTGTTTCCACTTATTTCTTCTATAAGCTGCTGTATAGCACCTCTTTTCCTTTCCCATCCACAATAATTGTTTTGCGTTTTACAAAAACTACGGTTTCTTATAATTACAATACATTTATCTTTAACTATTTCATTTATCTTATTGGAAAGAGATTGAGCTTTTTTAATAATTTCTGAATCACTAAAATGGGTTTTTGAGTCACTAGCTTTTAAATCACAAAGTATACAATAATAAAGGTTTTTTGCAGGATTAGTGTAGCTTAGCTGTTCTATCATTTTTTCTAAATGAAGGATTTCCTTATCACCTGTAAGCAATGTAGATACAACGGCAATAGTTTTAAGAGAAGGAGATATTTCGCCGTTATGCTCCATTCTTGGAAGTGGGGAAAAGGCATGAGTAATAACTTTTCTCATCAAAGCTTCATCAAAAATTATTTTACTGGCAGCAAAAATAGGCAGGTAGAGTAATAACCAGTACCAAAAGCTTTGTGCTAAGGCTGATATAATTATGCTTAAAACAAATGAAATGATACAAATGCTGTTTACATATGATTTAGGCTTGATTTTAGGAAAAACATTTTTAAAGTCGTCAAAAATATATTTTCCTACATGAGAATCTTTGGGAGTTTTTGCTTTTTTACAGCGATTAATGTATTGATTTGCAAGCTTTTTTTCATCAATTTGAGTATGTTGAGCAATTAAAGAGGTATATTCTCTGTACATTGTTCTTGTTTCCTTAGACATTTTTGGATAATAGTAGTCTTGATTATATATTTGCTCGATAGGATTAATTGCTTTGTTAAGCTCTTCATAATCAATATTATCCCAGATGAAAAGACATGACACTGCTTTATCAAATTCGGTGCTATTATTTTCTCTTATAGCTTTTATTATCACATTTATTGCATGAAATTTTAGCTGTATATCGAGTGTCGATATATCAGTATTGGAAATGTACTTGTATTCTTGAATAGCTTTAATACCTTTTATTATTGTATCAAGGCATAGACTTTCTGAAAATTCGTATGCAAGCTTCCCTAAAACAGGTTCATCATTAACTGATGAAATGTATCTGTAAGAGTTTTGCTTTATCAATAACTTGCACACACGTTCTATAATATAAAAAGAATTGTACAGGCATTTTTCTATTTTATTTTTAGAATTTTTAATAGAACAGTCTTTATATTTGTTTTTAAGAAATTTGAGATTTTTTCTTGAATTTTTTGAGATATAGGTAAGGGGCATTTTAGACCAATTTTTTACTGTTATATCAGAAACAAAGGTATTAATATCTTGAGCCATTTTCTCTTCCTTTCAAAATATTGCGTAAAATAAAAATGTATTCAGTTTATTATTAACATATATAAGGAAATAATTCAATTTTAAGGCTTTAATATATTTAAGTGAAATTTTTAATGGCAAAGTATTGATTTTTAAATTTAATTATGTTATAATATTAAAGCAATTTGCGGATATGGCGGAATTGGCAGACGCGCTGGCTTCAGGTGCCAGTGATAGCAATATCGTGCAGGTTCAAGTCCTGTTATCCGCACCAAAAGAAAAACAGACTGCATAACAATGCGGTCTGTTTTTTGTTTCCCCGAAATATCCCCGAATTTCCATATAAAAATAAAGCGTACCTATATAACGCAATTATTTAATTTTATTCAAAACTTCTAATGCTCTTTCTTGTTCTTTCGGATAAAGGTGAGAATAAATGTTCAACGTAATCTCAATATTACTGTGCCCTAGACGTCTTGCTATCTCTTGGATATTAATGCCGTTATTTGCTAGGAGTGAAGCGTGTGAGTGCCGAAAGTCATGTATGCGAATGGTTTTAACTCCTGCTTGTTTTGCGTATGATAGGTTTCTATTTTGTATACTAGTATCCCTTAACGCCCTATCAAATCCACACACAAGACATTCTTCCGAAAACCCATCTAATTGTTCGCGTTTGGATTTATGCTCTTCCAATGCCTTTTTAAGTGGCATAGGAATTTGAATATTTCGTACAGATGAGCGTGCTGTTACTCTATCGACGCCTTTTAATTTCTGTGCTACACTGCGTGTAATACACATTTCATCGTCCTTTATATCGCACCAACGTAATGCGTTCGTTTCGCCTTTTCGAGTTCCTGTATAGTAGGAAATCATGAAGAATATATAAAATCCACTATCTTGTATAGTTCCTGTTTCGGCGAGTTCCTTTGCAGGTTTTATAAATTTTAAAAATTCTTCTGAAGTGTAGAATTGCATTTCTTTTTTAACTTCTACTGTGCGTTTGAAATTACCTATTTTGCCTAAAGGGTTTATAGAGATGTACTCCATTTTTACAGCGTAATTTATCTGTGAGAGCAGGAGTTGAGCTATCATTTTTAAAAGAAGATGAACAGGATTTGTTATCTGAAATTTTATCAGAAGATAATTATAAGATTGACTTAAATAAAGCAATACGGTTAAGAAAAGAAAC
>JAAYSD010000080.1 GCA_012518465.1 Clostridiales bacterium
AATATTTTAATAAAAATAAACTGATGACAGGCAGCTTAATCGATTATACACTAAAACCAAGACTATTTGTGTATATATTTAGAAAAGCAGTACGGGTTAGCTACTGATAACTAACACAGCAAATGATTTGTATTTGTCTTATGCCGAATGGCGTTGGTGTGTTTAATCTAAGATATTTCTGTCATAGTAAGCAATCTAGGAGGATATAATGAAAAAATCCATTTTTAAAAAGTTTACTGCTTTTACGGCAGCATTTACCTTGCTTTTAACGGGATGCTCAAATACAGGTGATGATTCATCGAATGCAAGCACATCTACTTCACAAAACATTTCATCAACTGCATCAGCTGATGAATCAGAAGTGGCTAAAACAGTTGAAATCACTGATAGCACCGGTACAGTTACTGTTCCTGTAAATCCCAAAAACGTTGTTGCTTTGGACAACAGAACTTTTGAAACACTGTCTGATTGGGGTATTGAGTTAGCGGCTGTTCCAAAGGGCGTTATGCCAAGTGATTCACCCTATGTTGCCGATGAAAATGTACAGGATATTGGAAATCATAGCGATCCGAATCTTGAGATTATTGCTGCGGTAAATCCTGAACTTGTTATTGTAGGTCAGCGCTTTGTAAAATATTATGATGATATTAAAAAGCTAGTGCCTAATGCTGCTGTTATTGACTTAAACTTTGATGTATCTGATGAGGACGGAAATGCAGGGGAGAACCTTATAAACGGATTTAAAAATACCACCCTTGCTCTAGGAAAAATATTTGATAAAAATACAGAGGCTGAAAAGCTTGTAAGTGACTTTGATGAGTCTGTTTCTGCAGTTAAATCAGCATATAAGGATACAGAAACTGTAATGAGCGTAATTGTTTCCGGTGGAAATATTGGCTATTCTGCACCTAATACAGGTCGTGTATGGGGCCCGTTGTATCAGATTTTTGGCTGGAAATCTTCTTTGAATGTTGATGGTGCATCTTCAGATCACCAAGGTGATGAAATCTCAGTAGAAGCAATTGCACAAAGCAACCCTGACTGGATTCTTGTATTAGACCGTGATGCAGCTATTTCTTCCGTTGAAAACGCTGTTCCTGCTAAGGACGTTATTGACAATGCACCGGCATTGCAAAATACAACTGCTGTTAAAGAGTCTCATATTATTTATGCACCTAATGATACTTATACAAATGAGTCTATTCAAACATTTATAGAATTGTTTAACAATATTGCTTCTCAATTTGCTAATTAGAACGGATAATTAAAACAAATTTGATGCAAATGTATCGATTAAATGGTTTGTTTGCAATCACAGATAGCTTAAATGCGAGCTGGCCAAGCTTATTTTTAAAAGGGGTTTGGTCAGTTCGCATTATAATATCACTTTTATAAAAAAGAGGAATGGTTGAATGCCAAAAAATAAAGCATCATTCAATACACAGGCTGATAAGCCTCAGTCTTTTCAACGCCCTAAAATATGGACAAGGTCCTTTGTTATTGCTATTTTTATTGTTGGAGCACTGGCTGTCGTATCACTTTTTACAGGTGTCTATGATATTCAAGGACAGGAAGACGGCGTTGATATGTTTTTCATTACACGTGTTCCACGAACGCTTGCACTTATGCTTACAGGTGCTGCAATGTCAATGTCCGGCTTGGTTATGCAGCTGATTACTCAAAATAGATTGGTTGAGCCTACTACTACTGGAACAATAGAATGGGCAGGCTTGGGATTGATTTTTGTTTATCTGATTTTTCCAGCACCGTCTTTAATGTTAAGAATGGCTGGAGCTATTATTTTTTCGTTTGTCGGAACAATGATTTTTTATTTATTTTTAAGAAGAGTAAAATTACATTCATCAATTATTGTACCTATTATAGGTATGATGTTGGGGGCAGTAATTTCTGCAATATCTACCTTTGTAGGACTTGCCTTTCAAATGTCACAGAATATTGAAACATGGTTTATGGGGTCTTTTGCACCGATTCAAATAGGAAGATATGAATATCTTTGGATAATCGTTGTGATTAATATCTTGATATTTATATTTGCAGATAGGTTGACTATTGCAGGCCTTGGTGAAGATACAGCGAAAAGCCTAGGTATCAATTATAATGTAATTGTGATTTTAGGAACAGGCTTTATTGCTATGGCAGTTGGGGTAGTTGCTGCTGTTATTGGCAATCTGCCATTTTTAGGTTTAATCGTTCCTAACATTGTATCCATGTATCGTGGAGATGATTTAAAAACTAATCTTCCTTGGGTCTACTTACTTGGTATGGGTACTATTATGCTGTGCGATATTATTTCACGTACTATTATAATGCCTTTTGAAGTACCAGTTTCACTTATTTTAGGCACAATGGGTTCTATTGTGTTTATCATTGTTTTACTAAAGCAAAGGAGGCATAGATGAATTTTGCAGTGAATTTTCAAAATAAATCACAACAATGCTTAGATAATACTGATAGAAAAGCCAGTGCCTTTCGTACTAAGCGAGATAAAAAGCGTTATTGGATTTTGTTGATTATTTTTATTGTAATTGGCTTGTTTTCTGTTTATGGACTACTTGTTTACAATAATCCTGTTCCGATAACCTCTCCATCATTTAAGCCTATTGTTAATAGAAGAATGACAGCAATTATCTCGATGATTATTGCTGCAGTTTGTCAAAGCCTTTCAACAGTAGCTTTTCAATCTAGTACTAATAATCGTATAATTACACCATCGCTTTTAGGCTTTGAAGCACTGTATTCAACTATCCATACTGGTACAATGTTTTTCTTTGGGATAACAGCATTTGTTGGTTTTAGTGGAATAGGCCCGTTTTTGCTTCAAGTTGGATTAATGGTATTCCTATGTTTAATACTTTATGGCTGGCTGCTTTCGGGAAAATATGGAGATATGCAGCTTATGCTTTTAGTAGGTGTTATTATTGGAACGGGGCTTAGGTCTGTTGCTTCATTTATGAGAAGGATGTTAGCTCCATCTGAGTTTGATGTATTACAGGCAAAGCTTTTTGGCTCTGTCAGTAATGCTGATTCTGCATATTTTCCCATTGCTATCCCCATTGTTATTGTTGTGGGAATATTGATTTTAGTTAATTCAAGAAAATTAAATGTACTTTCCTTAGGGCAAAGCACAAGTACAGCTTTAGGCGTAAATCATAAGTCGGGTGTTATTTACACATTGGTATTGGTATCTGTGCTAATGTCTATTTCAACTGCACTTGTAGGCCCATTAACCTTTTATGGCTTTCTAGTTGCGACCTTGACCTATCAAGCTGCACCAACCTATGACCATAAATATCTTTTTCCTATGTCACTTGCAATAGGGTTTGTTATTTTGACTTCATCTTACTTTTTTATGTATCATGTTTTTAGGGCGCAAGGGGTAGTTTCTGTTATTATCGAGTTATTCGGTGGTATAACATTCCTTATTGTGATGTTAAGAAAGGGCACATTATGATTAATATAAAACAAGCTAAAAAATGCTATACTAGCGAGGTGTCAATTGGCCCGATTACAATTGATATACCAAAAGCAGGCTTTACGTCTTTAATAGGTCCAAATGGTGCTGGAAAATCTACCACTTTATTAATGATTGGCAGGCTGTTAAATATGGATGAGGGGCAAATAGAAGTGGCAGGTATGAATATCAATAGTACTAAATCTTCTGATCTTGCAAAGAAATTGACTATTTTAAGGCAAGAAAACCATTATGTTACAAGGCTTACTGTAAGGCAGCTTGTTGGATTTGGCAGGTTTCCTTATTCAAAAGGACGCTTGACAAATGAAGATGAGCAGATTATTTCTAAATATATTGATTTTTTAGAATTGACAGAGCTTGAAGGCAGGTACTTAGATGAACTTTCCGGTGGTCAGCGTCAAAGAGCATATGTGGCGATGGTATTATGTCAAGAAACAGACTATGTACTATTAGATGA
>JAAYSD010000081.1 GCA_012518465.1 Clostridiales bacterium
AAAGTTGAAAGAAAAAAATTACCATATTATGTGCTATACAGGATATACCTTTGAGCAATTATTGAAAATGAGTGAAATTAATTCATATATTTTAGATTTGCTTAATTTTATTGATATATTAGTCGATGGTAAATTTGTTTTGGAGCAAAGGAATTTGCTTTTAAAATTTCGTGGTAGTGAAAATCAGAGGATTATTGACTGTCAAAAGAGCTTGACCAAGCTTTCCCCCGTTATTATAGAACTTTGATGGAGAATTTCAGTTGTGATAAATTCAAAAAAAGTATTAGCGATAGTTTTAGTTTTTATACAAATAATTACTTTTTCTGCTTGCTCAAACGATGATGGAAGCGGATATATATTCAAAATGCATATTGATGAAAACCCTCGTTCGCTTGACCCACAAACAGCGAGTGATTATTCAGCTTTGCTTTTAATAGAGAATAATTACTTAGGACTAATGCAAGAGCTGCCTGATGGCAGTATCGTAAATGGTGTGGCTGAAAGCTATACAGTATCGGATGATGGCTTAATCTATACTTTTAAGTTAAAAAAGAATTTAAAGTGGTATACAAGAAAGAAAAAGAAGGATGACGAGGATTTTTACCCTCCTTTAACCGCCGCTGACTTTGTCTTTGCATTTAGCAGACTTTTTAATCCGGATACCAATGCCCCTTATGCTAAGGATTTTTATTTTATAAAAGGCGGAGAAGAAATTCATCAAAAGAAAACTGATGATTATTCACAGCTTGGAGTTACTGCTTTAGATGATTATACTGTTCAGTTTACATTAAACAAGAAAAATCCTCAGTTTATACTGCAGCTAACTACCTCACCTACCATGCCATGTAATGAAGAGATTTTCTTAAAATCTGAGGGAAGATACGGACTCAGTGCTTATACCACACCTTCTAACGGGCCTTTTTATTTATACAGATGGGATTATGACAAGTACAGTGATAATAATAATATAATCATGAGAAAAAATATTTTTTATGATGAAATGGACAAAGTTTACCCATATGGACTGAATTTTTTAATTGGTGAAGCAGATTATAAATTATCCGATTTTTTAAATGAAACAACGGATTGTTATATTGCAAGTGGAGAAACTGCTGCTTCTCTAAAAGAAGAAGGTTTTCCAAATCAAGAATACATCAATTCCATATGGGGATTTGCTTTTAACACTTCCTCTCCCCTTTTTAAATCCTCAGCTTTGAGAAAAGCTCTTGCACTAGCTACAAATAGAATTTCTTATCATCAAAAGCTAGAAGGCTATACTTTGGCTGAAGCTATTATCCCGTATGAAGTCACTATGGGGAATAAAACATATCGTGATATAGTAGGTAAAAGACTCGCCCCTGAATATGATTTACACAATGCTATTTCACAATTTCAGCTTTCCGGTATCAAGGGTAAGGATATGCAAAATATAACTCTTATTATGCCGGAGGATAAGGAAATGTTGTATATTGTAGGTGTAGTTATGCAGGAATGGCAGAAAAATTTTGGACTTTACTGTAATATTGAGCAATTATCCGATCAAGAGCTAAATGACAGACTTAATACGGGTGATTATGATTTTGCACTGACAAAGATTACAGCAGATTTTAACAGTCCTTCATCCTATTTAAGTGTGTTTAAGTCGGACTCTTCTAAGAATTTCACAGGATTTAACAATTCTCAGTTTGACGAAATTTATAACAAAGCGATGCAGGCTGATGATATGGATTCTTCTGCTGAGCTATACAAACAGGCAGAAACTGTTATTCTTAGTGACGGTGTATTTATCCCACTGTTTTTTCAATCGGAATATTTCTTTACTTCAAAGGACGCAAGTGATATAGAATATAATCCTTTTAATTATACAATTTACTTTAAAAATTCTAAGAAAAAATAAAAAAACTGACATTTAAAATGCCTTTATTTTGGAGGAATAAAAATGCATTTAAGGACTTTGGAAGAATATTTTATATGGTTTCTCATTTATAGCATAATAGGGTGGATATATGAGGTAATTTTATGTTCTTACCGAGAAGAACACTTTGTTAATAGAGGGTTTTTAAATGGAAGCTACTGCCCTATCTACGGTTTTGGCGCTTTAATAAATATTGTTTTATTACATGATATTAAAAATCCTATATTATTGTTTTTTACTGCAGGAATATTAATGAGCATACTAGAATATTTCACTTCATGGGCTTTAGAAAAAATATTTCACGCTAGGTGGTGGGACTATTCTACATATAAATTTAATTTAAATGGAAGGATTTTTTTGCTTGGTGCAATAGTTTTTGCTACACTTTCAGTTATACTAATGTTTTTATTGCATCCTCAAATCGAAAGGATAACTTTAAAAATACCTGATAAAGCAATGCACATACTTTCTGGGGTTTTGTTTGCTTTATTTATTGCTGATTGTGTTTATACTATTAGCTCAATGACTAAATTTAATTTAAAACTTAAAACTGTAACTGAGCATTTCAATTCTCAATTTAAGTCAATTAGTGAATATAAAAATATTATTTCAGAAAAAATAACTAATTTAGAAATCTCAGAAAAGCTTCGCTCAATGTATGAGCAGCTAAAGAAATTTAACAATCAGGAAAGACGTATGATAAAAGCCTTTCCAAAGCTAAAATCTATAAGGTATAATGATACTCTCCAGAAAATTAAAGATCTCATTCATTCAAAGAATAAATAAAAACACGGAGGTTTAAAGTGGATATTTTATACATAGTAGTCCCCTGCTATAATGAAGAAGAGGTATTGCATGAAACTTCAAAAAGATTAGAAAAAAAGCTTAATCAGCTTATTGGACAAAATCAAATTTCAAAAAATAGCAAAGTACTTTTTGTTGATGACGGCAGCAAGGATAAAACATGGCAAATAATCACCGAGCTTCATGAGCAAAACCAAATTTTCAGCGGGTTAAAGCTTTCGTGCAATAAAGGACATCAAAATGCTTTGCTTGCCGGACTTATGACTGCTAAGGACCTAAGTGATGTCACTATATCACTTGATGCTGACCTTCAAGATGATATTGAAGTGATTGATCAGTTTATCGAAAAATATAAGCAAGGCTGTGATATTGTATATGGTGTGCGTTCTGCACGTGATACGGATACATTTTTTAAGAAAACAACTGCACGTGGATTTTATAAATTGATGGAGATTATGGGCGTTAGCATTCAAAAAGACCATGCTGATTATCGTCTTATGAGTAAAAGAGCTTTACAAGGGCTTGAACAATTTGATGAAGTAAATTTATTCCTCAGAGGCATTGTTAAGCTTATAGGATATAAAAGCGACGTTGTATATTATAAAAGAAGTTCTCGCTTTGCAGGCGAGTCAAAATATCCATTAAAGAAAATGCTTAATTTTGCCTGCGATGGTATTACGTCCTTTTCAGTAAAGCCTATAAGGCTTGTTACTGCACTTGGATTTATCATATTTGTTGTAAGCTTGATTATGCTCATTTACTTCTTCATAATAAAGCTTTTAGGCAGGACTGAAACTGGTTGGACAAGTCTTGTAGGCTCGATTTGGCTGCTAAGTGGTATTCAATTGCTTTCACTTGGCATTATTGGAGAATATATTGGAAAAATATATAAAGAAGTAAAATCAAGACCTAGATACATTATTGAGCAAATTATAGATGAAAATTCTGATAAAGAATAATAAAACAAAAATGTCTGAAGATCAGACATTTTTGTTTTATAAGATTAAATTTTACAGAAAAGAATTAAAACAATTATTCATAGTCTACAACATCAATCCACTTATTTAACAGCTCCAGTTCCTCATCGGATTTTGCGTGTTTCAGCTGAGCAGCAGCCATAATAGGCAGCCAGCCTTGAACATATTTTTTCTTTGTATCACTCTTTTTACAGAATAAATCAAGATAGCTTTCAGCTAGCTCAGGATATTTAAGAGAAAGTAATAAATATGTTTTTGCAACATCAGCAGAAGCATTTCCCTGCTTAGCAGCTACCCAATCAACAATAAACACTCCCCTCTTGTTTAAAATAACATTTTCAAGAGAATAATTTCCATGACAAAGCTTAACGTGCTTTGGCATAGATTCGAGCCTTGTAGCAAGCTCATATTTCTTTACATCATCAAGTGAGGTTTCGTTAATTTTTCTCATAAGAAAATCCTTGTATTTACTTATCTTAGGAGAACGTTTGCTGTGTATTTTCAGCTGAATATCAACAAAGCTCTCAAGATATTTCATAGCATTGTTAGGATTTTCAGCCAAAGCATCAGCCATGGTTTGCCCCTCAATCTTTTCCATAATAATTGACCATCGGCCATCAATCTTTCGTACTTCTAGCACCTTCGGAATAGGCAGACCTGTTTCCTCAACTCTTGAATGTGTCAGTGCTTCATACAAAACGACTGTTTTAGCTGAATCAGGCTTAAAAATTTTTACTGCATTTTCTCCATCGTCATAAACGTCAATGGTCGGACTGCTGGCAATAAGATTCATCTTTTTTAATTCGCTCATAATTTTTCCTTTCTTCTAAGTAGAGTATGTAGAAAAGTATTAAATAGTTTATTTAGTTTCTAGTGAAATTATACCACATTTTTTACCGATTGTCTAGTGTTTTTGTTTAAATTTCATAAATTTTCTGTTGTAATAGTGTACAAATTTTCTTTTAAAAATTTTCATATATATACATTGACAAATGATTATCATATAGCTTACAATATAACTATTATTAATTCAGCTTTACATAAAGAGGTGAACATGAAAAGTAAAACAAAGAGAGAGCTTGATAACAATTCAATAATATCACTGTGCAGCAAAGCTTTTCACGACAAAACTTTAGTTGATATTAAAATAGCACCATTGACTCAAGGATGTTACAACTCTGCCTATCTGATTAGATTCAGAGATGATTTTAAGACTGTATTAAAAATAGCTCCTTCCCCCACTGTTAAAATCATGTCGTATGAAGAAAATATTATGGCTGCTGAAGTTTTTGCTATGAAATTAGTTAAAGAAAATACAAATATTCCAGTACCTAATATTTATTTTTATGATAGTGAAAAGGACTTGATTGATAGTGAATACTTCTTTATGGAATTTTTAGAGGGCGAGCCGCTTAGCGATGCTAAAGTCAGTATGAAACCTGAAGAAATCATGGCTATTCAAATTGAGGTTGGCAGCTATGTTAAGCAAATGTCATTATTTACAAATAAAAATTTTGGATACTGTTCACAAAAAAGCAAGCAAAGAGATACTTGGAAGGATTTTTTTGAAAATGCTATTCATCTTCTTATTCGTGATGCCATTGATATAAAAGCAGAGCTTGGCACTGATATTTCAGCGATTAAACAAGCTTTAAGCTATAATATAAACTTACTAGATGAAATTACTACCGCTCGCTTTGTACACTGGGATTTATGGGAAGGAAATATTTTTATCAATAATGGTAAAATCACAGGTATTATTGATTTTGAAAGGTGTATGTGGGCAGACCCTTTGATAGAAAATATTTTTATGGAAATTGATAATTCAGAGCATTACAAAAAAGGCTATGGAATTGTAAATTTTACACAAAAGGAGATTAGCCGTAGGCATCTTTACAATCTTTATGCTATGCTTTTAATGTGCGTCGAACCTTATTTTAGAGGATATACCGGAAATTGGCTACATAATTTTGCTAAGGAAAATTTAGCTTTAGAAACTAAGTGGCTAATCAATAATAGCATATAAAAAAAGCTGTATATTCATTTTGAATATACAGCTTTAATTTAAATTAAATTTACCATTCAAGTCCAGCTTTTATAACATTTTCTTTATGGTCAGTGCCATTATTGGCATAATAATAATTACCATTTTTATCAGAAACAAAGAATAAATAATCAGTATCAGCAGGATTTAATGCTGCATTTATAGCAGTAAGACTAGGATTACATATTGCTCCTGATGGAAGAGCATCGCATTTATATGTATTATAATATGAATTATATCGATTTTCATCTCCTGTCAAATTAGGCTTGATATAAAGCTCTACATAGTTAATTGTAGCATCACATTCAAGCTTTCTTTCGATTTTTAACCGATTATGCAAAACTGAGGAAATGTTTTTCATTTCACTGCTCTTTCCAGCTTCTTTTTCAATGATTGAGGCTAAAATTATTATTTCATCAACTGAAAATCCCATCTTTTCTGCTTTAGTGCGTATGGATTGAGTAATTTTTGCTTCAGCAGTACGAATTAATTTTCCTAAAACATTTTCAGGCTTTTCATTTTTATAAAATTCATAAGTATCGGGAAACAAATATCCCTCAAGCTTTAAAAATCGATTTTGATTATCGGGGATTTGTGCAATAAGTGGATAATAGCTGAAATCATAGGTTTGTGCTGTGCTTAGCAAAGACTTTTTAGAGCATACGCCTTTTTGTTCCATTAAATCAGCGATTTGCGAAAATGAATACCCCTCAGGAATTGTTACTTTCACTATGTTAGATGCTTTTGTTGTAGCAGGCTTAGAACCTATGGAAGTAGATTTTGTAGATTGTTTTTTGCTGCTTTGAGTTTCAGGTGCTTTAGTTTTTTGAATCTCAGAATCTAATGAAGTAGTATTTTCAATAGTACTATTTTCTTTTCTAGTAGAAGAATTTGTGGTATCGTCGATGCTTTTAGAATAAATATCTGAAGTACCTGAAACAACAGTTGAGCTTTGGTTGTTTTCTGATGAAGAATATCCATCGTTTTTACAAGCAGAAAGCAAAATAGCAAAGGACATAATAATTATTAAAAATCGAATTTGAATTTTTTTCATTTTTTTATTCCTTTTTTAAATTTATCAGAAAAATGATAATTGAGCTGATTCCGGAAGATCACCAAAAGCACCGATGGCAATTAACTTTTCCATAACGGAAGAATTAATGCCAGCACTTTTTTGAATCTCTTCAATAGAGATATAATCTCCGTTTTGTGCCACTTCCTTTATACGTTTTGCAGCATTTTCACCACAGCCATCAACAGCAAGAAAAGGTAATCTCAAATTTCCATCTTCAATCACATATTCAGTGGCACTGGATTTTAAATAATGAACTGGAAGAAACTTAATATTTCTGCAAATTGCTTCATGAGCAAAAATCATAGCATCAAGTACATTTTTCTCCTTAGGAGCAGGGTCTGTTAATGATTGCAATTGAAGTATGCGTTGCTTAACTGCATCCTTACCCTCTACTAAAATATGAGCCTCTAAGTTTTCAGTGTGCTTTGTAAGTAGGGCAGAATAAAATTCCACTGGATAATAAACCTTAAACCAACCTAGCTTTAGTGCAGAAATTACATAAGCAGCAGCATGAGCCTTAGGAAACATATATTTGATTTTCTTACAGCTATCAATATACCACTGGGGAATATTAGCATTTTCAAAAGCTTCATATATTTCATCGTTAAACAGCTTTTCTGCATTTCCTTTTCTAGTAATCTCCATTATTTTAAAAGCTAAGCTAGGTTCCATACCTTTATTCATAAGATAAACCATGATATTATCACGTGTACCAATAACCTCACTAATTGTACAAATTCCCTGCTTGATTAAGTCTTGAGCGTTTCCAAGCCATACATCAGTACCATGTGATAAGCCGGAAATCTGCAAAAGGTCGGAAAAGGTTTTTGGCTTAGCGTCTTGCAGCATTTGCATTACAAAAGAAGTGCCAAATTCAGGTATACCTAAGGTGCCGCACTTTACACCTACTTCTTCAGGAGAAACTCCCATAGGCTCGGTAGAAACAAATAACTCCATCACTTTTTCATCTGAATTAGGAACATCAGCGATTTTAATACCAGTTTTTTCTTCTAGTCGTTTATAAAGCGTCGGTACATCATGTCCCAGCTCATCAAGCTTTAAAATTGTATCATGTAATGAGTTAAAGTCAAAGTGAGTTGTAATAATATCCTTACTAGCATCATCAGCGGGGTGCTGCACTGGTGTAAAGTCATAGACATCATATTTTGCAGGCACTACAACCATTCCGCCGGGGTGCTGTGAGGTTGTCCTTTTTACTCCCGTACAGCCTATTGCAAGTCTGTCAAGTTCAGCTCTGCTACGCTCAAGTCCTTTTTCCTCACAATATTTTTTGACAAAACCAAAGGCAGTCTTATCTTGAACAGCAGAAATCGTTCCTGCTTTAAATACATGATCTTTACCAAATAATTCTTCAGTATAACGGTGTGCTCTTGGCTGATATTCACCTGAAAAGTTTAAGTCAATATCAGGTGCTTTATCACCCTTAAATCCTAGGAAGGTTTCAAAAGGAATATTATGCCCGTCAGAATATAGCTTTTCACCACAGTGTGGACAATTTCTTTCAGGAAGGTCAAATCCAGATTCAATTCCATGTGTATTTTCAAAGTCTGTAAATTTGCAATTTGGACAGCGATAGTGTGCAGGAAGAGGATTAACTTCAGAAATTCCCGACATATTAGCTACAAAGGAAGAACCAACAGACCCACGTGAACCGACTAGATATCCGTCCTCCATCGATTTTGCCACGATTTTTTGACTAATCATATAAAGCACAGCAAAGCCATATTTAATAATTGAATCAAGCTCTCTTGTCAAACGGTCAGCTACAATCTTAGGTACGGGATCACCGTATAATTCCTTTGCTCTATTCCATGTGATTTGTTGAAGCTGTTCCTCAGCACCCTCAATTTCGGGGGTAAAAGTACCCTTAGGAATAGGTCTAATCTGTTCGACGCTATCAGCAATTAAATTTGTATTGGTAATAACAACCTCAAAAGCCTTTTCTTCACCTAGATATGAAAATTCTTCAAGCATTTCATCAGTAGTCCTAAAATAAAGCTCCGCTTGTTGTGAAGCGTCACTGAATCCCATTCCCGTCTGAAGAATTTCTCTGAAAATGCCATCTTCCTTATCCTTGAAATGCACATCACAGGTAGCAACAACAGGTTTTTCCAGCTTTTCACCTAGCTCTACAATCGACTTATTAATAGCTTTTAAATCATCGATAGTAGCACTGTTATCACCTTTTGTTAGGAACATATTATTAGAAAGCGGCTGAATTTCAAGATAATCATAAAAATCAGCGACTTTTTCGACCTCATGTTGACTTTTCCCCTCCAAAATTGCACGAAAAAGTTCCCCAGCCTCGCACGCACTGCCGATAATAAGCCCCTCTCTATGTTTTTTAAGCTCAGATAGTGGAATCCTAGGCTTTTTAAAATAATATTTCAGATTTGAATAGGAAATAAGCTTATACAGATTTTTTAAGCCAACTTGATTTTTTACAAGTATAATCATATGGTAAATGGGCAGCTTTTTAGGGTCAAGCGGCGGTAAAATTTCATTTATTTTAACAAGCTTATCAAAATCCTCTTGCTTTTGAATTCTTTTAATCAAATTAATATATACAGCTGAAAGGATTTTTGCATCATCTAATGCTCTATGATGCTCAAATGCACCTAATTTAAACTCTTTAACAACAGTATCAAGTCTATGATTTTTTAAATGGGGTAAAGCCAGCCTTAAAATGGGAAGTGTGTCAATATAAGGATTTTCATATTCAAGTCCTACCCTTCTATATCCAGCCTTTAAAAAGCCCGTATCAAAATCTGCATTGTGTGCAACGAGAGGAAAATCACCACAAAACTCGTGGAACTTTCTCAAGGCTTCATCTTCTAAGGGAGCATCTTTTACCATGTCATTTGTAATATGAGTGATAGAAGTAATTTTAGCACTAATTGTCCTTTGAGGATTGACCATTGTATGAAATTCTTCAACAATTTGCATATTTTTAAGCTTTACTGCACCAATTTCAGTAATTCTATCAAAGGTGGCATGCAAGCCCGTTGTTTCCAAATCGAAAATAATAATCTCATCATTGATAGAATAGTCTTCAGCTACATCAATAAGCTTTCTTTCATCATTAACGAAATATGCCTCAACACCGTATATAACCTTGAATTCTCCACCTTTTTTTTGAATACTTTCAAGGGTATTCATTGCCTCGGGAAAAGCCTGTACATTTCCATGATCAGTAATAGCAATAGCCTTATGTCCCCATTCAAAAGCTTGATTAACGAGGTCTTTAGGTGGGCTAACAGCGTCCATATCAGACATATTAGTATGTAAATGCAGCTCGCATCTCTTTACTCTTGCATTATCCTTACGTTTTTTTTGCTGAACAACTGAAATATCATAGGGTCGTATAACAATTTCCTTATCATATGTATCAAATTCTGCTTTTCCATTTACTACAATAGCAGTTTTAACCTTAATATTATCTGTTAGCAGCTCGGAATTATCTTTTTTTGTGATAATTTTCAAGGTGTAGGAATTACTTTTATCGCTAAAGCTAACGCTTAAAATCAAAGTATTTCCATCTCTGGAAGTTCTTTCATTTACTCTGAAAACTTCTCCCCAAAAAGTAATTTCATCATGTTCCATCAAAGGCTCGGACATATGGCAAGGAGCTTTTTCAATCTCCTTTCCATAAATAAGCTTTGCATCACTCGAAAACTTAGGATGTGAAAAAGGAAGAGTATATTCAACTGCTTCAATTAAATTTTTTCTAGTTCTGTTAGAATTTGGATAGTATTTCTTGACTGGCTTTTCTTCCTCCTTAATAGTTTTGCCTATTACAATAGGGGGAAGATTAGCATATTCCTCTGCTCGCCTTTGTTCAAATGCCTCAAAATCAGCTTCCTTTTGCCCGTCAAAGATAACCTTAATCTTTCTATTAAAAAAAGTTTCGACAAATCTAGCTACTTCAAGATGTATATTTTCCTTTTTCAGTATATCATAGCCGCCATTTTTCAAAATAATCTCTATATTATCATCATCTGAGAAATATTGAGCATCATTTAAATATCCATTTATTATACCATGTGAAGATTTCATCAGCTCAATTACTTCTGGTAAATATTCACAGTCGAAAAGCTCGCTGCTATATCGAGGATAAAATCTAACCGAAACCTCATCGCCTATATAATTTGCTAAAAGCTGAGCATTTTTGTTCAGTATTTCTGAACTTATAAGCTCATCAAAGCACAGCTGTATAATCAATACTCTGTTCTTCTTTTCATATGCAACGCTATGTATTTTCTTATCTCCAAAATTATCCTCAAATACAACCTCTTCAATAAGCTGATTAAGTTTTGCCGACATTTAAAAGTCCTTTCCTAAAGATTTTCAATTTCTATGAATAATTCATCTAAAAGCTGATTTTCAGGCACTTTTTTAATGATTTTACCTTTTTTAAAAATTAACCCCTCGCCTTTGCCTCCTGCAATTCCAATATCAGCTTCCCTTGCCTCGCCCGGGCCGTTTACAACACACCCCATAACAGCAATTTTTATATTTTTATCAAGGGATTTGGCTCGTTTTTCAACCTGCTTAGCAAGATTAATAAGAGAAATCTGCGTCCTACCGCAAGTGGGACAAGAAACAATTTCAGGCCCGCTGCCTTTTCCAATAGCTTTTAAAATATCCTTAGCAGCATAAATTTCTTCAACAGGGTCATCAGTTAGAGAAACTCTGATAGTTTCACCGATTCCATCACATAGTAAAGAACCGATTCCTACTGCTGACTTAATTATGCCCATATGTTTTGTGCCAGCCTCAGTGACACCTAAATGCAGAGGATAGTTGCATTTTAAGGCAAAAAGTCGATAGGCATCTATCATCATTTTAACATTAGATGATTTTATAGAAACCACAATATCATTAAAATCATACTTTTCAAGCAAATTTACATGATAAAAAGCACTTTCTGTCAAAGCCTCAGCCGTTACCTGTCCATACTTTGCTAAAATATGTTTTTCGAGTGAACCTGAATTTACACCAATTCTTATAGGAATGTTATTTTGCTTGCATTTATCAGCTACTAGCTTAATCCTATCCTCAGAGCCAATATTCCCAGGATTTATACGAATTTTATCTATTCCGGCATCAATAGCAGCCAAAGCAAGCCTAAAATCAAAATGTATATCAGCAACAAGAGGGATTTTTACCCTTTCCTTTATGTGAGGAATAAGCTGAATATCCTTCATACTAGGAATTGCAAAGCGTATAATTTGACAGCCTGCCTTTTCAAGCTGAAGTGCTTGAGCGACATTTCCTTCTATATTATTAGCAGGAACGCTAAGCATTGATTGGATATACACTTTTCCGTCACCAAGCTGAACGTCCTTACCTATTTTTACTTTTTTAACTTTTCTCATAAATTATCAATTCACCTAAAATAAACTTAAAATATCTTTAAAAGTAACAACTATCATTAATCCAAATAAAAATACTAAACCTACAAAATGCACAATGCCTTCATGTTCAGGTTTAATTGGTTTTCTTCTAATAAGCTCAATTAACAAGAACACAAATCTTCCCCCATCTAAAGCAGGAAGCGGAAGTAAATTAAATATACCGACATTTATCGTAATAAACACAAGCATTGATAAAACATCGGGAAGGTTATTTCTTGCTACTTCACCAACAGTTTTCACGACGCCAACAGGTCCTGATATATCATTAAAGCCATAGACACCTGTCACAAGGTCAACAAAGGTCATAAAAATCATCCTGCTGACTGATATTGTATTTAAAAACGCTGTGGATACAATGCTTAGAGGATTTTTTTCTATTGCATAAACCTGAAAATCACGATAAATCACACCCTCATCCACATCAACATTTTCTGAGAATTGAACATTATCAAGCAGGACTTTTTCACCATTTCTTTCCACAAGAAATTCAAAGGTATATTTGCCATCTACCTTTTCAACACGGGAATTCTGCAGCTTGTAATTAATATCGGAATAGGTAAAAATCCTCGTTCCATTAACCTTAAGCACCTTATCCCCTGCTTGAAGAGTTTGATTTGAAGTGGCATTTTCGAAAAAACCTCCAATAGTTGTAGAAGCTACCCCTTTTGAAGTAGAAAATATAATGATTAATACAACAAACCCCAAAACAATATTCATAAAAGCACCGGCAAGAATAACAATCATTCTTTGCCATACGGGCTTTCTATTAAAAGCACGAGGGTCATCACTTGCATCATCTTCCCCCTCCATGGATACATATCCACCTATGGGAAACAATCTCAAGGAATACTTAGTTTCCTTGCCTTGAATTTTAAATAAAGTAGGTCCCATTCCGATAGAAAACTCATTTACACGTACGCCACACGCCTTAGCAGCGAAAAAATGCCCCATTTCATGAATAATTATTATAAGGCAAAAAATGAGTATAGCAATTACAAATTCCATTTGTCCTCCTAAGTTTTAAATTAATGAGCGAACAAACTCCCTTGTATTTCTCTCTGTTTCTAAAATTATATCCAGATTTATTTCCTTTGATACCTCTATTTTATTCATAGCCATAGCTACAAATTCACTAATTTTATAAAAAGGTATTTTATCCTGTAAAAACAAGCTTACAGCCTCTTCATTAGCTGAGTTTAAAATTGTGGGTGCATTACTCCCAAGCTCAATAGCCTTTCTAGCTAAGGAAAGTGCAATAAAGGTTTTCTCATCAGGCTTTTCAAAGGTAAGAGAACCTACTTCAGTTAAAGAAAGCTTTTTTGATAAACATGGTAACCTATCAGGATATGTGAGAGCGAATTGAATAGGTGTCCTCATATCAGCAGTGCCTAGCTGAGCGATTATACTGCCATCAAGAAATTCAACAGCAGAATGAATAATACTCTGTCTATGGACAACAACCTCTACTTGATTAAAACTAATATTAAACAGCCATACTGCCTCAATCAGCTCTAAAGCCTTGTTCATCAAGGTAGCACTGTCAATTGTTATTTTAGCACCCATTTGCCAATTGGGGTGCTTTAAAGCTTGAGCTTTTGTAACATTCTTCAGCATTTCTTTACTATATCCATAAAAAGGCCCACCCGATGCTGTAAGTATAATTTTTGACACCTCACTGTCATTATTACCCATTAAGCACTGGAAAATAGCTGAATGTTCACTATCAATAGGGATAATTTTAGTGTTTTTTTCAAATGCCAGCTTCATCACAATTTCGCCGCCCGTAACAAGTGTTTCTTTATTAGCTAGTGCAACGTCATTTCCCGCATTAATAGCTGATATTGTAGGTAAAAGCCCCACCATACCAACTACTGAATTAATGACCAGAACATTTTCCAAGCTGCTTATATAACAAAGTCCTTCCATACCAGTAAGAATGTTAATATTAAGCCCGAAAAGCTCTTTTTTTAAATCAGTGTAAAGACTTTCGTCGAAAATACAAATATATTCAGGCTTAAATTCCTTTGCCTGCTGTACTAAAAGTTCAATATTTTTATAAGCAGTTAAAGCACGGACATTCAGCCCGTGCATTTTAGCCACTTCAAGCGACTGCGTACCAATAGAACCAGTACTTCCTAAAATTACAATATCCTTGTTCATTTTTATCCTAACCTAAAGCTTTTATCAAAATATCAGAAAATCTATCAACAATCTGATATACAAAAGGCGATATAAACATTAAACTATCAAATCTATCAAGTATGCCGCCATGTCCGGGCATAATATTTCCAAAATCCTTTACCGAACATTCTCTTTTAATCAAAGATGCGGACAAATCACCCAATACACCTAAAGTAGCAGCAACAATACTCATTAAAGTAATTAAAATTAAATTTACTTCATATTGTTCGGGGTATAGTTTATCCAAATATAATTGATATGAATAAGAATAAAGGAATGTAACAACACCAACGGTTAAAATACCACCAAAAAAGCCTTCAATCGTTTTATTTGGGCTGATTTTTGGAGCAAGCTTATGTTTACCAAAAAATGTACCTACAAAATATGCGCCAGTATCACCAATAAAGGCTGAAATTAAGGCTACAAACAGAAAAAACAGACCATGTATGGACTTTTCATTAAAATTATCAAATCTTATTCCAAGATTACAGCTCATACTCATAGGAATAGCAAAAGCTATAAACGCAACAAGTGCTAATTGTTCAAATTTTATTCTTTCATGCTTAAAAAGCATTATAACAAAAAGAATTAAAATATATCCTAGGTATATTTCTCTATAATATTCTTTAATAGGACTATTATAAATAATAGGAGTAAGCATTACAAAAACAAGGCTGACAAAGGATAGCAGCTTGTTTTTTAAATATTTTGTTGCAAAAAACAATTCATAGGTAGCTAGTACAGAAATTACAATAACAATTGCAAGATAAATAAAAAAATTATCAAGATAAAGGCATAAAATTCCAAACAAGCCTAAAGCTATGCCTACAATTACACGTTGAGCCATTTATATTATTCCTTATATTCTTTTATGTCTTCTTCATTAATACCACCAAAGCGCCTGTTTCTGCTAGAAAATTCTTTTATTGCCTCTATTAAATGCTTTTTCTTAAAATCGGGCCACAAAACATCCATAAAAACAAGCTCAGCATATGCACTCTGCCATATTAAAAAGTTAGAGATTCTTTTTTCTCCACTAGGCCTGATTAATAAATCCACCTCAGGCATATCAGAGGTATAAAGATATTTGCTAAATTCCTCTTCGGTAATACTATCATTGCTTTTGTCTTTAATAATATTGTTTATCGCATTTATAATTTCAGCTCTGCCACCATAGTTTAGGGCAACAGCAACAATTAACCCCGTGTTATTAGCTGTTTTTTCCTCTACCTCTTTCAATTGGGAAACTATATCGGCATCAAAAGCAGAAATATCACCTAAAATCCGTACACGAGTGTTTTTTTGAGCCTGCTTTGAAATCTTTACAAGATTATCCCTTAAAAGTGAAATGATAGCATCAATTTCTTTTTGGGGTCTTATCCAATTTTCAGTGGAAAAGGCATAGAAAGAAACCGCTTCTATTCCCAAATCTCTGCAATAATCAATACAATCGAAAAATACCTTTGAACCCCTTGCATGACCTATACTTCTAGGCAAAAGGCGTTTTTTCGCCCATCTGCCATTTCCGTCCATGATTATTCCAATATGGCGAGGCAAAATAATATTATCCAAAAAGTCCTCCAACAGGTTAAATACTTAGAATTTCCTTTTCCTTAGCCTTAAATACTTCATCAATAGCTTCAATATGTTTATCAGTAATTTTTTGAACCTGCTTTTCAGCATCCTTTAAATCATCTTCACTAATTTCATTAGTTTTTTTCTTAGCTTTAAGCTTATCATTAGCATCACGACGTACATTTCTAACTGCCACCTTAGACTCTTCGGCAGTTTTTGAAATCTGCTTTACAAGGTCTTTTCTTCTTTCCTCCGTAAGCTGAGGAAAAACAATTCTTAAAACCTTTCCATCGTTAGTGGGATTAATACCAAGGTCGCTAGCTTGAATTGCCTTTTGAATATTTGTCAGCATAGATGCATCATATGGCTGAATAACAAGAACTCTAGCTTCTGCTATTGAAATTGATGCCATTTGATTAATCGGAGTTGGTGAACCGTAGTAATCAACAGTAATCCTATCAAGTACAGCAGGAGTAGCTCTTCCCGCACGTACTGAAGCATATTCATTTTCCAAGGCTTTAATGCACTTATCCATTTTTTCCTTAGCTACATCAATAATTTCTTTCATAATAGATTTTCCTTTCTGATTTAAAATTAAGGCTGTATAAATTCACTAATTAACTATTGTGCCTACTTTTTTACCTATAACAGCGTTATAAATATTTTCGGGATTGTGTAAATCAAATACCAATAATGGAATATTATTATCAATACACATAGCAGCAGCGGCACCGTCCATAACCTTAAGACCATTTACTAAAATATCATGGTGAGTAAGGGTTTCATATTTAATAGCATCAGAAAATTTCTTAGGGTCTTTATCATATACACCATCTACCATTGTAGCTTTAAGTAAAATATCAGCATTAATTTCCGCCGCTCTTAAAGATGCTGCTGAATCAGTAGTAAAGAATGGGTTTCCTGTTCCACATCCAAAAATAACAATTCTCCCCTTTTCCAAATGACGAATAGCACGGTTTCTTATATATGGCTCAGCAATCTGCTGCATACTAATTGCAGTTTGCACTCGCACCTCACTGCCAAGATTTTCAAGCATATCAGCGACAGCCAGTGCATTCATAGTAGTAGCAAGCATACCTATATGGTCCGCCCTAGTCCTATCCATATGCTCAGAAGTCCTGCCACGCCAGAAGTTTCCTCCACCGACAACTATACCTATCTCAGTGCCTATATCAGCACATTTTTTAATGCTTTCACAAATTCCTTGAACTGTTGGTAAATCTAAGCCTACTTTTTTATCCCCTGCCAAGGCTTCACCACTAAGCTTTAGCAGAATCCTTTTATAGTATGGTTTATCACTCTTATTTTCAGACATAATTCCTCCGCTTAATCGATTAAAACTCTTATTCTGGAAACAATTGTTCCACTTGATTCAAGCTCATTGCATAATTTTTGTATTTCATATTCCTTCATAACAGGTGTAATAAAAGCAATCTCGCTATCATTTTGGTGCTTTTTAGATAAATATTGCACCTCGCCAAATAGGTTTTTAACGTCGGATTTAGCCTTTAATATATCTTGAGAACTAAATCTTATGTAGCTTGCTAATTCAATATTTTCATAGCTATCTACAAAATCCTGCTCAGAATCATCCCAGTGCAGCGATTTGCTTTTTCCTTTGTTTTTAATAGCATCAACAATATCAGATACGACAGCACTAGCAGTAGGAAGCTTTCCTGCACCCTTGCCATAGAAAACTACATCTCCTGTCGAATCCCCACGAACAAGAATAGCGTTAAACACATCATTTACACTATAAAGCTGGCTTTCATCACTGACTAAGGCGGGGCAAGTCAAAATTTGCACGTTTCCATTATCTATTTGCTTTGCCCAGCCAATAAGCTTTATAGCACCGCCAAAGCTTTCAGCATACTCCACATCTTCAAGTGTGACATTCCTTATACCCTCGGTATGAATATTATCAGGATAAATATGTCTGCCAAATGCAAGTGATGCCAAAATACATATTTTTCTGCACGTATCATGCCCATCAACATCAGCAGAAGGGTCACGCTCGGCATATCCAAGCTTCTGTGCGGTTTTTAAAGCACTCTCAAAGCTATCACCCTCACGAATCATTTTTGTGAGAATATAATTTGTTGTTCCATTTAAAATGCCAACAATCTCGTTTATCTCATTTGCAGCAAGACTCTGATGCAAAGGCTGAATAATAGGAATACCACCACCAACACTAGCTTCAAAAAAGAAATTAACATTCTTTTCTTTTGCAATAGCTAATAGCTCAGCACCTTTTTTAGCTACAAGCTCTTTATTTGATGAAACTACGCTTTTACCCTTTTGCAAAAGCTGTTTTACAAAGGTATAAGCAGGATTTATTCCACCGATAACTTCGGCAACCACGCTTACTTCATCATCATTTAAAATATCATTGAAATCCTTAGTAAATTTATCAGCGTAAGGACTTTCCGGAAATTCCTTTAAATCCAAGATATATTTAATATCAAGCTCTTGCCCTGTTTTACGCTCTAAAGAAGCTTTATTTTTATAAAAAACCTCCACAGTACCGGAGCCTACAACTCCATAGCCCATTACTGCAATTTTTGCCATAAGGTCGTTCCTTTCTTAACTTGTTTACAAGCTTTTATACATTAACAAATATTATAACACAGATTATTTATGTTTTCAAGTCTTTTAATATTACAAATTTACAATTAAATTGAATAAAGTTAAAATTTTTTTGACATACTGCATACACAAAAAGCCCACATCAAATAGATGCGGGCAATTTATTTAAAATTATAAATTCTCGTCGGTATTTTCCTGTACTTCTTCTTCAATTTCATCAGAAACAGAAATATTAGCAAAAACATCTTCATCAGAAATACTGTCTTCACTATCTAATTGAGAATTATCAGCTTCACTACCATCAGCACTATCAATGCTTTCATCGTCTAAAGTGTTATCCTCATCAATATCTTCAATAGGCTCTTCTACATCGCCATCTAGATATTCATCATCACCATAAAAGTCCTCAAAGCTCTCATCGTCTGTGTAATCTTCATCAAATTCTATATCAGTTTCACGGTTTAACTTTTTCCTGATTAATAAAGCAGCAAAAGCAGCACCGCCTATAACAGCTAAAATACCAACTAGTACAATCCCTAAATGTTTCATAATATCCACCTCTCATTTATTCATACAATTATTATATATTATTATTGACCAAGTTTCAAGGGGAAAATAAAATATTAGTTATTTTTACTAAATAATTATTCAATTTTCCGTCAAATTCATCAATATAGCAAGTGCAGCAACGGGTGCAGTTTCACATCTTAGTATTCTATTTCCCAAAGTTGCTGTTTTCCAACCATTTTCAATAGCAAAATCTATCTCAGATTTTGAAAAACCACCCTCACTGCCGATAAAAACATTAATATATTCAGAAGAAAATTTAAAATTATTAAGCTTTTCTCCCCCACATTCATAGAATATTATTCCCATACTTTCATCTTTTATCATAGAAATTGCATTTTTATATTCAACTAAATCATGAACTTCCGGAATAATGCCTCTGCCGCATTGCTTAGCAGCTTCATAGCTGATTCTATTATATCTTATTAGCTTTTTTTGCATAGATTTTTTATCCGGACGAGAAATACATCTGCTTGTCATTACAGGAATAATCTCACAAGCACCAAGCTCAACTGCCTTTTGAATAATAAATTCCATTTTATCGCCCTTTGGCATAGCTTGAAATAATCTAATTTTAACATTTGGCTCAGCTTGATTTAGACGCTTTTCAATAATTTCAAAAGTGCAGTTTTCATCAATATTAATAAGCTTGCAAAGATAATCATTTTTATTCATATCGCAAACAATTGCAAAATCACCCACTCTCATTCTAAGTGAGTTTTTTAAATGTTTGCTTTCATCAATATCAAGCTGAATTTCCCTGCTATCCTTATCTATAATATTAGAAAAAAAACGTGGAAATCTCCAGCTTTCCTTATTAATTATACCCAAATCTCTCACCTTTTCCAATAATTTTATCAGCCAAAAGCTTTAACCCCTTGTTTGCAGGGTTATCCAAAGCAGGGTCAGATTTTATAATTGATATTGATTCCTCTTGTACAATTTTTAAAATCTCAATGTCATCGGCTAAATCTGCTATTTTTAATTGAGGAAGTCCATGCTGTTTTTTCCCAAAAAATTCTCCCGGACCTCTAAGTTTCAAATCCTCATTAGCAACTACAAAGCCATCATTACTGCTTTTCATAATATCCATACGCTTTTTAGCAACTTCATTCTTACTGTCAGTAACAAGAATACAGTATGACTGCTCATTCCCCCTACCAACACGTCCACGTAATTGATGCAGCTGTGAAAGTCCAAATTGTTCGGCATTTTCTATTATCATAATTACAGCATCAGGTACATCGATGCCCACTTCTATAACAGTGGTTGAAATAAGAACCTGAACTTTATTATCCCTAAAAGCTTCCATAACGCTGTCTTTTTCAGATTGCTTCATTTTTCCATGAAGTAAAGCTAAATTAACATTATTAAACCAAGAGTTTTTAAGAGTATCATAATATTGAGTGGCAGCTTTTTTCTCATTAGCCTCATTTTCTTCAATTAGAGGACAAACAATATAGGCTTGAAATCCCTTATTAACATATTTTATAATAAATTTATAAAGTCTTTCATGAAAGCTTGAATCCACACAATAAGTAATAACAGGCAGTCTTCCTTTCGGCATCTCATCTATAACGGAAATATCTAAATCGCCATATATCATTAATGCTAGTGTGCGTGGAATTGGCGTTGCTGACATAACCAAGCAATGAGGATTTTTCCCTTTGGAAATTAAGCCAAAACGTTGATTTACACCAAATCTATGCTGCTCATCAGCAATAACAAGACCAAGATTGTTGAATTTTACAGATTTTTGAATAAGGGTATGAGTCCCAATAATTATATCAAGCTCACCATTTTTTAATTCTGCTTTAACCTTGCTTTTTTCGGCTGCAGACATTGAGCCAATAAGCAATGCACAGCTAATTCCAAAATCCTTTAGCATTGAAGAAAATGTTGTGTAATGCTGCTTTGCAAGTATTTCGGTGGGAACCATTACGGCAGATTGATAATTACTTTTTGCAGCCACCCAGCAAATAGCGGCAGCCACTAATGTTTTTCCTGAGCCAACATCCCCTTGCAAAAGCCTGTTCATTGGAAAGCTTTTGCCAAAATCCGATAAACACTCATTTATAGAGCGCATTTGTGCATTTGTAGGAGTAAAAGGCATTGTAGAAAGAAAATCATCTATATTCAAATTATTAAATTTAATGCTTGTAAGCTGCCTATTTTTATTTTTTAATCTGGACATAGCCAACTGAAGAGAAAGAAACTCTTCAAAAATAAGCCTTTTTCTAGCTTTTTTTATATCCTCTTCATCTTTAGGAAAATGAATTTTAAAAACTGCATCAGAAAAACTGATTAAGCTATGTTTTTTAATGAGATAATCAGGTATCAAATCCTCAAGCACAATATTAGACATAGCAGTTTTTAAATGCTTAATTATCATTTCATTGCTTAAACCCGCTGTAAGTGAATATTTCGGGCGAATTTTAACAAAATCATCATCTGAAATAAATTCAGGAGAGCCAATTTCCTTTCCAAGAATATTCCCACCTATTTTACCGTAAAAATAAAACTCCTTGCCAATCAATAGCTTATTAAAGCTATATTCACTATTAAAAATAACAGCGACGATTTCGTCAGAACCGTCGCTGATAACTGCTTTATATACAGTCAGCCCTCTGCTATACCAAGGCGTTAAACGATTCATAACCCGACCCTTAAATGCTGAAGTTTCACCTATTTCAAGCTGCGAAATAGGTTTTACATCAGTAAAATCAACATATTTTCTAGGGTAATATGTTATTAAGTCATAAACTGTGAAAATGCCTAGCTTATTATACAAAGCTGAACGCCTTTCACCCACACCTTTTAAATAGGTAATATCTGAGTTTGCTGAAATACTCATTCATTCACGTCCTATTCAACGGAAATGATATAATAATATACAGGCTGTCCGCCATTTACTAAAACAATGCTTATATCATCATTTATTTTAGCCCTTAATTGCTCATATGCCTGTTGTGCCTCACTCTCAGAAACATCACTTCCATGTATAAGAGTAATATATGATGATGAGGATTTAACAAGCCTTTTTGTAATCTTAATCAAAGCTTTATTAACATCTTTTTCAATAACAGTAAGCTTTCCATTTTCCATACCAAGGATTTCACCCTGTTTAATATTATGCCCCTCATAGTCACTATCTCTAACAGCAAAAGTAATAGACCCACTACCTACATTATCTAATGCATTAGTCATAGATACGCTATTTTTTTCTACATTTTCGCCCTCTTCATATGCAAGCATAGATGCAATACCCTGAGGTATAGAACGACTTTGAAGTACAATTACATTTCTATCAGCGAAAGGAATCGCTTGTTCGGCTGCTAGAATTATATTTTTATTATTAGGTAATACAAAAACATTTTTTGCCGGTGTTGCGTGTATAGCTGAAAGAATATCCTCAGTTGAAGGATTCATCGTTTGCCCACCCTTGACAACTACATCTACACCTAAATCCTTAAATAATTCTTCAATTCCATCGCCAGCGGCAACAGCAACAAATCCAATTTCTTTTTCCGGTTCTTTTCTTGGCAAAGCAGAATCTGCCTGTGCCATTTGTGCTTCAGCCTCAGCAATCTGGTGAGTATGCTGTTCACGCATATTTTCGATCTTCATCTTAGTTAATTGCCCGTACTTTAATCCCTCCTGCAATGCAGTTCCCGGATTATCTGTATGAACATGAATTTTTATTATATCCTCATCATCAACGCAAACAATACTATCGCCTATTGTTTCTAAAAAGGCTCTTAGCTTTAGTGCGTCTTGATTAGGATTATTTTTCATTACAATAAACTCGGTACAATAGCCAAAAACAATATCAGCATCCACTGTACCAGCTATATTAGTAACCTTGCTTGTGGTTTGCGAAGCTTTAGCATCACTTCCACCAATAATTTCACCACCAAGGAAAACCGCCTTCATACCTTGGATAATTTTCACATATCCCATTCCACCGGCATCAACAACGCCGGCTTTTGCAAGTACGGGGAGATATTCAGGAGTTTTACTTAAAATATCCTCTGCACTTGAAACATAATCAGTCCATATTGAAGTAAAATCATCCTTTTCAGCTAAAAGCTCGGAATATCTTTCCGAGGATACTCTAGCTACTGTAAGCATAGTGCCTTCCGTAGGTTTCATAACTGATTTATAAGCAGCCTCAACGCCAAGTGAAAGAGCTGCTGAAATGTCAGAAGCATTAGCTGTTACTTTATCAGCTAGACCTTTTGAAAGTCCTCTAAAGAGCAATGATAAAATAACGCCAGAATTACCTCTAGCACCTCTTAGCATAGCTGAAGCAGCAGTTTTAGCAACTACGCCGACAGTTACATCATCATCTAGTCGTGATAAATCTGTTACTGCATTTCCGATAGTCATGGACATATTTGTGCCAGTATCTCCATCGGGTACAGGAAAAACATTTAATTCATCAACTTGTTTTTTATGCAACTGAATATTATTTGCCCCTGAAATAATAGCATCACGGAGCATCTTACCTGTTATTTCCAATGCCACACATCCTTATGCATTTTTATTTATTTTATAGCGACAATATCCTGAATCAAAAGTATTTTTGCAAAGCTAATTATGCTGAATAATCATTCAGCATAAATCAAAAATCATGAAACACGAATATTGATTATACCTTTATTCCGTCAACGAAAACATTTACCTTTTCGACATTTAAATTAGTCACTTCCTGCACATTATACTGCACTTTATTAATTATGCTTTTTACAATAGCAGAAACATTAACTCCGTACATTACAGTTATATGCAGGTCCACATACAATTTATCCTTGACATATCTTACAGAAACACCTTTTTCAATAGATTTTTTCTTATTGATAAAAGGTATTTTATCAAGAATTGTCTGTTTTACGTTGCCGACATTCATATCAACTACTCCAAAGCAGTTTGTAACAGTTCCGCCGATAAGTGAAACAAGGAAGTTTTTAGATAGCGTAATAGTTCCCAAATGGTTTTTAATATATACCATATTACTTCTCCTTTCGAAACGTTCTTAATAATTATACACTATTTAAGTTAATTTTTCAAGAACATTTTTAAGCTTTTTTTATTTCGTCAAAACATCCATACTCCTGCTCATAGTTTCAGCAATTTGCACAAAAGGATAATCAATATTATTTTTACAAATCAAAGCATTTTCATAAGTATTAAATATTCCAAATACAGCTGAGCCACTTCCTGTCATTAAACTACCAATGGCATCATTTTTTGAAAATTCAGCCTTTATTTTGTTAATATCAGGGTATTTATAAAGCTCTTCAAAAATATTATACATATTTTTAGCAAGATTTTCAGTGTTTTTAGTACTTAAGGAATTAATAACAGTATCAATTTTTCCTTTTTTATTTATAGGATTTTCATCATAAATACGATATGCATTTTGTGTACTTATGCAAAAATTTGGCTGAACAATTACTAAATAAAGCTTTTCAAGTTGTGGAACATCAGCTACAATCTCACCTATTCCCTTACACAGCTTTGTTCCCCCCACAATACAAAATGGAACATCAGCACCTAAGCTTTTTCCGATTTTTATAAGCTTATCCAAGCCTAAAGTCTTGTTAAAAAGCATATTTATGCCCATTAAAACAGCGGCACAGTCTGCACTTCCGCCACCCATGCCTGCTTTTACGGGAATATTCTTTTTAATACTGATTTCAAATCCATTATTGTAATTAAGCTCCTCGGAAATAAGTTTTGCCGCTTTAAAGGCTATATTTCTATTATCACAAGGAATTTGGGGATCATCACAGTTAATAATAATCCCCTTTTCACTTGTTTTATTTATTTCAATTTCATCATAAATTGAAACACTTTGCATTATACTTTCAATCTCATGATAACCATTAGGTAAAACGCCTAAAATATCTAGATATAAATTAATTTTCGCATAAGCACGTAAAGTTATACTATTCATCTATCAAGCCTTATTATAATATCCGGTTTCTTCTAAAAATTCTTTAATTCTGCTTAAAGCAGTGCTTAAATGTGATAACGAATAAGCATATGAAACTCTTATAAATCCTTCCCCGCTTTTTCCAAAGGCACTACCCGGTACAACTGCAACTTTTTTAGAATAAATAAGCTTTTCACAAAACTCCTCACTAGTCATACCTGTATCGCCAATATAAGGGAAAACATAAAATGCACCCTCCGGCTCAAAACAATCAAGCCCCAAATCATTAAAGCCTTTAACAAGCATTCTTCTTCTTATATCATACTCTGACACCATATGTTTTACATCATCTTCACATTCTTTTAAAGCTGTAACAGCAGCGTACTGACTAATTGTAGGAGAACTCATAATACAATACTGATGAATTTTTAAAATCTGTGTCAAAACAGGTGCAGGAGCAGCACACATACCAAGACGCCACCCTGTCATAGCAAAGGCTTTTGAAAATCCATTTATAAGCACTGTCCTCTCCTTCATATCCCCAATTTGAACAATGCTGCAGTGCTTTTCATCACCATAAGTAAGCTCACTGTAAATTTCATCGGAAAGTACCATTATATTCGTATCCTTTAAAACCTCAGCAATTTCTTCTAAATCCTTTTTACGCATAACAGCACCAGTCGGATTATTAGGAAAAGGTAGTATGAGCAGTTTAGTTTTATCAGTAATTTTCTCTTTCAAAGCATCAGCAGTTAATCGAAAATTATTCTCTCTTTTCATAACTATCGGAACAGGTATTCCTCTTGTTAAAGTAACAATAGGTGCATAACAAACAAAGCTAGGCTCTGGAATAAGCACCTCATCACCTTGGGAAACAATCGCTCTAATCGAAGCATCAATTCCCTCAGAGCCGCCAACGGTAATAATAATCTCACTTTCATTATTATAATCAACGCCAAGTGTCTTTTTAAAATAATCAGCAGCAGCAGTTTTTAATTCAGCTAGTCCACTGTTTGCTGTATAGTTTGTCCTACCCTTTTCAATTGTGCTAATAGCAGTTTTACGTATTTTCCATGGTGTTTTAAAATCAGGTTCACCAACCGATAGGGAAATAATGTCATCATATTGCTGTGCAATGTCAAAAAATTTGCGAATTCCTGAGAACTGCAAATTAAGCACATCCTGCGACAGCGTTTTATTGTAATCAATCATGGGGAAACAAGACTCCTTTCATCTCTGCAATGCGTAGTAAAAACAACGCCCTTATCCTTATAGCGTCTTAATACAAAATGAGTTGCAGTTGAAAGTACGCCATCAAGAGTAGAAAGTCTCTCAGAAACAAAAAGAGCAATTTCTCTCAGACTAGTACCTGTTATTGTAACAGATAAATCATAACCACCGCTCATAAGGTATACAGATTCCACACCTTCATGTTGCATGATTGTAGCAGCGATTTCATCAAAGCCCTGATCAGGCTTTGGAGAAACCTT
>JAAYSD010000082.1 GCA_012518465.1 Clostridiales bacterium
CTCTCTCCACTATGGTGGGAACAACAGGGCTCGAACCTGTGACCCCCTGCTTGTAAGGCAGGTGCTCTCCCAGCTGAGCTATGCTCCCGTTAAAAATACACCGTTAATATGCTAATACTAACAGCGACATATAATATTATACTTTATTTATTTTGATTTGTCAAGAGTTTTTAATGTTTTTTAATTTTATTTTACTTTTGGAAATTATATTTTTACTGCCTTTTATCTTACTTTGTAAAATATGTTGACATTATGAATTAAATATTATATAATAAATAAAAATACTACATAAAATTACATTTTAATTACTATATTATTCATAAATTATTATATCTTTCTATATTATAATATATAGTATTTTTAGGAGGGTGTTATGGGTATATTTAACAAAATATCGCAGTCAAGTCAAAATGTTTTAAACAAAGCCAAGGATTTAAGTGAAATTACTTCTATTAAATCAAAAATCAGTGACGAACAAAGGGTTTTACTAAATAATCTTGCACAGCTAGGTGAACTTTATTATCAAAATAATAAAGAAAATCCAGATGAAAATTTAAAACAGCTTTGCGGCATTATTACAGAAAACAAAAATAAAATTAATGAACTTAATAAGGAAATAGAAAAGCTTAAAAACTCTTCTCTTTGTCCTCAATGTGGTAGCAAACTTAATGAAGGAGCTGTATTCTGTGGTAAATGCGGTATGTCTTTAGCGGATAATGAGAAGAAATTCTGCAGCAGCTGTGGAAAGCAGCTCGAACCAAATTGTAAATTTTGCCCTAATTGTGGGGCAGAAAATTAAATAAAAAAATATGAGGAGAGAAAATATGATTTGTAAAAATTGTAGCTTTGATAATTCAGAGGAGATGAACTTTTGTCAAAACTGTGGTGCATCTCTTGCTGATGCGAAAGCTGAAAAAATTAATAGCGTTGAGGAAGAAAATATAGCCACAGAGGAGAATAATGTTCCTCAGACAGAAAACACTACTTCTATTAAAGAGCTAGAGGGCTTTAAAGATGGTAAAGGTTTTAAATTCTACTTATTCAAAATTATAATTCCTGTCATTGCGTTATTTTTAATAGTATTTATCGGAATAACTACTTTAAAACCTGATAAATACAGTGTTATTAAAAATCAAATTATCTATAATTATAATGATGAAGGTGATTATACCGAGATTTATTTTAATTCTACAAAACTGGATAATAAAATTGATAGCTCATTCAGTATTACAGCAACCAGCATTAATGGTGATATAGCAATCGGAAAAAATTATAATGATGAGCTTTATTACATTAATAAAAAAGGGATTAAAAAAATTGATGAAGAGGTTGAAAGCAGCTTATTATCAAAGAACGGAAAATTCGCCGTATATGTTAAAAATGAAGAAAATGATGATGATAGGGTTGAAGTACTTTATTTATTCAATATAAGTAAAGAAAAATCAGAGAAAATATCAGATGATGAAATTTCAAATTATTTCATTTCCCCCGATGGAAAATCAGTAGTCTATTCAACTACTGAGGATGAAAGCTATTTTTACACAAATGGCAAAGCAACAAAGATAGATAATAATGGTCTTGAAGTTATTTCAGTATCAAATTCAGGAAAATATATTTATGCTTATGATTCAAGTGAAGAAACTCTTTATGTATTAAATAAAAAAGGCGATAAAGAAAAAATAACTAATAATTTTTTATCAACTGCCTACTATTTTAATGATGATAATACACAGATACTTTTTTATTCCTCCACTTCAAATGGTGTAGGTACATATATTAGCAAAAAAGGTGAAGAAAAAATTAAAATTTCATCAGGAATTTGCTCCGTACTCTTACCAGAATACGTTAGCACAGATGGAATTTCAAATTTCTTAAATCAGTATTATATCGACACATCTTCTAATATATTTTCTTCACTACTAAATTCAGTTGATGTATTTTACATTAATAAAAAAGGAGATAAAGAGGATATTGTATCAAGTGTTTCTAATCCTAAGCTTTCATCAAATGGTAAATATTTGTTCTATATAAATTATAATGATATTTTCCGCTCAAAAGCTGAAAAAGATGCAAAAGAGCAAGTAATTGCTACTTCTGTCGATAGTGATTTTGACTACGCTGTTATTGATGAGTATAAAAAAGTATATTATATTGACGATGATTCTGCTTTAAGATTCAGTAAAAACGGCAAGGATAGTGAAAAAATTTCCGATGATGTAGATAAATTTATACAAACCGGAAAAGACCTTATTATATTTACTGATACTGATAATCAGCTATTTTCAAGTAAAAATGGTGGAGATAAAAAGAAAATTGATGATGATGTAATATCCATTTACTCAAATAATTTTATTTCATTATATAAAAAAGAAATTGATGATGAATATAAGACTTTTGTTAGTAATGGCAACGAAAAATTTAATCCGGCATAAAATTATTAAATTCCTCTCTTGTTTTAATTACAAGAGAGGGATTTTTTATCTTTTAAAACTTATAGATACAATTACATTATTTTCCCATTTATCATTAGGTGTTGAAATTAATAAAAATTGAAAAACATTATTCGTAGAAGTTATTTTCCACTCTAAACCAAGCACGTTATCCCTTAATATATACTTTTTCATACCACTTTCTAAAACTTTCTCATTTTCAATAGTTTTTGAATTTTCTATATTTTTCAAAAAATCACTTAGCTTAATTTCTTCTAAAACTCCTTCATTTTCATTCTCTTTTATCTCAAAAACTGCAGAATCTTCGCTTATTTTAAATCTTTCATTAAAATCTTTAAAATCATTTATCTCTCCATCATCGCAAATATAAATCCAGTAAACTCCATCATACTCAATAGCCCTAAAATTGTTCCTATCATATCCTTTAATAGGATAGGAATTAATATCATCAATTGTTTTTGTATCCTCCATTTGATTTGAAAGTATAACTTTTTGAGTAATATCTTTTTCAAATATAACATTGCTTTCGTCAATAACCTTACCAGTATTTATAAATACACTTTCACTGTTGTAACCAATCGCATATATATATGGATTATTATTTTCATCAAAATTAAGTTGATTATTTTTAAACGCTTCGTTCATAAGAAGTGCATTTGCCTTTGATGACTTAAAAATCAGCTCCTGTTCATCATTTATAATAATTTTCAAATA
>JAAYSD010000083.1 GCA_012518465.1 Clostridiales bacterium
AAAACACCACTAAAAGTTGTAAATGGCGGTGAGATAACTAACCCTTTTCTGCTTGCAAACAAAGTCTGCAATCCCATTAAATATATTTCACTTTTTAAGCTGTAAATATTCATCAATGCCCTTTGCTGCTTTTTTTCCTGCACCCATGGCAAGAATAACAGTCGCAGCTCCAGTAACAGCATCTCCCCCTGCAAAAACACCGTCCTTTGTAGTCTGCATATAATCATCAACTACAAAACAGCCTTTTTTATTCGTTTCTATACCCATAGTGGTATTTCTTATAAGTGGATTTGGAGAAGTACCTATTGCCATAATAACAGATTGCACCTCAATTAAAAATTCAGAATTTTTCTTTTCATAAGGAAAACGTCTGCCTGAAGAGTCCTGTTCACCAAGCTCCATTTCTATACATTCAACAGCCTTCACTCTTCCGTCTTTATCGCCTAAAATGCGAACAGGATTAGAAAGGCATTTGAAAATAATTCCCTCATCTATTGCATGATGTACTTCTTCTTTCCTTGCCGGCATTTCATCAAATGTCCTTCTATAAATTACATAAACCTTCTCAGCACCAATCCTTTTAGCACAACGTGCTGCATCCATGGCTACATTTCCACCACCAACAACAGCAACAGCACTGCTATGCATTATAGGCGTATCATATTTATTATTATAGGCTTTCATCAGATTTGTTCTAGTAAGATACTCGTTAGCTGAAAAAACACCTACTAGCCCCTCTCCATCAATCCCCATAAAACGTGGCAATCCAGCACCAGAACCAATAAAACAAGCCTTAAAGCCCTGCTCAAACAGTTCATCCACGCTTAAAATCTTGCCAATCACCATATTCGTTTCAATCTTTACACCTAATTCTTTTAAAGCAGAAACTTCCTTTTCCACAATTTCTTTAGGCAATCTGAATTGTGGGATACCATAGACAAGCACTCCGCCAGCAGAATGAAAGGCCTCAAAAACAGTAACATCATAACCTAAAACTGCTAAATCACCAGCACAAGAAAGACCCGCAGGACCGGCACCGACAACAGCTACTTTTATACCGTTACTATGAGGTTTTTCTGTTTTTGTGCTATTATTATTCAAATGATAATCAGCTACAAAACGCTCAAGCCTTCCTATTGCAACAGGCTCACCCTTTATTCCTCTTACGCATTTTGATTCACATTGCGTTTCCTGAGGGCATACCCTTCCACAAACTGCCGGAAGTGTATTAGTTGTTTTTATTATAGAATATGCTTCTTCAAACTCTTTACTCACAATCTTTTCAATAAATTCAGGAATCCTGACATTCACGGGGCAACCATTTACACAGGGCTTATGCTTGCAATTAAGGCATCTTTCCGCCTCGTTTATTGCCATCTCTACTGTATATCCAAGAGAAACCTCTTCAAAATTTTTATTTCTGACATCAGGCTCTAATTCTGGCATGGCTATCTTTTTCAAGGCTTTATTAAATTTCTTGTCCATTTCTACTCATTTCCACCCGTTCTATAAGCTTCTATACATACGGCAGTTCTCACCACGCTCATGCTCAACGCCTCTATAAGCAGCATTTCTTTTCATAAGCTCATCAAAATCCACCAAATGCCCATCAAATTCTGGCCCGTCAACACAAGCAAATTTGGTTTCACCACCAACGCTCACTCGGCATCCTCCACACATCCCCGTACCATCAATCATAATAGGATTAAGCGAAACTGTTGTTTTTATTCCATAAGCCTTTGTAGTAAGCGACACAAATTTCATCATCGGAAGAGGACCGATAGCAATAACTAAATCATAGCTTCTCCCCTGCTCTATAAGAGCTCTTAGCCTATCAGTAACAAGTGCCTTTTCTCCATAGCTACCATCATCAGTAGTTATATATAAATTATCAGCTACATTTTTAAATTCATTTTCTAAAATTATAATATCCTTGCTTCTAAATCCTGCTATAACATCTACTTTAGCACCGTTTTTATGCAGCTGCTTTGCAACAGGATATGCAATCGCACAGCCAACGCCCCCTCCTACTACGCAAGCGTGCTTGACCCCATCAAGCTCACTTGCATTTCCTAAAGGGCCGGCAAAATCCATAATCTCATCACCGATATTTAAAGTTGATAAAAGCTTTGTAGTGTTGCCGACAATCTGATAAATAATTGTGACTGTACCTCTTTCTTTATCAAAATCAGCTATTGTCAACGGCATTCTCTCGCCAAATTCATCGACACGCAAAATAACAAATTGCCCAGCCTTAGCTTTTCTAGCAATAAGAGGTGCATGAATGTCCATTAATATGACGGTAGGATTTAAATATTCCTTTCTAGTGATTTTATACATGATACTCCTCACTATATGCAACACAGCAAAAACTTAAGCCAGTAAAAGAACACGTAAAATTATTAAACGCAAGCTTGCAGACAAACCCTCAAGCTGCATAGAGGCACTGGCTCTCCCTATGCTACTTTCAGTGATGCTTTTTATGAATTAATTCCCTGAAAAAACAGATTTAATTTTATTGTACTTCTTTATCAGACCGTAAAAGCATCTCTTTACCATGCTGCTAATATTTTTTTATTTATTGTAGCACAATATATGATGAATTTCAATACATTGCAAATGATTAAATAAGAATATTCCACCTCACATTATGTAACTGCATTATTAATAACTTGATTTTTAAGTTATTAATTTTATTTTTAACTTAAAAATTGTGCAATATGCCTAATTTTTTTCTTAATCTTATATAAAAATGAACATTGACATTAAATAAATTTAATGATAAAATTAAATGAACGTAAATAAACGTAAAATTACTTTAAATCATTAACATAAGACTTTTTAATTTTAAAAAACAAGAATAAAAGTTTTAAAGTTAATAGCACTTTGATATTTTAAGTAAATAGCTTAATCGTTTAATTTTAATGATTTAAGGTTTTTAAGAAACGAAAGGAATGAGTGAGAATTATGAAAATCTACAAAAGGATACTCGCCGCCGCTTTATCATTAACAATGATTTTGTCAATAACTGCTTGCGAAGAAGATGATGTAGGCAGTGATAACAGCAGCGACTCATCAGAGCTTGAAAACAAAAAGCTGATATGGCTGGCATGGTATAATGAATTCGACAAGGACCCTGCTTATGAAATCTTTCAAGAGCGTTATGGTGGCGAAATTGAGTTTGTCAGCACCGGTAACTATGAGGCAAGATACGACAAGCTATCTAATATGATCAAAAATGACCAAAGCCCTGATCTATTCCCTTTTGAAATAAACAACTGGCCCTACGGTGCAAAAATGTTTGAGTCAATAGATGATTTATTCGACTTCAACGATTCAAAATGGGACAGCACAAGAGATTATATTGAGCAATTCAAATGGAAAGACAGAATTTACACACCTATTACAGAGCTGGATACAAACTTTGTGCTATGGTACAGAAAAAGCGTTATTGAAAAAGCTGGAATTGATGACCCAAAAGACCTTTACGATAAAGGTGAGTGGGACTGGCAGGCATTTTTCGACCTAGGAAGAGCATTTAAGAAAACTGGAGATAATAAATATTATATTGACGGTTTCCACGTTGACCAAGGTATGATAGCTTCTACGGGAGCACCTCTTATTGGATTGGAAAACGGAAATCTAGTTAGCAACCTCGATAATCCTCTCATTGCTGAGGCTGTAAATAACCTTTCCACACTGAATAGTGAAGAGCTGCGTTATCCGTTGCAGCAAAATGACTGGAATGTAAACTATGTAAGCTGGGTAAAGGGCAATACCTTATTCTTCTTTGATGGTATGTGGAGATATGAAGAACATTGGCTGAAATATAAAGTAGATGATGCTGCATTCGTACCATTCCCCGTATACGATAAAAACGCTGATAACTTCTACACCGCTATGAAGCACAATGCATATATGCTGCCTAAAGGTGCAAAAAATACAGAAGGATATAAAGCATGGATAGATTGCGTTATAACAGCTACTAATGACTCTGAAATAAAAGAAGCTAATCAAGAAAAAATGAAAACTCGCGGCTGGACAGACGAATTAATTAATTTTTATGAGGAATTAAAATCAGCTAAGAACATTGTTAGTGTCTTTGACTTTAAAAACGGTATTGGTGCGGATCTTGGTGATACTACTAAAGGTGAGGCTCCCGTTGAGCGTCTGACTAAACGTGTATATGTTGAAAATGATATGTCTTATGCACAGCTAAAGGGTGAGCATCAAGCTCAAATTGAAAACAGAATCAAAGAGCTTAACGAACAGCCAGTTGATTAACATTTATTTGATAAATAATTTACACTCCCAAACTCCTCCCTCATCGGAGGAGTTTGGGCTTTAAAAAAGCAATTTTAAAAGAAAATTGTTACAACCAAAAAATATATGCCTCAATTAACTTAAAAAGTATTAATTTTAAAATTTTTATTAAAATTAATAATCACACTTGAAAAAAAAATAATTTTGTTTTATAATATAATATATAAGAAAAAATATAAAATCAGCTAAAGCAATATGATTTGCTATAATAAAAAATTACAGAACTTAAATACATTTATACAATAAGAGGCGGTAAAAATGAATAAAATTATAGAGTTTTTTAAAAATCCATGGTTTAAGCGTGCAATTTCTGCTCTGACAATTGTTTATACTATATTTTTAGCATGGATAGCGTGGCTTTCTGCTGCATATTTTATAAGAACTGAAAATAAAACTGATGCAATATCTCTTTTCATTATTTATGTATTTATTAATTTAATCGCCCTTATGATTTTTGCATTTACAAGGCGTGTTATATTTACTAAAATCATGAGCATGATTCTGCCTTTATGTGTTTTCGCAATTGTTATACTCGGATTTGGAAATTGGTATTTAATCGCTCCACCTTTTACAGTTGCTCTGATAGTATTTTTCATCAGTAAAACGAAAGAGAACAGCAAGACAGTTGTAGGAACAATTTATTTATTGCTATACGTTGTCGGTATAGTGGGGTATATTGTATTGCAAATGTTTATTACCGAAACCATTTCACTAGTTGGCGTTGATTTATCTAAAAGAAACTCTAATGATATTTACACATTCGATCAGGATAAATATAGAGTTGTAAGATACGACGATTCAGAAAGTAAAACAAATAGACGCACTCATTATTATATAGAATTCAACACAAATGATATAAAATTGCCTTTTGCAACAGCCATGCGTGTATTTGAAAATGAAAAGCTCATCACTGTGCCTTATGATAAAAAGGTTAAAATCGATTGGATAAACAATCAGCTCCATGTAAATGACGGATTTGATAAGATATATACACAAATCGTCGATAAGGAAGGAAATTTCGATTTGATAAGTAATGTTGACAGCCCAGAAGAAGTAACAAATAACCTTGTTCCGCCTGACTCTTCATCTGAAGCAGCACAAGAATAAAAACATCATAGGATAGATTGGTATATTATGAGTGAAATGGCTGTAAAAAAATATTTTTTTACTGATGGTGCTTCAAATAGGATATTTGAAGTGGATGTGCCGCTATGCCTTATTCACTTTTGTGAATTTAATTTTGAGCAATTCATGCATAAATGTGCTGTTATTTATGACTCCTTTTATAAACAAGTTGAAATTGATTATCCTAAAATTAAAAAGCTTAAAAAAGAAATATGCAACGCACACCCATTTATAAAAAATAATATTGAAACAATTTTTGATAAAATAATAGTAGATTGCTGGATACATCTGCTTTGCACCAGAAATAGCATCGATCATAACAAGCTATGGAACACCTTTTCTAATCCTAAAACAGATATGGAAAAGCTAATTTTTGAACGGTTGTGTGACCTAAGATACAGAAAAAGTATAAACGAGTGGTGTAATATTATCAACGTTCAGTCCTATGCTATTAAAAAGATTGACTATATTTTCAACAATCAGGAAAAGGATTTTAATAATATCAAAGCTAGGCGAAGCTTTTTCAATATGTCTGTTAATCTTGCAGCAAGGGAAATGGGATTGTCACTGGAGGACATGGGTGAAGTAAGAATAAAGGAATTTGCTTCTTTGCCAAACGCACCTTTTATAACTCCTCCGATAGCAAAAACGGTTTTTAATGATACTTTATCCAATTTTGACTATGAGAAGGATTATGGCTATAAAAAAGGATATAACAAAGCTTTGGCAGATGAAAAATTCTTATTAGCATACTCTCAAATCAAGGATTCTCTTCCGCAAAGCATTGAAAATCAAAACAATATCAAACGTGCTTTTCTTTCGTTTCCAGAAAAAATATACCTTACCGACAGCTTTCGTGCTATTATTGACTTTGAAATTGATGAGGCAATCTTTAATAATTTTAAAATCAATAAATGCAAACGCTGCTTAAAGCTATTTTCAGCTGATAAAGATGATGAAAATCTTTACTGCATCCGTGATGACAATGAGCAGAAATGTCGTGAGGTTATGGATTCTCAGAAAAAAGTACACAAGCCAACTTCAGATAATAATATTTCTGTACGCTCAGAAAAATGTGCTGAAATTATTTCAAAAATGCGTAAGGGTATAGGCACTAAAATAAGCATAAAGGAGTTTACCGAGTGGTACAGTTATTTTTGTGCTTTGCAAGACAATGTAGTTAAAAACACCTCAACCTTAGAAGAGCTTGAAAACTTTTTAGACTATTCCGAAAAGCTTTTAGACTCTGATTTAATTACTCAGCAGACTAAATCAGCAACCGATACAACCATCACTAAAAATAAAAGGGTTATTAAAAAGTTTAATCCACCAAGAATTTCAAGAGCCACTGCAAATAATATTACAAGCCAATTAAATATAGGTTCAAATGAAAAGCCAGACGCTCAAAAAACTAAAGAACCGGAGTCTGCACAGGATTCAAAGCTTGAAGCAAATAGCGTTCGGACAAAAGAAAACATATCCGGAAAGCCAATTATATCCAAGGCGGAAAATCCTTTTATAAAAGCGTACTTAAGTAGTTCTGTATCGGATGAAGCCTTAGCTGACGATGCTATGAACGTGGATGATGTAAAAGATATTTTAGAATTTAAAAGTAATGACAAGGTGATTTCAAAAAGAATAATCAAAGCTGAGAATAAAATTGAAAAACAATCGTCTGCAAAAACTCAAAGATTATTGAAAGAGCTCGAAAATAACAAATTTTCTAATCCAATAATTGGTTTGGACTTACAAGAAAAGCAGCGTAATAACGCTACTAATAAATAATTTATCAAAATGAAAGGTAAGGTAAGCAAAATGTTCACAAAAATTCAATTTGACATCGAGGACGTTAACAAGAATAAGGTTGTTGCTACTATCTGCAATGTTCCCTTATTATTCTGGCTTTTATTTGTTACTGACAAAAACTCTTCTTACATAAAGCATCACGCAAACCACGGTCTATGGCTATTAATTTTAGAAGTCATCAACATAATAATTTCAAAAATTCCTATTGTCGGTATGTTTATATCAGGGATTATAGGTATTCTAATACTTATTCTAGCGATTTATGGCGTCTACATTGCTTTACAGGGAGAAGGAAGGAAATGGCCTCTAGCAGATGATGTACAGATATTAAAATAATAAGAACAAATGTCCCTTGAGTTTTATCATTCAAGGGGATTTTCATATAATAAAAAAAGTATATTAAAGATATATGAATTTTATATGATATTTTAATATATCAGTTGAAAATAATTCTAACATCTGCTATAATTGATATAAAGAAAGGAGGATTTATGAAATATATAGGAGAAGAATGCCCTGTTTGTTCAAAAATCTTTCAAGAAAATGATGATATAGTTGTATGTCCGGATTGTGGTACACCACACCATAGAAGTTGCTGGCAAAAGAATAATGAATGCTTTAATCACAGCAAACATGAAGAGGGCTTTGCTTATTATGTGCAAATCAATGAGCCGCCAAAGCCCAAAGCTCAAAGTGAACATAGCGAGAATAACACTAGCAAGGGACAACCTTTTACTGTTCCTTTTCCCAATTTCGTACATGAAGAAGAAATAAAAATCGACCTTAGTGAAAATTCCTCCGACAAGGTTGAGGAAATAGACGGAATAAAGGTTGAGGATTTTATAAGCTTTGTCGGATTTAGTTCCGTTTATTATTTACCCTTATTCTATAAATTTAGCAAAGGCGAAAAGAAATTCAGCTTCAATTTTTTTGCCGGCTTTATTTATCCTATTAATCAGCTTTATAGAAAGATGAATTTTTTAGGTATAATTTTAAGCGTGATTAATTTACTGCTAAATATTACAAATTTTGGCTTATTCATTTCCAATGATCAATATACAGCTATGCTTAGCTTTTTAAATATGTCTGAAAATAGCTTTATGCTAGCTACTAATTATATAAATATATTTTTAATGGTGATAATATCATTGTTTAACGACAGATTATACTTTTCATTTGTAAAACATAAAATAAGAAGTATACGCAATAGATATACAGATGAGAAGGAATATCGTTCCGAGCTTGTCCGTGCAGGCTCGCCAAGTCTTTTAAAGGCATTTTTAATATACTTTGCAATAAATGTTTTCGGTTTAGCATTGTTAATGCAATTTCTTTAAAATTTTGAGGTGACATATGAAAGTAAAAAAAGCAGTAATTCTCGCTGCAGGCTATGGTACAAGAGTATTGCCTGCTACTAAATCTATGCCAAAGGAAATGCTTACCATAGTGGACAAGCCAGCTATTCAATATATTGTTGAAGAAGTTGTAGACAGCGGCATTACTGAAATTATGATTGTGCTCAGCAGGGGAAAAACAGTGGTTGAAGATCATTTTGATCGCTCTCCATCTTTAGAGGCTGCTTTAGAGAAAAGTGGCAAAGCAGAAGCTTTAGATGAAGTAAAAAAAATCGCTAATCTTGCCGATATTACCTTTGTAAGGCAAAAGGAAATGCTAGGCACTGGAAATGCTGTAATGCACGCTAAGAGCTTTGTAGGAAATGAGCCTTTTGTCGTAATATACGGTGACGATGTAATAATAGGTGAAGATCCGGCTACCAGACAGGTTTGTGCAGCATATGAAAAGTATAATAAAGGCGTAGTCGCTATGAAAGAAGTTCCTACTGAGCTAGTTTTAAAATACTGTACTCTTGATGTTAAGAATATTAAAAACAATCATTATACTATTTCTAATATGATCGAAAAGCCAAAGCTAGAACAAATCATCTCTAATTTTGCTATTTTGGGCAGATGCGTTGTTCCACCGGAAATTTTCGATATATTAAATACTATTCCAAAGGGCAGCGGCGGTGAATATCAGCTGACCGACGCTATGAATGTGCTTGCTAAGCGTGATGGTATGATTGGCGTTGACTTTACAGGCAAAAGATATGATATGGGAAACAAGCTCGGCATAATGCAGGCTATTGTGGAAACTGGCTTAAAGCATGAAGAAATTGGCAATGATTTTAAAGATTATTTAAAAGAAATAGTTAAAGCACTATAATACATAGCGATAATAAAGGGGTTGTTTGAGGTTGTTGGGTTTAATAAAGAAAAACAGCAATCAAATAAAAGAAAAGGGATTAGCTTTATTCCTGTTTTTTGTAATGCTGATAATAAATTCTATTCCCGCGTTATTTTTAGACAACCCTCTTTCATTAGAAGAATATCAAATGCTCTCTGATTCAGCAAGTCTAACCTCATTCAGCTGGAATGGGGTTTTAGATAATTATAGTGGCGGCTATCCGCTTTCAGCTATAATATATGCACCGTTTTTATTTGCTATTTCCGATTCCATAATACTTTATAAAACAATTATTGTTTTAAACGCTGCTATATTATCATTAATAGCACCCATTTCATTTTTTTGTGCGAAACTACTAGATATAAAAAATAATTACACCGCTTTTTTTATAGCACTAGCTGTTGGAATAAATCCAATTTTAATTACTAAATCATCATTAGTGAGTGGCGATATAGCAGGAATTATTTCAATATGGCTAATATTGTTATTCCTATTAAAAGCTAAAATTGCTAAAACAAAACTTAAAATAATTCTATACTCATTTTTATTAGGAAGCACAGCCAGCATACAAGGCGGATCATTTTATCTTCCTTTTATATATGCTTTAATTTTAATTGTCCTATTTATTTATTTAAAAATATCAAATAAAAAATGTATATTTTCAATTTGGGCTTTTTTAATTGGTTTTGCAGCATTTACAATAACACAAGTTTTTATAGAGCTCTTTATTTTATCAATTTTTAATAAAACAAATTTAAATATTTTTGATTATAATATATTTAATTCGTGGTTTGATATGATAAAGCCTCAGCACTTTTATTTTTCAGGTATTTTTTCAAGGCTTTTTTACATTATTAGTGTCAGCTTTGGTTTTGCTGCGATAGCTATTACAGCAGCAATTGTCGCTATTTACAAATACCTCAAAAAAAGCGAAAATCAAAAAAAATCAGAAAATATTTTTATACTTTCGTTCTTCTTGCTGATAGGATTAATTGGTACAATA
>JAAYSD010000084.1 GCA_012518465.1 Clostridiales bacterium
AAACTACTGACACAGAAAGCACCACTGCTCCGACCACTTATAGCACCGAACAAACAGTATCCTCCTCCACTGTTTATACAACTGAAAAAAAGCCTGTATCAAGCATTGATATTATTTCAACTACAATTAAAAAAGCACAGACAACCGTCCCTACTACCACTACTACAAGCACAACTACTATAAAAACAACAACTACTATAAAAACAACTGCTCCCCCTGCTGCAACGACACCACAAACAACTTCGCCACCAAGCAATAATGTTTTTAATGAAAAGCTTACAGTATATGATAAGCTCACTAAAAAATACGTTACTGACACTGCATATAACCTTGTGTGTCAAAATGTTCTGGCTGAAATGCATCCTTCTTATTTCCAACCTGAAGCATTAAAAGCACAAGCTGTCGCTACATATAATCATATTAAATATAAGAATGGAAAGGCTGAGCTTCCTTTAAAATCATTTGACACATTAAAAATATATAATGCCACAACAAGAGAAAAATATCAAAAAAAAATTGAAGATGCTGTTAGTGCTGTTCTTGGTAAAACGATGTATGTAAACGGTAAAGCTATTGATGCTGCTTATTTTGCTTCATCTGCCGGCACTACCCTTTCAGCAAAGGATGTATGGGGCGGATATTTAGCAGGTCATGAAAGAGTGCTTACACCATTTGATAAGGATGATAAATATTATGGTATACAAACCTTTATTAAAGCTGATGATGTAAAAAAAGAATTTCTAGCTGAAGGAATTACTCTTTCCTCAAATGCTCAGTCATGGTTTAAAGTCACTTCATATATTACAGGAAAATATGTGGATAAAGTAGTCGCTGGTACAAAAACAATCTCAGGTGTTAAATTTAGAGATATTCTTGATTTAAAATCTTCGGCATTTGAGATAGAATATTTTGATGAAACTGATGTTTTTGTTATAAAAACCTATGGCTATGGTCATGGAGTAGGTTTAAGCCAAAATGGTGCAAATACCCTTGCACTTCAAGGCAAAGATTATCAGCAAATATTAAAAACCTATTATACGGGAATTACAATTAAATAAAAAAGGCTATTTGGAATGTCCAAATAGCCTTTTACTTTTATGATTTACGTTTCTTTTTCATAAAGTATATAGAGCCGCCAACAGCACCAATAACTGCTATACCAACAGCTGTAACAACAGGCCATAGAAAATTATTTTTTTCTTTGCCTTCATCATTTTCAGCTGTCTGCTCATTAGCATCTTTTTTCATCAAAATCAAACTAGATATAGGTGATACACTAGTGCTTCCACTTATTGATTCAATAATTTCAGTACCTGCTTTTTCACCATTAGCATAAACATTCCATTCGCCTTCGGGAAGTGTTATACTAACTTCTTCCCTGCTAGCATTATAGTATACTAATGTATCTGCTTGCTCACCATCACCTGAAATTTTATAGCCAAGTGCTTGATTTCCAAGGTCTTTAATAAAGCTAACTCTGCTTTTTATCTCATCTGTTGTAGTCAATCTAAATGCGTTATTAGACTTTCTCAGTGCAATAAGGCCCTTATAATATTCATAAATATCTTTATATTGTGATTTTCTTGCCCAATCAATATTATTTATAGAATCTGAAGATTTATAACTATTTTCATCAAAACTGCCATCTTCCTTTTCCTTTGTCCTTAAAAAATCTTGTCCAAGCTGAATAAAAGGTGTACCCTGTGCTGTGAAAATAATGCTGGCAGCAAGCTTATCCATTTTTGCCCTATCTTGTTTACTGTCATCGGGATTAGAGGTCGCCAGCTTATCCCAAAGAGTCAAATTATCATGTGCCTCAGCATAATTTATTGCCTGCAAGGGAGAGCCAGCCCAGCCCGTATTAGAATACTTAACCTTTGCAAAATCAGCCAGCTCGGTTTTCGTTGAACCTGTCAAGCCAAAAATCAAGCTTTCTACGCAATCTTCAGCACCACTGACAAAGCCTGTTTCCTTTGAATTAAAAACATGACCTTTTATTGCATCTCTTATATCATCACTAAACGCCGCTATATTATCAAGCTTTGAGGTATTGGCTTTTAAAGCCGCATCATTAGATGAAAGCTTAGAGCCGCCTGCATCCCAGCCTTCTCCATAAATAATTATTGAAGGATCTATTTCATTCAACGCTTCACGTATTTCATTCATTGTTTCAATATCATGAAGCCCCATTAAATCAAATCTAAAACCATCAATTTTATATTCCTTTGCCCAATAAACAACACTATCAACAATGAATTTTCTAACCATCAGTCTTTCTGAGGCTACTTCATTTCCACAACCTGAGCCATTTGAAAAAGTTCCATTATCATTAAATCTATAATAATAATTTGGTACTATTAAATTAAAGTTTGAATCTGCACTTTTACTTGTATGATTATATACAACGTCCATAACTACTCTTATGCCATTATCATGGAGTGATTTTACCATTTGCTTATATTCATTTATACGGACTTCACCATTATACGGGTCTGTTGAATATGATCCCTCAGGAACATTATAATTTTGTGGGTCATACCCCCAATTAAATTGTGCTGTGTCAAGCTTACTTTCATCGACCGTTGCATAATCAAACGATGGCAGAAGATGTACATGAGTAACCCCTAAGTCGATTAAATGCTGCAAGCCTGTTGACATTCCATCGGAATTTTTTGTGTTCTCTTCAGTAAAAGCAAGATATTTCCCGTTATTCACCATGCCGGAGTCATTGCCGTTAGAAAAATCTCTTATATGTGTTTCATAAATAATGGCATCATTTATATTTCCAAATTCTGGTCTGCTGCTTTCCTCCCAGCCATCAGGATTTGTAGTGCTAAGATCAATTACCATTCCTCTATTGCCATTAACACCCGCCGCTTTAGCATAAGGATCAATTACTTCATTGACCTTTCCGCCTACTTCTACTGAATAAGTATAATAAACCTTGTTTAAATCACCCGACACCTTTTTATACCATGTTCCTGCCTCGGATTTTTCCATATCAAAAGTTTCATATGCATTTCCGTCAGTACCATTTTTGTACAAATTCAATTTTACTGAATTTGCAGTAGGCGCCCATAATCTAAATTCTGAAAACTCATTACTATAAACTACGCCTAAATCGTCCTTGTCATAATAATATTTGTCATTAAACGCTTGTGAATCATATGCTGATACTACTGTTAAAACTATCTCCTTCAATCCTTCCTTAAAAATAGTATATGATTTTGAAAAATCTATCTCATCCTGTAAAATTAATTCAGCAGTTTTCTCATTATCTGCTTTTTTGACTTCACTTATTTTTATTATATTATTGTCACTATCCTTGATGATAAAAGTATCCTTTAGCTTATTATCATTAAAATCAAAGGCTGAAGATGCGCTGACAATGATGGTTTTCTCATCCTTGGCTGAGGCAGATAAAAATCTTGGACTTATATCAGCCTTAGATTTATCATAATAAATTGAACTATCATCTTGAATCAAGAATATTTCCAGCACCCCATTATTCAGCTTATCAGTATCAGCAAATCTATCAATGTCAATATCCTTAGCCTCCCACTCGTTCAATCTTAAAATAAGGCCAAGCTTTGCTGCTGTGTCATCTTTAATTTCTCCCTCGAAATAAACGCCAAAATCGTCTTCACCATTAAAATCATAAGCAGCACCATCTTGGTTTTCCGACCATAACCATAGATTCCAGCCTGAATAATCTTCATCAAAACGATAATAATGAATTTTAACCTTTAGGCTGCCCTGTGAAGTATCTTCTTCCTTTTTGATTGAATCGGTGTCAAATGCAGCTGCACCCTGCGGAGCTGTTTTTACAACCTCTTCTTGACCCTGCGTCAGCCAAATTTCAGCTTTTCCATCCTTAATATCCGCAAATCTATCAGCCTCTATATCCTTTTCTTCCCACTCACCTTTTTTCACGATAAAGCCAATTTTTTCAACTTTATCTCTAATTTTAATAACGCTTACCTTCCCGTATGAATCCTCATAATCAAATTTATATTCCTTTCCTTCCTTACCATCAGCCCAAGCCCATAAAGACCAATTGTCATAATCAGAATTGCTTCTTTTATAATGGACTATTAAAGTAGTTTCACTGCTTGTATCGGCAGCATCAATATATCCTGTTGGTATAAAACTAAACACCATCATAAAAACTAAAAAAACAGCTAAAGTTTTTCGAAACATAATAACCCTCCTAAATTAAAATACAACAACTAACTAAGTAACATAATAATATCAATTTACTATCCAAAATGCAATACATAATCGCTGATATTTGAAAAATAATAGTAAATTCATGATAATGCATAAATATTTGAATCATATTTTGTATAAAAATTAAGTAAAAATATCATTATTTCGAAAATCGTTTTATCAAACTAATATTTGTTAATTGTAAAATTTATAGATTAAACTTGCTAGTATTATTGAAAAATTATTAATTTATTAGAAGTACTAATTCAAGTCACCATAACTTTGTTTACATATACTTTAGTTATAATATGCAAATATATTTCGAAACTATATAATTTTATGATATTTATATACAAAACAGAGTGAATATTTTTATTGAATTTGCTGATTTTGATTGTTTAAGTGCTATATTTTTGTTTTAGCTATTGCAAATTATAAAAATGCATGATATTATTTAATTGCTTACATAGCATGTATAAATTAACTCATTAAATTCTAGGAGGTTTCGAAATGTTTAAAAAAATTATTTCATCGCTCGTTGCATTAGTTATGGCATTTAGCATTATACCAATGTCTATTATGGCTGATGATGCAGGGAAAACAACTGTTACTATCCACTACAAGCGTAACAATGGCGATTATGATGGTTGGAATATTTGGTGCTGGCCAGATGGCGGCGAAGGTGCTGCTTATGAATTTACAAAAGAAGATTCCTTTGGTAAAGTAGCTGTTATTGAGTTTGATTCCGCTGTTGAAAAGGCTGGCTTTATTATCAGACTTAATGACTGGGAAGCAAAAGATACTTTCGG
>JAAYSD010000085.1 GCA_012518465.1 Clostridiales bacterium
ACAAAAACATATCAAGCTTTAGTTGAATTTAATCAAAAAACTTTTTATCGTAATCAGTAATTAAAAACATTAAATATAAATACTAAAATTTGGTTTATTTTCTTTACGCATTTATTATACTTCATTTATCTTAAAAAAGCAATAGGCAAATATACTTTTTTTGCTAAAAAAGGATTAGAATTTAATTAATTATGCTTATTTTAGGTTAATATACACTGATTTTTATAATCATTTAACCTTTATGTAATATAAATATCTCAATATTAATAGGATTTATGAGCTATATTGATAATCGTTATCAATAAATATTTACAATTTAATTAAAAAATCATTTCAATTGCTATTTTGATATGTATTATTTGTTTTCACCATTACAATAGCCGATATCTGGAAAAATCATATCGCTAGAAATATTTCCTAAATCGGTTATTGTACTGCTATTTTTATATTCGTCACAAAGCTTTGCTGTTCTTATTTGCAAATTATCATATGTTCTAAAAAAATATTGCTGATTATCAGTACTGCAAAATGCGGTATAACGTGTATAATCGAAGGTTTCTCTTGATGTAATCACTGCACCTTTAGCCACATTTGTGCTATTCATTATATTAAAGCAAGAACATACTGCCTCTGTTCTATCCTTTGGTGTCGGTATATGATTTCTTAGGTACGCTGTTCTTACAAAACGTTCTGGCGAAGTATATCCACCCGGAAGTAAAGACGTTCCCCCACCCTGTCCAAATGGATTTAACTGTATTTTACCCCACTGTACCTGTTCATCCTGCCTTGGTGAAACACTGGTATAGTTTTTCAAGTTAGTCACCTGCCATGCGAAATCCGGTGAATTAGCTAGCACTCCAACATTATTCCTATAAATATAAAGCCCCTGTGATGTCTGCTCTATAACAATAGATTCCCCGCTTTTATCAGTAGCAAACCAATGAAGCGGTGCTACAGTATGGGTTACAGGGTCTTCCACTGCTATAATACACGCTTGCTTTAAATAGTATGCCACATCATTTATTGTAGAGCATTTTCCTAAAAGATAATTTACAATATCAAAGGCAGCAATTTTTTCAAAGCTATTGCTATTGCAATTATCATACTGAGCATATCCTGCAAAATATAATGCAGCTGCAGCAAAGCCTTTTTCATTTACGCCATCAAAAAAAGCTGTTATTCCTTCAAGCTCTTGCCCTATTCCTATAAAAGAATATTTATTTACTAATTTTTTGCCGCTGATAGATTCATACTCATAATTTCTCGGTACAATCAGCAAGTGAGATTCTATATCATATGAAAAGTCCATATTCCTTCCAAAAAAATTTTCACCATTTGCTGTTTGTAAAGTAATAGCTGTACACATAAAAAACACCTCCTCAAGCATTTTTATGCAAAACATCATTACTTTAGAATAAAAAAAGGCAGGTATACCCTGCCTTTTTTTTATTTATTAAATATTAGTTTACCCAGCCACGTTGTTTAACTGCTTCAACTACCCTTTTTATTGCAATTACATATGCAGCGTCACGCATATTAATATTCTTTTCCTCGGATAAATCATATACGCCATAGAAAGCCTTAGTCATAATTGCCTTTAACTTTTCAATAACTTCCTCTTCGCTCCAAAAATAATTCATATTGCACTGAACCTGCTCAAAATAGCTGCAAGTTACACCACCTGCATTAGCTAAAAAGTCAGGTAATAAAGCAATGCCCTTAGCATCTATCAGCTTATCGCAATCGGGAGTTGTAGGACCATTTGCACCCTCGCAAATAACCTTTACTTTATCGGAAATTTTAGGGAATACTTCAGGAGTGATTTGATTCTCCAACGCAGCAGGAATAAGAATATCAACATCCTGTGATAACCATTCACCACCGTCAAGAATTTCGCAGCCAAGCTCCTTCGCCTTATCCTTGTCAATTGAGCCGAATTTATCCTTAATAAGTGCTAGTTTTTCTACATCTATACCATTTTTATTTTTAAATGTATAGGACTTTTTATCAGTATTATCCCAGCTTGATACAGCTATAACCTTACCACCTAGTGAGGAATACAGCTTAGCTGCATATTCAGCCACATTTCCAAAGCCTTGAATACTAGCTGTTGTATCAGCAGGATTAATTCCCTTTTTATTTAACCATGCCTCAAGGACATAAATAACGCCATAGCCCGTTGCTTGTGTGCGACCTAAAGAACCGCCCATTCCTACAGGCTTTCCTGTGATTACACCGGGGTATTTTCCACCCATAAGTGTTTCATACTCATCCATCATCCAAAGCATATGCTGACCATTTGTCATAACATCAGGTGCCGGTACATCGACCACAGGCCCTACCTGCTCACGCAATGCACGGATATAACCACGACACAAACGCTCTTGTTCGCCCATAGAAAGCTCACGTGGGTCACAGATAACTCCTCCTTTACCACCACCTAGAGGAATATCAACTACTGCACATTTCCAAGTCATCCACATTGAAAGGGCAC
>JAAYSD010000086.1 GCA_012518465.1 Clostridiales bacterium
ATAGAAGAAACCACCGGCTTTTCCTTAGTAAAGTCAATTTCAGCACTTGCATACAGAACAGAATCACTGTCTTTTCCACCTGCAATATTTACCTTTACAGTAAGCTTAACCTTTTTATTTCCACTAAAGCTCACCTTAAACTTCTTGATAGACGCATCACGCTTAGCATCTTCCTTAACAATTGCACCATCAAAATAATATTCAAACTTGTAGTTTCCGCTAACATTATTAGGAATCTCAAATTCAACATCAACCGAAGTTTCAGGTACTTTACCATTACTTAGATATAGAGTAATTACTGTACCCTTTTCAACATAATCACCCACAGGAATACTCTGTTTTACAACTGTACCTTCTTTTTCAGTACTATCCATTTCCTTAAACTCAGGTATTAGTCCTAGTTCTTCACATCTTTGAGTAGCTCTGTATTTGCTATCTAAGCCTACAAATTCTATTACCTTTATCTTAGTGTTAGGAGGTCCTTGACTTACAATAACTGTAACTGATGAACCCTCAGGTATCATTGAACCGCTTGTAGGCTCAGTATCAATTACACTATCCTTTGAAATTTCATCACTTTCCTCATACCTAGGCGTAACCTTAAAGCCCTTTTTCTCTAGCTGCTGCTTTACAAGAGTGTATGGCTGATTTTTATAATTCTCCATCTCAATTTGCTTTAAGCCCTCACTCACATAAACAGTAACCTGCGAACCTATTTTAATCTGCCTGCCCTCATTTTCAACCTGCTCAAAAATTATACCTTTGTCCGCCTCATTATAAGTAGGAATAGCAATTATCTCAACATATTCTCCATATTTTTCCTTAGCATCATCAACTGTAAGTCCCACAAAATCCTGCATTATAAAATATCCATCTCTTACATAAGGAGAATCTATTATGGAGCTGGTATTTTTATCTTTATTAAATGTGCTAACAATTAATGTTACTACTAAAATAACAATTCCTATAACAAGAGCTGATGCTACACCAAATAAAATAGGAAGCACAGGAGATGGTCTTTCTTCATCATCATCTTCTTCATCTTCATCACTATCTTCATCAAGCTCATCATCGTATTCACTATTTTCTTCATCACCATCAACTTCATCTAGTGAATTTACTTTATCAAAATACTTAGTAGTACCATCTGGTGAAAAATACTTATACTCAAAAACGATGCTTGGATTTTTCTTAAATTCCTCAATATCAGCAACCATCTCACCGGCTGTCTGATAGCGTCGTGCAGGGTCCTTTTGAATAGCCTTTAAAATTATTTCTTCCAAACCTTCAGGTATAGTAGTATTTAATTCGGTAGGACGCTTTGGCTGAGTCTGCATATGCATTAAAGCAATCTGAACAGGGTTATCCCCGTCAAAAGGCTTTTGCCCCGTCAACATCTCATACATCATAATTCCCACTGAATAAATATCACTGCGTTCATCAGTAATATCACCTCTAGCCTGCTCAGGACTGATATAATGTACAGAACCAATGGCTTTTTCAGACATAGTCTTATCAGTTTCCCTGTTAAAACGAGCTATGCCAAAATCCATCACCTTTATAGTGCCGTCTTGCAGCAGCATGATATTAGATGCTTTAATATCCCTATGAACAATCCCTCTATCATGCGCATGCTGCAAAGCTCTTAATATTTGCATTGTAAAATGCACAGCATCACGCCATTTTAAAACGCCCTGCTGTTCAATATAATCAGTTAGTGTAATTCCATCTATATATTCCATAACGATAAATTGAACATGGTCAGTAAAACCAACATCATATATTTTTACAATGTTAGGATGAGATAATAAAGCGATAGCCTTTGATTCATTTCTGAATCTTCTGAGAAAATCCTCACTGCCTGCAAATTCATTTTTAAGAATTTTTACAGCAACAATTCTATCCTCCTCAATATCCTTCGCCCGATAAATATCAGCCATGCCGCCTACGCCGATAAGCTCTAGAAGCTCATACCTGTCGTCAAGCTTTTTGCCTATATTTTTATCCATTGTTTTTTAATCCTCCAATTTTATATTAAATCTATGTTAACAGTACTAAAAGGCAATGCCTTTATAGTTCCAGAATTAAAAAATTATAGCTTTGCAAGTGCCACACTAATATTGTCAAATCCACCATTTTTATTAGCTAAGTCTATAAGCTTTTGCGATGCTTTTTCAATAGAATTGTCAAGAATAATCTTTGCAATATCAACTTCCTCACAATAAGAAGTTAATCCATCGGAACATATCAAAAGGATATTCTTATCATTAAAATCCAGTAAAAAGTAATCAGGAATAACTTCATCAAATACACCTACTGCCCTCGTTATTCTATTACGGTGGGGATGGTCCTTACCCTCATCCGGAGTGATTATACCATCATCAATAAGCTGACTTACATAATTATGGTCTTTAGTAAGTCTCTTAATTCCATTTGGTAAAATGAAATAAGCCCTGCTATCTCCAACATTAACAAGATGCAGCTTATCCTTACGAATAAAAGCAATAACACAGGTTGTACCCATTCCATGCTTTTCATAATCCCTTTGAGCAATAAAATATAATTTAGAATTTGCCTCATGCACAGAGCGTACAAGCATATTCCTCACCATATCGTCGTCCATATAATCGCTATACTGATTATTTATATAATCACTAACAAGGTTAATAGCTGTATTACTAGCAAAGCTGCCAGCATTTTCACCACCCATTCCATCGCATAAAATCATATATGCACAGCTGGTACTAATATGATTTGTCATAACTCTATCCTGATTTTCAGTACGCACAAGTCCTACATGGGTTTTTGATACAAGCTCCATAACCTCACCGCCGTTCCTACACTTTTTCTCTATATTAATTATTAAGCATTATTATTAATCAAAATTTCCTCTGCTCTTAGCTGTCCACAAGCTGCTTGTATATCCTGTCCTAAAGTTCTTCTTATAGTAGCATTAATTCCTGCGTCTGTCAATGCTTTTTGGAAATTTTTAGACGATTTGCTTTTCTTAAAATTTCTTTCCTTTATAGGGTTTATCGGTATCAAATTAACATGACAAGGAAATCCTTTTAACAATCCGATAAGCTGACTGGCACTTTTATAATCATCATTTACACCGTCTATTAATGAATATTCAAAGCTTATTCTCCTGCCTGTTTCTTTGAAATAATCTTTACAAGCCTGCATAAGCTCTAATAAACTATACTTTGTATTAATTGGCATTATTTTACTCCTGCCATCATCGTTTGCACAGTGTAAGGAAACAGATAAAGTCACGCCTAATTTTAGCTTAGCCAACTCATAAATCTTAGGCACAATGCCACAAGTGGATAGAGAAACATTTCTCAAACTCATGCCTGCACCATCTCTCAAAATATATAAAAACCGAATCACATTATCATAATTATCTAGCGGCTCTCCAATACCCATTAAGACAATACTGTTTACTTTTCTTTTGCTATCGTCTTCGCTCTGATAAAGCTGCATAAGCATCTCAGAAGGCGACAAATTTCTTACAAAGCCAGCTTTTGTTGACGCACAAAAGCTGCACCCCATTTTACATCCCACTTGAGTAGAAATGCAAAGACTATTCCCATGATTATGTTTCATTAAAACAGCCTCAACAGCCTGACAATCATTCAGTCCATATAGATATTTTACTGTATCATCTACCCTCGATTCAAGCTTTTTTAAAATATTTAGTTTATTTATACAAAAATCTTTCTCCAGAGTAGTTTTTAATTGTGTAGAAATATTAGTCATTTTTGAAAAATCAAATACACGCTTAGTATGCAACCATTCAAAAATCTGTTTTGCACGGAAGCTTTTTTCACCTATCGAGCAAAAATATTCCTCCAATTCTGGCAAATACATTGTTAAAATATCAGTCTTTTTATCCATTAATTAAATAATTCTCTCTTTCTTTTGTGCGTCCTTTTTGAAGGTTGCGATAAAAAATCCATCTCCACCTGAATTACTAGGGAAAAAAGTATGTTTATATTCGTCCTTTAAATCAGGAATATTCAAAGGTACAACACAAGGTGAAAAATCCCTGTTTTCACTTAAAAACTGATTGACAACATCATCATTCTCAGTTTTATTAAGAGTACAAGTAGAGTAAACCAACGTGCCTCCGGCTTTTACATATTTAGCCGAATTATTAAGTATTTTAAGCTGAATTTCAGGAAACTCGTTAATAAAAGTATGCGGCTTGTATTTTATCTCAGGCTTTCTCCTTATTACCCCCAGTCCCGAACATGGAACATCACAAAGCACTCTATCAGCCAAAGGAATATCCTTATTATAAACAGAAGAATCCCCAGTTCTAGCTTCAATAATATTGATTCCTAAATGCTTAGCACCATTTTCAAGCAGCCAAACTCGCCCCTCATATAAATCAAAGCTTAAAACTCTCCCTCTGCCCTGCATTAGCTGAGCCATAGTAAAAGATTTTCCCCCAGGAGCAGCACACATATCCAGTACAGTTTCATTCAAAATAGGATTGACAGCGTGGCAGCAAATCTGAGATGAAATATCCTGTACATGAAACATTCCTTTTCGGTATGCATTAGAGCCTTCGATAGAATTTCCTTTATTGAGCTTTAAGCAATCCTTGTATAGGCAAGCAGCCTCAGGAGAAAACTTTTCTTTTTTTAAGGCATCAAAAACCTCTTCAACAGAATATTTTAAAGTATTAATCTTTATATATATCGGTGGTCTGCCAAGTGATGATTTTAAAATTAAAATTGCATTTTCTAAGCCATATTCATTAATCCATTTTTTCACAAGCCACTTAGGGCAAGAATACTTGATGGAAAGTCTACCTATATCGTCCAATCCATCAAGATTTATTTCCTTTCCACTTCTAATAAAGGTTCTTAGAATAGCATTGATAAAGCCTTTTATCTTAAATTGCTTATCAGCAACAGCCAGCTTAACAGTTTCATTTACACTAGCACTATCAGGCACAGAATCCATGTACAGAATCTGATATAGCCCCATTCTTAGCAAGGTAATAGCATTTATAGACAGCTTATTAAATTCTGTTTCAGATAAAAACCTTATAAGATAATCAAGAGTCATTCGTCGTTCTAAAACACCATAAAACAACGCTGATGCAAAAGCCTTATCTCTCTGGGATAGCTTTGCTTTTTCAAAAGCGTTATCAAGGATGATATTTGAATAAGCCTTGTCCTCATCGATTTTAATCAACAAATCGTATACTATTTTCCTTGCTGTCATAATAACTCCTTAAAATTTAACGTTTGCTTAACGTCTACGTGATATGGAAATCATTCTTAAAAGCTGTGCAGCAGATGAAACCAAAGCAGCAACATAAGTCATAGCAGCAGCACCAAGCACCTTTTTTACACCAACCATTTCTCCACTTGAAAGAATGAACTGCTCTTCAATAGTCCTCTTTGCTCTTGAACTTGCATCAAATTCAACAGGAAGTGTAACCAGCTGAAATAATACAACTGCACCAAACAAAAGTATGCCAAAATCCGCCAAAGGTGGATAGCTAAAAATTATACCCAGTAGAAAAATGAAAAAATATGCCGACGAGCCAAGCTGTGCCACTGGTAATATTAAGTTTCTAATTTTTATAGGAATATAGCCTACATTATGCTGTACAGCATGACCTACCTCATGTGCTGCAATACCTATCGCTGCAACAGACGTGCTGTTATAAACCGTATCAGATAAAGCGACAACCTTTTTTCTTGGATCATAGTGGTCAGTGAGATTACCTGAAATATGCACAATATCGACATCAACAAGCCCATTGCTATCAAGGATTTGTCTAGCAACTTCATAAGCAGTTTTTCCAGATTCAGCACGAACCTTGCTATATTTATTAAAATTTGCTTGCACCTTGTATTGAGCATACATTCCTAAAAATAAAGCGCCTATCACAAGCAATAATACAAAAGTGTTATTTAATAAAAGTCCCATATATACCTCCAAAGTTTATTTTTTCTTTCCTAGAACGGTATAAACTTCGATTTTTCTTCCCCTCATACACTCTTGTGCAGACATCTTTTTACATCCCTCTAGCTGAATGTCTGTAAGCTTTAAAGCTCTTTTATCTCCGCAAACTACTATAAAATCACTCAAATCAACTAGTGTCCCCGGAGCATAGTTATATTCGCCCTCAACAATTTCTGCTTTATATATCTTTAATCTCTTTGAGCAAAGAAATGAATATGCACCGGGCTTATCCGACATAGCCATGATAAAATTTTTCACCTGAAATGCTGATTTTGTAAAATCTATTTCAAGCATATCCTTTAGTATAATTGGTGCATAGCAGGATGAACTATCGTCTTGCACCTCACGTGGAGCCTCACCTTTTTCTAATAAATCGAGTGTTTTTATCAATAAGCTGGCACCTAGCTTTGATAATTCATCATGAAGAACACAGCCTGTCATATCAGCTGTAATAGGCAAGCTTTCTTTCAAAATCATATCACCGGTGTCCAACCCTTTAGCCATATACATTGTAGTAACGCCAGTTTCCTTTTCGCCGTTAGCGATAGCCCATTGAATAGGTGCGGCACCTCTGTATTTTGGCAATAGTGAGGCATGAACATTTATGCAGCCATATTTTGGTATATCAAGGATCCCCTCGGGTAAAATCTGCCCATATGCAACTACTACAATCGCATCAGGCTCTATACGCTTCAACCTATCAAGCTCCAGCTTTGCATCATCACCTTTTCTAAGGTTGAGTGGCTGAAAGACAGGTATATTATTTTTTAAAGCTACTTCTTTTACCGGTGAACAGCACAACCTCTGCCCTCTATTTCTAGGTCTGTCCGGCTGTGTATAAACACCTTTAATATTATGCCCTTGTTTAATCAATAATTCCAATGTGGGAACAGCAAACTCAGGCGTGCCCATAAAAACTACGTTCAAACACTAACCTTCTTTCCTTTATCACTTGTATATCCCTGAGGCAGCCTCGTATACTCATCTATATGCGCTCCCTTAGGCGGCTCTGCTAACTTATCAACATATAAAACACCGTTTAAATGGTCTATTTCATGGCAAAAGCACACTGCAAGCCTATCTCTGCCGATAACAGTAATATCCTTGCCATATCTATTCTGTGCCTTAATTTTTACAAAAGTCGGTCTTTCCACATAGCCATTTTCACCTGGTATTGATAAACATCCCTCAAGCTCACATTGTTTACCCTTTTGTGAAATGATTTCAGGATTGACAAGCTCGTACTTATCATCACCAAAATCTACAACAATAGCTCGCCTTAAAATTCCTACCTGAGGTGCTGCTAAGCCAACCCCATCAGAATGTATCATCGTTTCATACATATCATCAAGTAAAATCCAAAGCTTTTCATCAAATTTAGTCACTTCTCTGCTCTTTTTACGAAGTATAGGGTCATTTTCCAATAAGATATTTCTAAGAGCCATAATATCACTCTCCTTTTTTAAATTGTTTCGCCATTCATATCGACGAAGATTGAAACACTTCTTGTCCTTCTACTAAGCATAGCTTTCTTTACAGTTTCTTCAAGAATCTTTCTGAAAGCTGCTGTGTTTTTACATTTTAAAAGCAATCGATAACGATAACGTCCATTAGCACGTGCAACAACATTTCTAACCGGTCCTAAAATCCTTATAGGAAAGCTTTTACCACTATTTTTTATATTGCTCATTAATAGCTTAGAAAATTCATCTGCATATTTTACACAATCGTTCTCCGTTAAAGCTGAAAATCCAATTACACAAATATTACAAATAGGGGGGAAAATCAAAGCCTTTCTTATTTCTATTTCTTGATTATAAAAGCTGTCATAATCCTGCCTTGATGCTAATTCAAGCACATGATGGTCGGGGGAATATGTCTGAAGATAAGCTCTGCCCTTTTTATCAGCTCTGCCCGACCTGCCAACAACCTGAGTAATAAGCGAAAAGGTTCTTTCAAAACCCATATAATCACCCGAATATAAGGACTTATCGATTAAAAGCACACCCACTAGTGTAACATTAGGAAAATCAAGTCCTTTTGCTATCATTTGTGTGCCAATCATTATATCATAATCACCTTTTGAAAAAGCTGAAAACTTTTCATCAAAGGCGTTTTTTGTCATAGTAGTATCTGCATCCATCCTTAAAACTCTCGCCTTAGGAAAGAATTGTTTAATCTCTTCTTCTATTCTCTGTGTACCTGTTCCCGTATTTTTTATAACCTTGCTGGCACATTTTGAGCATCTTTCCTCAAAATTTTGCTTGTACCCACAATAATGGCACACAAGTGTATTATTAATTTTATGATATGTTAAAGGAATTTGACACTCTGGACAACACTCCACATTTCCACATGAAAGGCAGGATATATGAGTAAAAAATCCCCTTCTATTCAATAAAAGCAAGCTTTGTTCGCCTTTTTCAAGGTTTTTTCCCAACTCATGCAAAAGCACCTCACTGAAATTTGTGCGATTGCCAAGCTCAGCCTCTATTTTCATATCAACCATATAAACTTCAGGTAAAAGTGAATTATTATACCTCTGAGTTAGTTCAAAAAGCTTATATCTTCCACGCTTAGCATTATAAAAGCTCTCAATAGACGGAGTAGCTGATGCTAAAAGCAATAATGCTTTGTGATAAAAGCATCTCTGCTTTGCTATATCACGTGCATGATAACGAGGGGTTTTTTCAGATTTATAGGTATGCTCGCCCTCTTCATCCATGATTATTATACCTATATTATCAAGAGGTGCAAAAATAGCACTTCTTGTGCCTATTACAATTTTAGCCTCGCCTTTCTTTATCCTTTCAAACTCATCATTCTTCTGACCAGCTGATAAATTACTATGAATAACAGCTACCATAGAACCAAATAAAGTTTGAAATTGTCCAAGCATTTGAGGTGTAAGTGATATTTCAGGGACAAGCAAAATAGCTGTCCTGTCCGTATCAATAGCTTGCTTAATTAATTTTATAAAAACCGAGGTTTTTCCGCTGCCAGTAACTCCTTTTAACAAAGCAGCCTGTGGCTCATCTAAGCGCATAAGCTCTAAAATTCCATCAAACACTTTTTTCTGATGCTCGGATAAAATTATATCATCAGGACTTTTTGTAGCCTCGGCATCAGCACTTAAACTACGTGATACCTTCTGCTCTGCCAGAAAAAGCACTTGTTTTTTTATAAGATTATTTATAACAGAGGTCGTTACATTAACTGCATAGCAAATCTCCTTAAAAGAAGCGCTTTCCACCTCTTCAAGCAGGGTTACAACTGCCCTTTGTTTTGGAGTGAGTTTAATTTCAATTTCATCATTAATATATTCGGACGAAAGCCTTACAATTTTTAAAACCTCGTCTTTTACACGTTGCTTTTCGTATTCATCTACTAAAATAATGCCTTTATCAATTAAGCTTTTTACTGCTCTTTTATGCTCTGTACTGATATTGTCTTCAATAATAGAGTGTATTTCACTTGTGTTTTTAGCCATTTTAATAAAGGTAAGTATATTTTGCTCATATTCCGTAAGCTCACAATTAACAGTCCTTGCTACTGAGTACTGTTTTATAATATTTATCGACAGTCCGGCAGGAATCATTACTTTTATTGCGTCAAAATATGTGCAAAAAGTATTTTCCTTTATCCATAAAGCTATTTTAAGCATCTCATCACTGATTATGGGAGAATCATCAAGCAAGCCTTGAATATATTTAATTTTTTCAGAATATTCTAAAACCTCACAAAGAGAAAAAACCATTCCTACTCTTTTTTGATTCCCACGGCCAAAGGGAACCTTCACCCTCATTCCCTGAGTAATTGATTTTACAAATTCTTCGGGGACAAGATAGTCAAAAAGAGAATCAAAGCTATATGTAGTATTCTCAACAGCAACCTTTGCAATAAGTTTGTTAATCATTTAATCAACCAAAATAGATTTTATAATATCATGATTTCTAAAGGTTTTTAGCTTTTCTGCTTTTATAATATCCATAAGCTGCTCGGCAGCTCTTGATAAATCATCATTAACTACCAAATAATCATATTCTCCGGCGTATGTAACCTCCGTCCTTGCTCTTTTCATACGTTTTTCTATTGTACATTCATCCTCAGTGCCTCTTTTATCAAGCCTTTTTTTAAGCTCCTCAATAGATGGAGGAAGTACAAAAATAAGCACAGAATCAGGAAACATCCTGCGTATATTCATAGCACCCTCAACCTCTATTTTAAGGACTACATCACGTCCCTTTTCGAGATTTTCCATAATAGGTGCTTTTGGAGAACCATAATAATTATTACAGTATTTTGTATATTCAACAACTTCTTCATCTGCAATTAGCTTTTCAAAGTTTTCTTTAGTGGTGAAATAATAGTCTACACCCTCTTTTTCACCCACTCTCATCTCTCTTGTAGTAGCAGAAATTGATTTAAAAATATCAGGTGCCTTTTGCGACAAACATTCAATCAAAGCATCTTTGCCCGTACCTGAGGGAGCAGAAATTACAACTAACAAACCTTTTTTACTCATTATCTATTCCTCCTGTATCTCATCTATTTCTATATTATCCTTCGTAAGCCTTTTTGCAATAACATCGGGCATCAAGGCAGACAAAACGACATGAGAACTATCAAGAATAATTACTGACTTGGTTTTTCTGCCACAAGTAGCATCAATAGCAAGGTTTTTATCCTTTGCCAGTTGGATAATACGTTTTATAGGAGCAGCCTCAGGGCTAACTATACTAATTAGCCTGTCCGCATTTATTGTATTTCCAAAACCAATATTTACAAGTTTCATATCTACCCCTAGAATTATAATTTATTTAAGATAATTATAACATTATAATAGCGAAAAATCAATAGTTATGAAACATTGTCACTATATTGTAACGAAATTTCAGTAATTTTTCTTAAATATATCCTTTATCCGCCAAAAAATGTATGCTGGATAAATATTTTCAGTCCTATGCCAAATAAAATAAAACCACCTATCACTTCAGCCTTAGAGCCTAAAACATCGCCTGATTTTTTCCCTAGAAAGACACCCATCACACATAGAAAAAAAGTGACAAATCCTATAAAGGCTGCAGCTGCAACTATATTTACCTTCATAGCAGCAAAGCTTATTCCCACTATTAAAGCATCAATACTAGTAGCAATAGACTGAACAAATAGCTTAGCAGGTGATAACTTTTTATCGTATGTAGTGCAAATTTGCTCATTATCCTCGGGAGATTTCAACTCCCTTATACCCTCAATCAGCATTTTCACACCTATAATACCCAAAAGAATAAAGGCAATATAGTGGTCCCATTGTGCTATCTTTTCAGTATATTTAACAGATAAAAAGAAACCGATTATTGGCATAATCATCTGAAATACACCAAAGGATAATGCTATTACAAATGTTTTTTTGATAACGATTTTTTTCATGCAAAATCCATTTGTTACAGAAACTGCAAAAGCATCGGCAGACAAAGCTAAAGCTAGAAGAAACAATTCCCAAAATCCCATAAATACTCCAATATAATTTATTTATCTTTAGTCTATCTTTTTACTTATTTATATTAATGTTGATAACTTCTCTGAATATTCTTTTCTAAATTGCTCAAACCTGTTTTCATCAAGAGAAAGTCTAATTTTCTCCATTAAAGTATTATAAAAATAAAGATTATGCATTACTGCCAGCCTGCCTGCTAATTGCTCACCCGCTTTAAACAAATGTCTGATATAGCCTCTAGTGAAGCTTCTGCATACTGGGCAATCACATTCCTCATCAATAGGGCTTGTGTCAGCAATATATTTTTGATTATTAAGGTGTCTTATACCCTGCCATGTAAATACAGTTCCATGCCTTGCATTTCTTGATGGCATAACACAGTCAAACATATCAATACCTCTAGCAACACCCTCAATTATATTTGATGGTGTTCCAACCCCCATTAGGTATCTAGGCTTATTTCTAGGCAAATGTTCTTCTACAATATCGAGAATATGATACATGACTTCAGTCGGTTCTCCAACTGCCAAGCCTCCTATTGCATACCCCGATAAATCAAGTTCGCTAATAGTCTTAGCGTGTTCAATCCTTAAGTCGTCAAAGGTGCCGCCTTGATTTATTCCAAAAAGCATTTGATTTTTATTTATAGTTTTATCCAGAGTATTTAATCTGTCAAGCTCTGCCTTGCATCTATACAGCCACCTTGTAGTCCTGTCGCAAGATGGTTTAACATATTCACGAGGGGAGGGATTTTCCACACATTCATCAAAAGCCATAGCGATGGTGGAAGCAAGGTTTGACTGTATTCTCATACTTTCCTCCGGCCCCATAAAGATTTTTTTACCGTCAACATGAGAATTAAAGTAGACTCCTTCTTCTTTAATCTTACGCAGCTTGGCTAAAGAAAATACCTGAAAACCACCACTATCAGTTAAAATAGGTCTATCCCAATTCATAAACTTATGAAGTCCACCCATTTTATATATAACATCATCACTCGGTCTTATATGAAGGTGATACGTATTGCAAAGCTCAACTTGACATTTTAATTCCTTTAAATCAAGACTGGATATGCCACCCTTAATAGCTGCACTTGTGCCTACATTCATAAAAAAGGGAGTTTGTATAGTTCCATGCACTGTTTCAAAAATACCACGTCTGGCTAAATTTTCAGTTTTAATTATTTTAAACATAAACACCTCTATTATAATATTAAAGTAGAATCTCCAAAGCTGAAAAATCTCATTTTCTCATCGATAGCCCTTTGATATGCTCTTAAGGTTTTTTCCCTGCCTAAAAATGCACTAACAAGCATTATCAACGTGCTTTCAGGCAAATGAAAATTAGTAATCAGCCCATCAATCAGCTTAAAATCATATCCGGGATAAATAAAAATATCCGTGCTATCCGAGGTTGCAATTATCTTGCCCTCATTTTTACACGCAACACTTTCCAGCGTCCTGCATGAAGTCGTTCCCACTGCGATAACACGTCCGCCCTTTTGCTTACAATTATTAATTTTATCAACGGTTTCCTGAGGAATTGTAAAATGCTCCTTATGCATTTTATGCTTTTCTATATCATGCTCCTTTACAGGTCTAAAAGTGCCGAGTCCTACATGAAGAGTTATTTTCGCAGTTTCTACGCCCTTATTTTCCAAGCTTCGAAAAACATTATCGGTAAAATGCAATCCTGCAGTAGGTGCAGCCGCTGAGCCAATTTCATTTGAATAAATAGTATTATACCTGCTTTTATCCTTTAATTCCTCAGTGATATAATGAGGTAATGGAATTTGCCCATATTTGTCTAATAGGTCAAAAAAATTGCCCTCATAAGAGAACTTTACCAGTCTATTTCCGTCATCAAGCCTTTTGACTACCTCAGCCATCAATCCTTCACCAAAATATACCTGTGTTCCCTCTGGCAATCTTCTCCCCGGATGAACAATAACCTCCCAAGTATCAGCAGTTTTTTGCTCTAATAAAAGAAACTCCACCTTTACACCAGTGCTTTTCTTTTCGCCTAAAAGTCTTGCTGGAAAAACCTTAGAATCATTTATCACAAGTAAATCATCTTTTTTTAAATATTCCGAAAGATTATAAAACTTATCAAGCTTAACATCATCGCCTTGTCTATTTAATATCATAAGACGAGAGGTATCTCTAGGTTCAACAGGAGTCTGAGCTATAAGCTCCTGTGGCAAATCATAGTAAAAATCGCTCTTTTTCATATTTTTATCCTTTAATATAATATCAATAATATTTGAGCTTGCAGACAAAGTTTGCAAACTTCATAGGAGGAGCAGGCTCCCCCTATGTTACCCCCATTCACACCACCCACACCACGCACACCACAAGTGGTGTGCGTGGTGTTTTTTGTACTTTGTCTTTAGTCTGTAATATTATATCATACCATTTTTTATTTTGCAAGTAAAGATAAATGGATTGTGTGCTAAAGAAAATTGACTTGTAACTTTAATTGTCCTCTTCCTGATATAGTTTTAAAATGGGGTATGCCTGCCCGGCAGGGGCGGTTAGCCCCTAAGAGGGCATATTTGTTCTGCCATAGAATTTGCACTAATACC
>JAAYSD010000087.1 GCA_012518465.1 Clostridiales bacterium
TCAGGAGGTAAATATTATGTGCTTTAATTTTAATCAAATTCTCGCTTGGCTACAACAATGCTTAGCAACTTACAATTCTAAATAATTTAAATTAAAACCGTCCAAATGGACGGTTTTAATTATTTATTCATTATGTCTTATGATGATTGCATGCATCAGATGCACCACAGCCCGAACAGCTGTCACAGCATGAGCGTTTGCCCTTGCGTTTATCTCTCACCATCTTCATAATTATTAAAGCAATTATCGCAATAATAACTATGCTAACTATTATTGTACTAATATTTGCGGCTAACCATGCGCCGAATGTTCCCATATAAATCCCTCCTATCCAACAGATTATCTAAGGGAAACTTAATTTACCTGCTTACCTTTACAGCTTTAGTCAATCTTTCTGACTCACTGTATTTCTTAATAAACAGCATATAAATAATGAATGCAAGTACAATCGCTGCAGCTATAAGACCTATGATATTATAATTGCCACTGAAAGCTGAACCTAATTGATATACAATTAAAGAAATTGCATAAGCAAAAACACATTGATAGCCTATTGCAAATGCTGTCCATTTACCTGAGTTCATCTCTCTTTTTATTGCTCCCATTGCTGCAAAGCAAGGAGCACAAAGCAAGTTAAATATTAAAAAGCTATAAGCAGCAAGCTTTGACATTCCTTCAAAATCAAGTACTCCAAATACTCCTACTACCTCTTCCTTTGCTACTAATCCCATGATTGTAGCTACTGTTGCTTTTATATTTCCAAAACCTAAGGGTGCAAAAATCCAGCTTACAGAATTTCCAATAACACCAAGAACACTGTCATCAAGCTCCATATCAAGACTAAACATAAATTTACCATCAATAGTTCCAAACATTGAACATGCCCAAATTATAATTGATGATATTAAAATAATTGTTCCTGCCCTTTTAATAAAGGAAGATGCACGTTCCCACATACTCCTCATTACATTGCCAAAAGTAGGCCAATGATAAGCAGGCAGCTCCATAACAAATGGTGCAGGTGTACCTGAGAATATCTTTGTCTTTTTAAGAATAACGCCTGATACTATAATTGCTGCTATTCCTATAAAATATGCACTAGGTGCAACCCACCATGCACCACCAAATAATGCCGATGCAACAAGAGCAATAATCGGCAGCTTAGCACCACAAGGAATAAATGTAGTAGTAATAATAGTCATTCTACGGTCACGCTCTGACTCTATCGTTCTACTCGCCATAATTCCGGGGACACCACAGCCAGTTCCGATCAACATAGGAATAAAGGATTTTCCTGAAAGTCCAAACTTTCGGAATATTCTATCCAAAACAAATGCAATTCTTGCCATATAACCACAGTACTCAAGAAAAGCAAGTAAAATAAACAAAACTATCATCTGAGGTACAAAACCTAGCACTGCACCAACACCACCAATTATACCATCAACAATTAAGCTGTTTAACCAATCAGCACTATTGATAGCTGTAAGCCAACCCTCGACAAGAACAGGTATACCAGTAACCCATACGCCATATTCAGCAGTGTCAGGTACCTCTTCACTTTCCATTGCAGTATCGTATATTTCTGTTACTGCATAGCCCTCTTCCTCAAGTGAATCAGCATAAAAACCGTAAGCCTCATCAAATGCACCAAAGTCACCGTCCTCAATTGCTTCTTTTATATCTTCAGCACCAACAACATCAGCCTCAGCAGCTTTATCAACCTGAGAAACAAATTCATCTGTCCATATATATTTTTCAGCATAATCAGTCATAGCCTCGTCATAATCACTTGAGCCTATACCAAATAAGTGCCAGCCATCGCCAAAGACTCCATCATTAGCCCAGTCTGTTGCCCATGTTCCCACGGTTGATACTGAAATATAGTAAACTAAAAACATAATAACAGCAAAAATCGGTAATGCTGCCCATCTATTTGTTACGACCCTGTCTATCTTATCTGAAGTAGTTAGATTTCCTACTCTGCCTTTTTTATGAATAGATTTTATTATAGAGGATATGTAATTATATCTTTCATTTGTAATAATACTTTCAGAATCATCATCAAGCTCTTTTTCAACAGTAGAAATAATTTCTTCAATCCTGCTGCTATCTTCATTACTCAGCTTTAATTTTTCTAAAACCTTATCATCACGCTCAAAAAGCTTAATTTCGTACCAACGTATATTTTCCTGTGTAATACCATTTAATTGCAAATTTCCGATTTCCTCTAAAGCATTTTCCACAGCTTGAGAATATTTATGTATCCTTTCAGCTGAAACAACTGCCTTTGCCTGTGCAGCATTAACAGCAGATTCTACTGCTTTATTTAAGCCATCGCCCTTTAAAGCAGATATTTCTACTACTTCACAGCCCAGTTCATCAGATAGCTTTTTAATATCAATACTGTCATTATTTTTTCTGACAATATCCATCATATTGATTACAACAACAATAGGAATTCCAAGCTCTAAAAGCTGAGTTGTCAGATATAAATTTCTCTCCAAATTTGTACCGTCAATAAGGTTTATAATAGCGTCAGGACTTTCATTTATTAAAAAATCCCTTGCTACAACCTCCTCCAAAGTATAAGGGGATAATGAATAAATACCCGGCAAGTCAGTTATTACCACATCATCTCTCTTTTTTAAGCGACCCTCTTTCTTTTCAACAGTAACTCCCGGCCAGTTTCCAATATACTGGTTTGATCCTGTCAAAGCATTGAATAAAGTTGTTTTTCCGCAGTTAGGATTACCCGCTAAAGCAATTTTAATATTCATCTTTTTTTCCTTTCATTGACATACTGTTAATTTTTAATTAAAATCATTCAATTTCAATAATATCAGCATCAGCTTTTCTTATCGAAAGCTCATATCCTCTCACAGTAATTTCAATCGGATCGCCAAGCGGTGCAACCTTACGAATCTGCACATCGATACCCTTTGTAAGACCCATATCCATAATTCTGCGTTTTACTGCACCTGCTCCATGAATTTTAATAATTTTGATTTTGTCGCCTACCTTAGCCTTCCTAAGTGTTTTCATTGAAATTCCTCCTTATATTACACTCTATAAATAAAATCATGCTACACCATGATTTTTTGAGCCATTTCTTTGCTAATAGCAATACGTGAATCTTTAACGCTTACAATTACATTTCCTGAAATTGTATTTATTACAGTTACACGGCCACCAGCAACAAACCCTAAATCATTAAGGTGCTGTTTTATATCAGAATTACCACCTACTTTTATAATAGTATTTTCCTCTCCTATATCAGCAAGAGTCAACGGTATCATTTTAATCACCTTCTCAAATTAACTTTTCAGAAATATGCATTAATTAGCATACTCTAACTTAATATAATGCTAACACTTCTTTATTTATAAGTCAATTGTTATATAAAAAAACTTCAAGGATTTTATATATTTTAGCACCTTTCGACAAAAAAATAAGCTTTAGCTAACCTTATATTGTTTATTTTTTAACTAATATTTTATTAGCTGTTTTACAATTAGCATTTTGCAAAATACAATTATGGAAGTATTATGTAATATATGCTTTTCACAGAATTTTCAAATGATTAAAACTTGATTTTTACACAAATTTATATTATAATTATTGTACAGATTAGATAAAATAAATATTCAAAATCGCCTACACTTTATAATTGTGACTTAAAGACAATATTTTTTATTTTTTTGTGGTAGAATATATATGTATCCTCATACAAAAGAAAGGATGGTAATTATGTCTGATATAATTAACATAAAAGATGAATATATAAAGCTTCCCGCACTAACAATGCGTGGACTTGTGATTTACCCTGAAATGATTTTACATTTCGATGTAGCTAGAGAAAAATCTATCCTAGCATTAAAAGCAGCAACAGAAAATGACCGTAAAATCTTTCTTGTTGCTCAAAAAGACCCTTTAACCACCGACCCTACTGAAAAAGATGTTTTCAAGGTTGGCGTTGTAGCTGAAGTAAGGCAGATTATTAGCACGCCTGATTCTACCACCAGAGTACTTATTGAGGGGCTGTATCGTGCAAAGCTGCATACATTTACTATGACAGAGCCTTATTATGAAATGGAAGTTTTACCAATGCATGTGCCTCAAAAGGCTATTTCTCAAACTAATAATCAAGCTCTCTTAAGAATGTTGAAAGATGTTTTTAAAGAATACAGTACCCTTGCACCTAAAATGCCTAAGGAACTATACAAGAGCATTTTAAGTGAAAGTGACTTAGCAAAGCTATTTGACTTAGTAGTATTTAACGTAATGCTAAGAGTAGAGGATAAGCAAAGGCTTCTTGAAATATCAACCCTTTCAAAGCGAGTCACTGAGCTTATTTCCATACTAATGACTGAAATAAAGATTCTTCAGACTGAGTATGACATTCATGAGCAGGTTCGTGAAAATATCGAAAGAAATCAACGCGAATATTATCTGCGTGAACAAATGAAGGTTATTTCAAGACAGCTTGGCGAACAGGACACCCCACAGCAAGAGGCATATGATTACATAGATAAAATTGAAGAAATAGGCTTTGATGAAGAAATTGAAGAAAAGCTGCTGAAAGATGCTGAAAAGCTTTTAAAGATGCCTTCTTCATCACAAGAGGCGGCAGTTATCCGTACATATCTTGATAATGTGCTTGATATCCCTTGGAATTATTATACAAAGGATAAAACTGATATTGAAAGAACTCAAAAGCAGCTTGACCGTGATCATTACGGCCTAAAAAAGGTCAAGGAACGTATTACTGAAATTATAGCAGTACGTGAGCTTTCCCCTAATATAAAAGGGCAGATTATATGCCTTGCCGGCCCTCCAGGTGTAGGAAAAACCTCCATTGGTAAATCAATAGCTCATTCTATGGGCAGAAAATATGCGAGAATTTCTTTGGGCGGTGTCCGTGATGAGGCTGATATTAGAGGACATAGGAAAACATACATAGGTGCAATGCCCGGAAGAATAGCTAATGCTATAAAACAAGCCGGCAGTATGAACCCTGTCATTCTCCTTGATGAAATAGATAAAATGGGAAATGACTTCCGTGGAGATCCTTCCTCTGCCATGCTTGAAGTACTTGATTCAGAGCAGAACAGTTCCTTCCGTGACCATTATTTAGAAATTCCTATAGATTTAAGTAAAGTGCTTTTCATTACCACAGCAAATAATATTTATAATATTCCCGCACCCTTACTTGATAGAATGGAAGTAATTGAGCTTTCAAGCTACACTAGAGAAGAGAAATTTAATATAGCTAAAAAACATTTAGTTCCAAAGCAGCTTAAAAAACATGGAGAAAAAGCTTCTATCGTAAGAATCAGCAATGAAGCTATTTATGCAATTATCGACTTTTACACAAGAGAAGCAGGTGTCAGAAAGCTGGAACGCAATATTTCTGCTTTATGCAGAAAAGCTGCTAAAATAATTGTTTCCGGTGAAAGTGAAAAGGTAAGCATAACAGGAAAAAATATAGAAAAATTTTTAGGTGTAAAAAAATATTTACCCGAGCTAATATCAAAGCGTGATGAAATAGGCACTGTAAACGGGCTTGCGTGGACTTCTGTCGGTGGTACTATTATGCCGCTTGAAGTATTAGTGCTTGATGGAACAGGCAAGATTGAAGTAACGGGAAGTCTTGGCGATGTGATGAAGGAATCTGCTAAAATTGCAATTAGTCTTACACGTTCTTTAGCTAAAAAGTATTCTATAAATCCTAATTTTTACAAGGAAAAGGACATTCACATACACGCACCTGAAGGTGCTGTGCCTAAGGACGGTCCTTCGGCAGGTGTAACACTAACTACTGCATTAGTTTCAGCTTTATCAGGTATGCCTGTAAAACGTGATATTGCTATGACAGGTGAAATTACACTAAGAGGTAAGGTGCTTGCTATTGGTGGTTTGCGTGAAAAAACAATGGCTGCTTATAAATCAGGAGTAAAAACAGTTATTATTCCAAAGGAAAACGAGGCTGATTTATCTGAAATTGACGAAATTGTTAAAAACAGCTTAAACTTTGTTGTCGCTGAAGATATCAAGACAGTTCTTGATACTGCCTTGATAAAGCCTATTAAAGTAAAGCCTGACGCTATTCCCAATAAACCGCCACAAAAAGAACCCGAAAAGCCTAATATTATCATCGATGACAAACATGTAAAGCAGCAAGTTACTGTTGTAAATTAAGATATAAGATGGGAGAAAAATGAATTTTAACAATGCTGAATTTATAGCGTCATATATGAACTTTTCCGATATACCAAAGTATGAGGGGGTTGAGATTGCCTTTTCCGGTAGGTCAAATGTAGGAAAATCTTCATTAATTAATAAAATTGTAAATAGAAAATCTCTAGCACGTACCAGTGCAATGCCTGGAAAAACTGCATCAATAAATATGTATGATGTAGATGGCCTAAAACTTGTTGATTTACCGGGATATGGATATGCTAAGGTTTCAAAAAGTGAAAAAAAACGTTGGGCAACACTCATTGAAAATTATTTTCACAAAAGCGAAAATCTTCAGCTTGTTTTTCAGCTTGTAGATTTTAGGCACCCCCCCACTGCTGATGATAAAATAATGATAAATTTTCTTATTGACAGCGAAATCCCATTTGTTGTAATTCTCACTAAAAGCGATAAGCTTTCTAAAAAGCAAAGGGCTGATAGAAGGACTTCCCTTTTATCAGAGCTTGAATGTGCTGAGGATATTACTTTTATTGAATTTTCTGCACAAAATGGCGAAGGTGTAGAAGACATCAGAGGCATTATTGAAGACATTTTTTATAATTAATAAAGCTTTAAAATTCACCTCCCTTAATGAGAGGTGAATTTTGGTGTTTAACGTTTTTTAAACCTTACTTTGAAAAAGAAATAAAGCTTTTTAATTGACTGTTTATTCCTTTTTGGGAAAGTAAAAATCCCATTAATCACTTTCCCTTTAAAATAAATCATCATATCATTACTTTTAGGAAAAGTACAAACCAAACAAGCACAAAACCTTTAAAACAAATCATAATTTGTTACTTTTAGGAAAAGTAACAACCCCCTCGTCGCTAAATTTAAATCGTGCAATTTTAGTAACGGGGTGTGAGCTTAAATTCGGTGAAAA
>JAAYSD010000088.1 GCA_012518465.1 Clostridiales bacterium
CTTGATGGTTTGCCCCCAGCTAAGATACATTGCTCCGTATTGGCTGAACAGGCAATTAAAACAGCAATTTCCAATTATTATAAAAATCAAGGAATTGACCCTGAGCCTATTGTCGGTAAAATAACTGAGCATTGTCACTCGGAAAGCTGTTCGATATAGTTGCATAATTTCTTCAGATATGATATACTATAAACCAATAATCATAAAAATATTACACTACTAACAAATAACAGGAGATTTTTACATGAAGATTGATTGGAACAGGAAGTATAATACTATTGCAGTTTATACGCTTTTAGTTATTTTCATTGCTGTTATAGCTGTGGCAGCTGCTTTAAGGCTTGATGAGTTTAAAAATTGGCTTGATAGCTTTTGGTCTATTTTCACCCCTGTTTTTGTGGGAATAGCAATTGCTTATATTTTAAATCCTGTCGCTAATCTTTTTGAGAAAAAGGTATTTAAAAAGCTATATTTAAAGGCTGATAATCATAAAAAGCACAGATTATTAAGAGGGCTGGCAGTTTTTGTTACGGTTATTTTATCATTGGCTTTTATTATAGGTTTTATAATGCTAGTGGCTCCTGCTATTTTTGATAGTTTTAAGGATTTGGCTACTAAAATTCCTTCTTATGCCGATAATATTGAGCAATCTGCTTATAAGCTTGCTGAAGAGTATCCAGATTTTAAGGATTTTATTAATGAATCTGTTGAGCAAGCAAGAAGCTATTTGATGAATTTTCAACAGACTATTATAAAGTACTCTGATGAAATTCTAGAGGTTGTGACGGCGGGGCTTAAGGGTACTATATCATTGCTGAAAAACTTTATTATAGGCTATATTATAGCTATTTATCTTATGTTTAGCAAGGATATGTTTATAGCTCAGAGTAAGAAAATTTTATTTGCTGTGAAGGATTCTAAGAAGTCAATTTCTTTATTAAATGCACTTAGAAAATCTCATAATATATTTTTACGCTCTATAATGGCTACATTGATAGATTCCTTTATAGTTGGAATTGTCACTGCTATTGCTATGGCGCTTATGAAAATGCCTTATTCAGTACTTATTGGATGTATTGTTGGCGTTACAAATCTTATACCGTTTTTTGGGCCTTTCTTGGGAGCAATACCAAGTGCTTTGTTAATATTGATGGCATCAGGACCGCTTAGCGTATTTTGGTTTCTATTATTTATTCTTATTATGCAGCAAATCGATGGAAACATTATTATGCCAAGAATACAAGGCGAATCTACCGGAATACCGGCTATATGGGTATTGATTTCTATTACTGTTGGAGGCGGGTTGTTTGGTGTAATGGGTATGGTTTTGGCTGTGCCTGTATTTGCTGTTATGTATATGTTTTTAAGGCTTGTTATTGAGAAAAAGCTGAAGTCTAAAAATTTACCCGAGGATACTATTTTTTATAGGGATAATTTAGATGAGTTGGAAGCATTGATAAAGAAACAGGAAGAGGAAAGGCAAAAAGCATTGAATGAACAGGAAGCAAAGGCTAAAGCCACTCTTTTCAAGAAATAAATTAAATACATGGAGGTTATTATGATTGATGATAAAGATGGAATGAGTGAGAAAGTTTATAATAGCCGTCACTCATTAGCTCACGTACTTGCAAAAGCAATATGTGAATTATATGATGATGTAAAATTAGCTATTGGTCCTCCTATTGATAATGGTTTTTATTATGATTTTGATATACCTGTATCAATTTTAGAAGAGGATTTTCCTAAGATAGAGCAGAGGATGAATGAAATTCTCAAAAGAAATGAATCCTTTGTAAGAGAAGAAGTTACAGCTGAAAAGGCACTTGAAATATTTAAGGACAACCCATATAAAGTGGAGCTAATTAAGGATTTAGACGGAAATGAGCAAATTTCACTTTATTGGCTTGGAGATGATTTTGTAGATTTGTGTAGAGGACCTCATGTTGAAAGTGCGTCGCACTTACGCTCGTGGGCATTTAAAATTAAGACGGTTACAGGTGCTTATTGGCGTGGAAATTCTGATAATAAAATGCTGCAAAGGGTTTATGTATATGCTTTTGAGTCGAAGGCTGAATTAAAATCATATCTGAATTTCTTAGAAGAAGCAAAAAAACGTGACCATAGAAAAATAGGAAAAGAGCAGGAGCTTTTTGCTATTATGGATGAAGGGCCGGGTTTTCCGTTTTTTTTACCTAAGGGAATGATATTAAGAAATAAGCTGCTTGATTTTTGGCATGAAATACATGATAAAGCAGGCTATAAAGAGATTTCAACGCCTGTGATGCTCAATCGTTCATTATGGGAACGCAGTGGGCATTGGTATCATTATCAAGATAATATGTATACAACAGTTATTGATGAGCAGGATTTTGCTATAAAACCTATGAATTGTCCGGGTGGAATCCTTGTTTATGCATCAAAAAATCACTCCTACCGTGAGCTTCCTATGAGAATCGGCGAATTAGGGCTTGTTCACAGACATGAGCTTTCCGGTGCTTTGCACGGGCTTATGAGGGTTCGCTGCTTTACTCAAGATGATGCACATATTTTCATGACTAAAGAGCAGATTAAGGACGAAATCAAGGGTGTTGTAAAGCTGATTGATGAAGTATATACAAAGACCTTTGGTTTCCCATATAAGATTGAACTTTCTACTCAGCCTGAAAATTCTATGGGCAGCAAGGAAGATTGGGATATAGCTACTAAGGCATTAGGCGATGCTATTAGCGAGCTAGGGTATGAATATGTGGTCAATGAGGGCGACGGTGCTTTTTACGGCCCTAAGCTTGACTTTCATTTAACTGATTGTTTGGGAAGAACGTGGCAGTGTGGTACGATTCAGCTTGATTTTCAGTTGCCTGAGAGATTTGAGCTTGAATATGCGGGAGCTGATGGAAAACAGCATAGGCCAATCATGATTCACCGTGTTGTATTTGGAAGTGTCGAAAGATTTATAGGAATTCTTACTGAACATTTTGCAGGTAAATTTCCATTCTGGTTGTCACCAAGTCAAGTTGGTATTGTTCCTGTAAGAGCAGAGCATGGCGAGTATGCAGATAAAATTTCTGGTCAATTGCAAAGTATTGGAATAAGAGCTGAGGTTGACCATTCTGATGAAAATATGGGCACAAAAATTAAGAATTTTAGACATGGTTTATTGCCTTATATCATAATTGTGGGCGATAAAGAGCAGGGCGATAATACTATTTCCTTAAGAGTACGTTCTGGCAAGCAGGTAAATAATATTTCTCTTGAAAGCTTTATTACTGCTTGTAAAACTATGATTTCACAAAAGAACATTGACTTAATAGACAGCTTTAATTAAAAAAATAATGTGAAAATAGCCGAGTATGAATATATTCGGCTTATTTTATGAGGTAATTATGACAAAAAAACAGCTAACCTATACTATTGTACTATTTTCCTTGTTAGGAATTATGTTTATTGTACTTTTTGTTTTTTCATCACAAAACGCAGAAGACAGCTCAAATCTCAGTGATGGACTTTTATTGAGTATTTTAAAAATTTTTATTAGTGATTTTGAAACAATTTCAGAAAATCAGCAGACTTTCTTATTAGAGTCCTTTTCAGTAATTATTAGAAAGCTTGCACATTTTTCATTATTTTTTATAATAGGTGTATTATCATTTTTGTCTTTTTATATGTTTAAAATTAATAATTTTTTAAAATTAGTTAATGCATTTGGAATATCAGTTTTCTACGCTATTTTTGATGAGGTGCATCAATACTTCGTTCCCGGAAGGGGAGCATCTATCTACGATGTATTAATAGATATTTCTGGTAGTTTATTTGGTATCTTTGTTGTATGTATGGTATTTTTGCTTGAGATATATGTTCAAAAGGTAAAAAATACAGAAATAATATAATAATTATTAAAAATATATTGACTACTAATTAATAAAATGGTAATATATTTAGGTAACTATATTATCATGGAGGAATAATGGAAAACGAAAAAGAAATGGAAATAGACCTAATTACCCTATGGTCGATTTTTTTGAAAAATATTAAACCAATTATTGCTATTACGCTATTTTGTACAATTTCAGCATTTATATTTTCTTTTTTTGTTGTAGATAAGAAATATTCAGCTAGCACAAAGGTACTTGTACAAGTAAGCTATGATGTGGAAAATGCTAGTCAGGAGCTTAATGCTCTTTCAGTAGCACAAAAGCTTGTCGAAAATTGTAAGATTATTTTTAAAAGCGATAAGGTAATAACACAGATTGAACAAAAGCTGGAAGGGCAGTATACCAGAGATGAATTAAATAATATGATTAGTATTTCTTCGGGTGATAATACTGGATTTATTTATTTAACTGTTCAAAGTGCGTCGCCTGAGGCAGCTGCTCAATTAGCTAATCTTGCGACAAAAATCGGTACTAGCGAGAGTGAGGCAATACTTAAAAACGCTTTTATTAATACTATCGATGAGGCAAGAGTTCCTGAAAATCCCTCGTCGCCTAATGTAAAGCTTAATACAGTTATTGGATTTGTTTTAGGCTTGATATTATCCTACTTAATATTTTTAATAATTGATATTATTGATAATAAGGTAAAAGGCTCTGATGACCTGTCATCTATGTATGGGATTCCGCTTTTGGCTGATATTCCCGATTTGAACGCTAAGACAAAGGGGGATTATCGCTATGCAAAAGAAGGTTAATGATAAAGTAATAGTAAAAAAGCACGTTTTGGTAGATGAAAATTCACCTTTTATAGTTACTGAGTCCTTTAAAATTGCTAGGACTAATCTGATGTTTGCATTAGCATCAAGTGAAAAAAAGCCAGTTTTTTTTACTAGTGCCAATCAATCTGAGGGAAAAAGCACTACTTGCGTAAACATAAGTAGTTCATTTGCGTCTATGGGGTCGAGAATTTTAGTTTTGGATGCTGACTTAAGACGTCCTACTGTGCATAAGTACTTTAAGCTTAAAAATTCTAAGGGACTTTCTTCAGTTTTAGGATATTTTAATAAAGTGCATGATTGTATTTATCAAAATGTAAGGCCTAATCTTGATGTTATGACCTCTGGGCCTATTCCACCCAATCCAGCCGAGCTTTTAACCTCAAAGGCTATGACTGATTTGCTTACGGCTTTAGACGAATATTATGATTATATATTCATTGATACACCACCTGTTAATGTTGTTACTGACTCACAATTATTAAACAAGAATTGTGCAGGATGTATTTTCGTTGTGAGAAGAAATCAAACTAAGCATAGTGATATTACTGAAGGATTGAGGAGAATTAAGCTAGCCAACGGAAATATTTTGGGATTTATGACAATAAACCCCGATTTAAACAAGGGTAAAAAGTATCATTACAGATATAAATGAGGTAATAAGGTTGAAAACTGATTTTCATTGTCATGTCCTGCCTGAATTTGATGACGGGGCGAAGAGTATCGATGAATCGATAGCTATTTTAAAGGAACAAAAGCAGCAGGGCTTTGATACAGTAGTTGCTACCTCACATTTTTATAGAAATAAAGAAACCTATGAGCAGTTCGTTTTAAGAAGACAAAAAGCATATCATAAGCTAGAAAGTGCAGTATCAGGGCTTGATATTCCTGATATTGTTCTTGGTGCTGAAGTTTTATTTTACAGCTCCATTATCGATGATGAAGTAGATGGCTTATGTATAAGTGGTACAAAGTTTCTTCTTTTGGAGATGCCTTTTTATAGCTTATCAAAGCCTGAATTAAATTTATTAATAGATTTTATAGAAAGCACAGAATATAAAATAATTTTCGCACACATAGAAAGATACTCTAAATTATATGATAAAGAATTATATGAAAGCGTATTAAGCTTTGATAATGCTTTATATCAAGTAAATTGCGATTCCTTTGGTGACAGGGTTCTTAGAAAGGTTGCTTTAAAATTAATAAAGCAGGGGCGTGTTCATATTATTGGAACTGATGCACATAATATGACTTCAAGACCACCACTTTATAATGATGCAGCCGCTATTATTAATAAAAAGCTTGGCAGTGAATATTTAGACGCTTTTCATATGCGAGGCGAGGCTGTTTTAGCTGATAAATCAATAAGTAAAATTTTATCAATTTGAGGGGTACGTATGGAAAATCCTACTATTAAAACAAGGCGTAGACTGACAAAAAAGAAAAAGAAAAAAATAAAAGCCAAAACAGTTATTATATCATTAATTTCATTTATTGTAGCTATGCCTTTGGTTGCATGGTTATTAGTTGAAATGTGGCTTAATAGCTGGACTGGTTTATTTAACTTTGGGGATTCCAATACGTCCAGAAATTTTAATCCTATTGATGCTGAGTCGGGTGAGTTTATTGATGATGATATTAATGCTTATAAGCCCCCTGAAATTGATGTATATAAAGATGAGAATGTCTTAAATGTACTTATGATTGGTACTGATGAAAGGCAGAAGGATTTTGATCCTACTGCACGTTCTGACAGCATGATGATTTTATCCTTGAATTTTAAGACAAATACAATTAGGCTTGCTAGTTTAGCTAGAAATATTCCTGTATACGTGCCTGAGCTTGGGAAAAACGATTTGCTAACACACATTCATCACTATGGTGGAGAGGATATGCTGCTAGAATATGTAAGGAGTTATCTAGGTGTTGACGTGGATAAATATGTAAGGACAAATTTCTACACTTTTGAAAAGCTAATTGATTCAGTAGGTGGAGTAGATGTTGAGCTGACTTATGATGAGGCTCTAGGACTTAATGGTGAACATCCGCTAGGCAGTAATGCAATTACAAAGGCTAGGGTAAAAGAAGGGTCAAATCATTTGAGCGGTTATGATGCACTACAATACTCTAGGCTTAGATATATCGATGATGACTATCATAGAATAGTTAGACAAAGAAATGTAGTTATGTCCGTTATAAAGAGTGCTAAGGGCATGTCTTTAAATGAGCTTAACAAAATGCTTCAAACAGTTGCTCCCTTGGTAAAAACTAATTTTACTCAAAATGAAATTAAATCAGTAGTATATCGATTGGTTGATTTCTTAACTGGTGCTGATATTGAAAATATTAGTATTCCTGAAAATAATCAAGTTATGATTAATAAAGAATATTCTCATGAAAAATATTCACAGGTACTGCGAGATTTCTTATATCAATAATTATTTAAATAAAAACCTTGCTTATTTAAGCAAGGTTTTTTGTGCATAATTTTCCATTTAGAGAGAATAATATAGTAGAATAAATTCTAATAAGAGGATAGTCTATGATTGTAATTGTAATACGCGGTATTATTTTATATGCTTTAATTATGGCGTCGCTTCGACTTATGGGTAAAAGACAGCTAGGCGAGCTTCAGCCATCTGAATTAGTAGTAACTATTTTAATATCTAACATTGCCTCTTTGCCTTTGGAAAATCTCTCAGCACCGATGCTTGCAGGAGTTATTCCCGTGCTTACTCTTGTTTGTCTTGATGTATTTATGTCGGGGTTTATGCTTAAATTTCATCGCTTTAGACGGTTTGTTTCAGGCAATCCTATTATTTTAATTTCTCATGGTAAGGTTAATCAAAAGCAGCTACGTTCACTACGTTATACTATCGATGAATTATTTGAGGCAATGAGAGAAAGTTCAATTTATGATTTAAACGATGTTCAATACGCAATAGTAGAAAACAATGGTAAAATAAATTTTTATGAAAAACAGCAGCAGGGAAGTACCGACAACCTTAATCCACCTGAAATTATTATACGTGATGGAGTTATTGACCATAAGGGGCTGATAGAATGTGGCTTAAACACAAATTGGCTTGAAAAAACGGTAAAAGAAAACAAGCTAAAGGTAAATGACATTTTTCTAATGACTTCAGATGAAAAGGCAAATTATAATATTATTAAAAAGGACGGTATCCCATGATTAGAATAGTAATTGGCGGAATAATAATGGTTTTGATTATAACAGTTAGCTTATTTTCTTTTTTTGTTTCACAAGATTATACTGAGCTTATTATCAAAACACTTGATGAGGCGACGGAAAGCTTTAATTCATCTGATTTTGTAAATGCTGCAGAAACATCACAAAGAGCAGTTGAATTGTGGAATGAGTATCGTTCTCACATTTTATTTGCCGGAAACTTTGAGCAGGAGAAGGATGTGACTGAAACGCTAGCTGAAATAGAAACCCATGCTGAATATGGTGAAGATGAATTTTATTCCAAAATAAATTTAGCAACTTCACTTGTACAAACCTTTTTTCAAGCACAAATTCCGTATTTGCATAATATTTTATAACAAAAGGAAGGGGAAATTCCCCCTTCCTTTTAAAAGTCGCTAACAATATTATAATATGATTTTGATGTTAATTTATAAATAAGAGAATAGAATATAGCGAATATTGCTATTGAAATTAAAGTGACAGTGATTAGTAATGGAGTGTTAAATACTCCAAAGAGCATAATCATTTTTCTTACAAGCGGGAAAGCGAAGGCTGTGTGGATTGATGCTACTATAAGAGGCATAAAAAACACTGTCAAAACTTGAGAATTAATGCTTTTTCTTATTTCTTTTTTAGTCATGCCTACCTTTTGTAATATGTCAAATCGATTTTTATCCTCATACCCTTCAACAATTTGCTTATAGTACATAATAAGCACTGTGCCAAGCAGGAATATAATGCTTAATAAAATTCCTAAGAAGAATAGAATACCGTATAAAGACATAAAGCTATTTCTTTGAACTGCTTTAGATGATAGTGTAATAGAATAATCTTTATATTTACTCATAAAATCATTGCTGTTTTTAAACTCATTAAGCTTGGTGTATATTTCTTCCTGTTTATCCTGTTCTGCATTAATATTAAATCCATAGGTGTAGGCTATGTTCGATGCTCTATCCTTGTAAGCTTGTTTTTCATACTGATATATTTCATTTAGAATATTCTCATTTCCAATGATGTAAGTATATTCATACATCTGAAAAGTGGAAAATGTCAATTTATCAACATCATCTACCTCTTCCTTTACAATTAAATCATCAAGATTTCCTATATTAATATTGCCTTTTCCAGAGTAGTAATCAGATTGAACAAGCACTTCTCTTTCACCTAGCGTAATATTTTTACCAGAAAGATTGTTATAATCATTAATAGGTATTATTCCTACAAGTACGATATTAGAAACATTATCGCCAGCAATGGTTTTTTCAGGGAAGAGTATCTCATTTTCTTCATCACCTTTGACCCCTGTAACAAATAAATTGTTGAATTTAAATATATTATCAGGCTTTACATTAAGCTGGTTCATCATTTGATTTATATCATTATCAAATTCTTTTTCCTTATCGAAAACCTTATCAATATTTGCTTCAAAAATAATATCACGTGGATATTGGCTTGCTAATGCATCTTCAGCACCGATATAAAGGTTTGAAGTTGATGATAGCATAACTAGTATCATTGTTGACATAATTGCTATTGAGGCTAGCCCTGCACCGTTTCTTTTCATACGGTACGCCATTGAGGAAAGTGATATAAAATGATTCGTTTTGTAGTAGTATTTTTTACTTTTTTGAAGTATTTTACATAGTGCAACAGAGCCTGAAATGAAAAGAATATAGGTTGCTATTATTACCATTATTACTGCTATAAAGAATATAGATATTGCTTTTATAGGGTCGTCTATTTTCACGGCTAGATAATATGAAATGCCTAGAATAATTACTCCTGCTAATGCCAATAGCCAATTGCTCTTGACTGGTTTTTCACCAACACTTGAAGAACGTAACAGTTCAATAGGATTTGACATTTTCACTTGTAAAATTGATTTTATTAGTATAAGTATAAAAATTACTAGATAGAAAATTGCTGTTTTGTTTATCCCACTAAATGATATATTAAGTGAATATGTTATTTCACCACTTAACATTCTGACAAGGACAAGCTCACTTATTTTAGAAACAAGTATTCCTAAAATAACACCTGAAATAATACTTATCAGATATATAAAGCCTGATTCATACAACAATACCTGAACAATGTTTTGCTTATTCATTCCAAGCACGTTATATAGTCCAAACTCCTTTTTACGATGCTTTATTAAGAATGAATTGGTGTAAAATAGAAATAATGCTGAAAATACACCTATCACCCATTTACCGAGTTTTAATATTAGCTGAGTGAGTTCTCCTCCTTTGGGAACCATTTTAATAAAACTATCCGAGGAAAGATAGGTCAGCAAATAAAACATCATTACCATTGATATACAGGTAATAATATAGGGAATATAGAGCTTTTTATTTTTCTTAATGCTTTGAAAAGCCATTTTAGGGTAAAAGATTATCTTCTTCATCTGATACCACCTCTGCTTATGTTTTCACTGGTTGTCAGCATTGTGAGGGTGTCAGAAATTTTTTGATACAGTTGTTCATCACTGCTATTACCACGATATATTTGATGAAATACTTCGCCGTCACGTATAAATAAAACACGATTAGTACGGCTTGCAGCCTTTACTGAGTGAGTTACCATCAAAATAGTTTGCTTATCATGATTTAATTCGCTAAAAAGCTTTAATAATTCGTCGGTTGATTTTGAGTCTAATGCACCTGTTGGTTCATCAGCGAGAATTAATTTAGGATTTGTTATCAATGCTCTAGCCACAGCAACTCTTTGCTTTTGTCCGCCGGAAATTTCATAGGGATATTTTTTTAGTAAATCAGAAATACCCAGCTTTTGTGCTATTGGCTTTAATTTCTTGTTCATTTCGTTAAATCTTTTTCCTGATAGGACTAAAGGCAAAAAAATATTATCCATAACAGAAAATGTATCCAAAAGATTAAAGTCTTGAAATACAAAGCCTAAATTATCCCTTCTGAATTTTGCAATTTCCGATTCTTTAATTGCATTAAGCTCTTTTCCATCAAGGATAATCTGCCCAGAGGTAGGCTTGTCAAGGGCAGCGAGTATATTAAGTAAAGTTGTTTTACCCGAGCCGCTTTCACCCATGATGGAAACATATTCGCCTTGTTCCATACTAAAGCAAACATTGGTCAATGCTTGCACCTTATTACCACCAAATCTAGTGGTATAGATTTTTTTCACATTCTTGACTTCTAAAATAGCCATATTATCTCCTTTTCTTAACTGTGTTATTTGATGTAATACAATTATATCAGTTAAGAAAATGTTTTTCCATAGATTTACCTTACATAATAACAATTTACCTTACAATTTTGTAAGGTAAATTGTTTTAGCTTGCTGACAAAGTCTGCAAGCTTTATAGTGGAGGCGATTCGCCATAGGTAGTGTGAATGTTGTACGTAATGCAACATCTAGTGGTGCTTTTTTGAGAAATAAATTCCAGAAAAAGCATATTTAATTATCTAATACTTTGTCTAAACTCTGTAATAATTTAAAACGTTAGCCTAGGTCTTTTTAAGTTAATTTTTACTATCGTGCCTTTTCCCATTTGTGAAGATAAGCTGATTTCGTGATTTAAATTATCACAAATTCTCTTGCATAGATATAGCCCAAGGCCACTGGCTTTTTTACTTTCTCTCCCGTTTAAGCCAGTATATCCATAGGAAAAAATCCTGTTTATATCCGACTGCTCTATCCCTATTCCGGTATCAGATATTATTAAATCGTCATTTTCCATATAAATATTAATGTATCCTGATTTAGTGTATTTTAGTGCGTTTGATAGTATTTGTTCTACCACAAAAAGCAGCCATTTTTCGTCAGTAATTACTTGATAATTAAGAGGGGAATATCGAAGAGTAATGTTCTTTTTTCTTATGAATTGTGCAGCAAATTTTCTTAGTGCCTGTTTTATTATATTATCTAAATCATAGCTTTTTATTAAATAATCATTTCCTTCACCATCGAGTCTTAGGTATGTCAGCACCATGTCCACATATTGCTCTATTTTAAAAAGCTCAGATTTGATTTCGCTTTTTGTCGCATTTTCATCTTGAAGTAAAAGATGCATAGCTGAAATAGGAGTTTTAATCTGATGAACCCACGTTGTATAATAATTAATTAAGCTATCGTACCTTTCATCGGATTTTTTGTACAACTCTCTCTGCTCATTTTCGAAAATCTCTAAAAGCTTATGATAATCTTCCTCAATTAAGCTTGAGGCAGTGGGAAGGTTTTTAAATGAAATTGTAATTTCATTTTTTAGATTTTCCAACACTTTATGTTTAGAATAGAACTTTATATAATCTAAAGCTCCCCATGTAGCAATTATTACGAAATACATTAGTGCAGGGTAGAATACAGCACCTAAGGGCAGCTTATAAAGATAAAAAGTTATCCCGAAAATAACTGTAAATAATATTAAAAGCACTATTTGTTTTACTTGATTTTTTAAGTAGCATAAAAAATCTTCATTCCTTCACCTTTATTCTATAATATATCCTAAGCCTTTTTTAGTCCTTATAAAATTATCTATACCATATTCACAGAGTTTTTTGCGTAGACGAGTAACATTTACAGTAAGTGTATTTTCATCTACAAAGCTGTCAGTTTCCCATAATTTTTGCATAAGAGTATCTCTGCTGATTATCTTACCCTTGTTTTCCAATAAAGTGAGTAATATTCTATATTCATTCTTAGTTAAGTCAATTTTTTTATCATTATAGCTTAATGTGGTGTTTGAGGTATCAAGTATTAATCCCTCATGCTCAATAAGATTTTTCTGTGAAGCATAATTATAGCTACGCCTTAATAAAGCTTGAATTTTAGCAGTAAGCACATTTATATCAAAGGGCTTTATTACAAAGTCATCGCCACCCATATTCATTGCCATAATAATATTCATATTATCCGATGCTGATGAAAGAAAAATTATAGGAACGTCAGATAGCTTTCTTATTTCCTTACACCAATAATAGCCATCAAAAAAAGGCAGCATTATATCTAAAATGACTAGATGAGGCTTAAAATCAATAAATTCCTTTAATACATTCCTTAAATCATCACAAGCCCTACATGGAAAGCCCCACGATTCTATATTATTTTTTATTGAGTTAGCTATAACCGTATCATCTTCAACTATAAAAATTTTGTACATATTTCCCCCTTCATTGCTTTAACATAGTATAATGCTCAAAAGCTTATTTGTCAAATAAAATATAAGGCTCGCCATTAAGACAAGCCTTATTATTTATTTGATTTAAAAGCTATAAACCCACTTTTGATAATAATGAAAACTTATCAGACGACAGCACATAAGCACTTTTTTGAGAAAATAGATAAAAATACTCATTATGAAGTCCGCCTCTTAAATAAGCATTGGTTCCCGTTTCTGAAACCTCTCCTAACTTGGTGAAGCCCTTTTCCTTATCATATGAAAGGAAGATATATTTATTCTGAGTAGCTAGCTCGTTACTAACTGAATATGGTATACCGATTATATTTTTTTCACTTGAAATATACAAAGCTTTTCTTTCTGATACAGCAATTGAATATGTGTTTTCCCCCACCTTTTGATTGTTTATTTCAAATTCATGTTTTTCAGTTAAATCATCGCTTTCAAAAACATCAAACATACTTAGCTTTAAACCGATAGTATTACCGTTTTCATCAGCATTTACACCAAAGCCTATTAGCAAATCCTCATTCCATTTTTGTAAATAGGTTGAGTATCCGGGTATTTTTAATTCATCCTTTAGCACGGGATTTTTAGGGTCGGTTAAATCCACGCAGAACAAGGGGTCAACCTGTAAAAATGTTACGATATATGCAAGCTCTTTATCAAATCTGACGGATTTAACGCTTTCGCCAACAGCAATAGAATCAAATGATGAAAGCTTTTCAAAATTTTCATCAAATACATATAGAATCGTTTGTCTGTCTTTATTATAAGGGCTTGTAGTAGATACTACTCGGAAGTAATTATTATATTCGTCCATTGAATATTGGTTATTGACATAGCCATCAATCAATTCCTTAGATTTTAAATCTATCATTCCATCTTTATATGAAATTTTAGTTAGCATCGTTTTTTGCTCATTATCGCTGTACGTATTAGCGGCAAGGTAAATATTGCTTTCACTGGCATAAATATTTTCAGAATCACTCAAATCAGCTTTAACGGAAGAAAGAGGTTGTTGATTGTTTAAATCTACTGCACTAATTATTGTGTAAGCAATGTCATTTATATTATTTGGTATAGCAATATCACTTGGCTTTACATAGTTACTTTCGCCATTTTGAGCGTATAAGGGAACTGTTTTTACAAACTCTTCTTTATTTACAGTGCCAGAAATAGTGGGATAATATTTTGAAATAAGATATAGATAATTATCCTTTACACGCAAATCTACATAGCTTCCACTTTGAGAATATGTGGAATATGGCTTTGTAAAATCACTGTTTTTTATATCATAAATATCAATACATACTTGATTGTTGAAATAATTAAAAAAAGTATTGCTATCAGTAGCTTGTATTGTTATATCCTCGCTTGGAATTTTATTTAGTTGTGAGGTGACGTAAATAATAGCTAGTTTTTCATCGGTTGTTATTAAATCTAGAATATAATATTCATTTTCAGTTTGAGGTGAGATAGTATTTTCCAGCTTTAATTCCTGTCCATCAATTTTTAAAATCTTTACACTACTATTATTATTGTTGACAAAATAAAATCTTTCACCATCAAATTGAATTATGTCAGCCTCATCAACATTTTTTACTTGATTTAATGTATCTGATTCAAAGCTGTCTTTTGAAGAACCATCTTCATCACTAATTTGGGTTGTGTCAGAATTTTCTGCTGCTAGGTTTTTATCTTTTGAATAGCTAAGGTTATAAAAATTTTTTACCTTGTTAAACAGTATGTCGTAATTATCATCATCTGATTTTCCTGCATAGGTGAAATTATCTTCGCCATTATAATTGGAAATAAACTCCTTATAAACAAAAATACCGGCAATTATTACGCAAACAGAAGCTATTGATGCAATGATTTTAAAAACAATGCTATGTTTTTTACGTTTGTTTTTATTGTCCTCAAAAGCTTTTTCAAAAACCTTTGGCACTATTTCTTGATTTTTCTCAGAATTTTTACTATCATTTTGAGTATTATCGAGCTGAAAATCTTCTATTTGCCCGTTTTTTATTTTTATAGCTATTGATAAAATTCTAGCATAATCATTTTCTGAAAATTTTGCCGCCTCAAGCACTGTCAAAAGCTCTTGTGCAGTCATTTTAGGGTTATTTTGTATTACTTCAATTACTTTTTCATCAGCATCAAAATATTCTAATGCTTTTAAAAATACATTCAGTTTTATGGAATTTTGTTTTAACTCGTTTAAAAATTCTTCAGCAGAGATATTTTGCACAGAGCTATTTAATAAAGTTTCTGCTATATTTTTTGGCTCTAATTCTGTCGGGATATCTGTATTTGTCAGAATTTGCTTTAGTTTATCTTCCTTGTTCATACTTCACCTCACTGAGAATTATTCAAGCATCATTTTTAATTTGTTTTTAGCCCGCATAAGCTTTGAGCGTACCGTATTAGCATTTATACCAGTAAAATCAGAAATTTCTTCACTAGTATAGCCCATAATTATTGATAAAGATATAATCATTCTTTCTTCAGCTGAAAGCTTGGAAAATTCGTCCATTATCTCTATGCTTTCTTCATCTAAAGAGTTTGTGGGCAATAAATGTGCAGGAATTTTATCAATATCTGAAGTTGATTTTGCATACTCTTGATACTTTCTTTTAATCTTAGCAGAAAGAATCTTAAAAGCCCAGACTTTAAAGGCTTCGGGAGTTTTTAGTGATTTAATGCCTATATAAGCATCAATTATAGTTTCAGAAACTGCGTCTTGAGCATCTTCCTTTGTTTTTAAAGAGTAGAGAGCTATATGGTAAAGGTCTTTGTATATAGTAGAATAAAGCCTTGAAAAAGCGTCTTTGTCACCGTTTTTAGCAAGAATGACATCGTGCGTTATATTCTCCATTAAAAATTCCTTTCATTTTTTTATTATATATTTTCATTAAATATATAATACCATAAAATTAATGAGAATTAAAGAGCTTATACTAAAAAAGTGATATAATATTTAAATTTTGTTGCATAGCATAAAAATAAAACACCGTTTAACTGATTTTCAGTTAAACGGTTTAGGTTAAATTTATTTATTATGCGTTGTCTTCGATATATTTTACAATATCTCCAACTGTCTTTATACTTTCTACTTGTTCATCAGGAAATTCTAGGTCGAATTCCATCTCAAAACTCATTATCAAATCTACTACATCAAGTGAATCTGCATTTAAATCATCGATAATAGAAGCATTCATAGTTACTAAATCTTCATCAACGTCGAGCTGATCTACAATAATTGACTTTACTTTTTCAAATACCATTTTTAGTTCCTCCAAAAATATATTAATTTTAAATTTTTATAAAAGGCTATTGCCTAATTAACGCAATTAGTAAAAAATAGTTTATTCTGTATACATTCCAATACACCTGAACTTATTATATCTATCAATTAGCAAAGTGTCAATATCTTTTTTAGATAATTTTTCGACAGATTCAATTAAAAATTCTAAGATATTTTCTGCTGTATACATTTTATCGTTATGAGCACCGCCCATAGGCTCGGAAATTATTTTATCGCATATGCCAAATTCAACAAGGCTTTCAGCTGTAATTTGCAAAAGCTCACATGCTTCCTGTTCTCTAGAAGCGTCTTTCCATAAAATGGAAGCACATCCACGTGGGGAAATAACGGAGTATAGAGCATTTTCCAGCATAGCAAGCTCATCACATACAGCAAGTGCTAATGCACCACCGCTGCCACCTTCTCCTAAAACTACGGAAATTATTGGTGTTTTTAGCAGCATAAATTCAGCTAGATTTTTAGCGATAGCTTCACCCTGTCCACGTTTTTCGGCTTCTATACCACAAAACGCCCCCGGAGTATCAACAAGACAAATAATAGGTCTATGAAATTTTTCAGCTTGCTTTGCAAGTCTTAATGCTTTTCTATATCCCTCTGGATGAGGCATAGAAAAGTTTGATTTCTTGTTTTCTTCTAAATTTCTGCCCTTCATTTGTGCTATTACTGTTACAGGCGTATTTCCTAATAGAGCGATTCCTCCTACGATGGCATTATCATCTCCAAAACATCTGTCGCCATGCATTTCCATAAAGGTATTAAATATAGCGGGGATATAATCATTTATTGTAGGTCTGTTTTTGTTTCTGATGATTTCAAGTCTTTCACACGCAGTAAATTTCATCTTTCATATTTCTCCTTCTTACAGTTGTGAAGCTTTAGTATCCATGAAATACGCTTTCTAAGCTGCCCACGTTCAACAATCATGTCTACAAAGCCATTTTCAAGCTGAAATTCAGCACTTTGAAAATCATCGGGCAACCTTTGCCTAATAGTATCCTGAATAACACGTCTGCCTGCAAAGCCTACAAGCACCTTTGGTTCTGCAATTATAATATCACCAAGACTTGCAAACGATGCAGTGACACCGCCTGTTGTAGGGTCTGTAAGGACAGTGATATACAGCAGACCTGCTTCATTATGCCTTGCGACCGCACCGCTTGTTTTAGCCATTTGCATTAGAGAAATAATTCCCTCCTGCATTCTTGCACCGCCAGAGGCAGTAAAAAGTACAATAGGCAGTTTATTACTGGTAGCATACTCAAATGCTCTTGTAATTTTTTCACCTACGACACTCCCCATACTTGCCATCATAAAGCGACTGTCCATAATGCCTATTACCGTGCGATAGCCTCTAATTGTCACTTCCCCTGTGATAACAGCCTCATTTATATCTAAATCTTTTTTTAGCTTATTTACCTTTTCGGTATATTCAGGAAAGCGTATAGGATTTACTGATTGCATATTTTTATCAAATTCAACAAAGCTGTTTTTATCTGCAATTTGCTCTAGTCTTTCCTGCCATGAAATACGTGAGTGATATTTACACTTTGGACAAACCTTAAGGTTTTTAATAAATTCGTCCATATAGGCGACATTAGAGCATCTGGGACATTTGAAGAATAAATCATCAGGTATTTCCATTTCCTTTGAGGGTACTTTTTCATTTTCTTGATTAAAACGCACCTTTACTACTTTAAATAAATCTTCAAGCAAAACTCCTCATCCTTCCCAAAATATTAATATTTTCTATTAATAAAACCAATATCATAATTTCCTTTTTCAAAATCCTTATCTCTTATTAGCTTAAGCTGAAAATCAATATTAGTATCAATGCCTTCAACAAGAAATTCACCTAAAGCTACTTGGATTTTTTTTACGGCTTTTTCTCTTGTAGGTGCATGGACAATAAGCTTTGCTATCATGCTATCGTAAAATGGAGAAATTTCATATCCTTGATAAACAGCACTATCAATTCTTACACCAAGTCCTCCGGGCATATGAAGAGATTTAATTTTACCGGGGCAGGGGCGAAATTTTTGGTCAGGGTTTTCAGCATTAATCCTACATTCAATAGCATGACCTAGAATTTTTATATCACCTTGAGTAAATTCAAGCTTTTCACCGGCTGCAATTTTAATTTGCTCAGCAATTAAATCAATACCTGTTATAAGCTCTGTTACGGGGTGCTCTACTTGGATTCTTGTATTCATTTCCATAAAATAAAAGTTTTTATCCTCGTCTACAAGAAATTCAATTGTGCCAGCGTTTGAATAATTACACGCTTTGGCAGCACGTACCGCAGCATCGCCCATCTTTTTACGCAAATCTTGCGTCATTATAGGGCTTGGACTTTCTTCTATAAGTTTTTGATTTCTTCTTTGTAAAGAGCAGTCACGCTCTCCTAAGTGAACGGTATTACCATAATTATCAGCTAAAAGTTGAATTTCTACATGGCGAGGATTTATAAGAAACTTTTCTATATAAATATCATCGTTGCCAAAAAAGGATAGAGCCTCCTGCTTTGCTGAGATAATTGCGTTTTCAAAGTCGTCAGCCTTTTCTACAAGGCGAATACCTCTGCCTCCACCACCCGAGCTTGCCTTTACCATAAGGGGAAATCCTATTTTTTCAGCTATTTGTTTTGCCTCTTCAAGTGAATTTACAACTCCGTCAGAACCGGGAATAACAGGTACATCAGCCTCTTTCATAGTTTGCTTTGCATTGCTTTTATTTCCCATAGCACTCATTGCCTCAGCACTAGGACCTATGAAAGTAATTCCACATTTTTCACATAGCTTAGCAAAATCAGAATTTTCGGAAAGAAAGCCAAATCCAGGATGAATAGCTTCAGCTTTACTTATTTCACAGGCTGCTAAAATTGCCTTGCTGTTCAAATAACTGTCCTTTGTAGCAGGAGAACCTATGCAAATTGCTTCATCGGCAATTTGAGCGTGCAGAGCAGTACGGTCAGCCTGAGAATAAACAGCGACTGTTTTTATACCTAGCTCTCTGCATGTCCTAATGATTCTTACTGCTATTTCGCCTCTATTTGCTATAAGTATTTTATTAAACATATAAAAGCCCTTTTGCTTAATCTTTTGGTCTATCGGCAGTTGCAAAGGAAATTTCACAGGTAACAGCCTTTTTGCCATTTACTGTTGCAATAGCTTTACCAAAGCCGATAGGCCCTTTTTTGCCAATCATTTCTACTTCTAAAATAAGCGTATCCCCAGGCAGCACGTTTTTTCTAAATCTTGCTTTATCAATACCAGCAATATAAGCAAGCTTACCCTTGTTTTCGGGTAGTGAGAGCGAGCATACAGCTCCTGCCTGAGCCAGCATTTCAATCATCAATACACCGGGTGTGACAGGTGCGTTAGGAAAATGCCCTTTAAACCAGCTTTCATCAGGCTTAATATATTTTCTTGCCTTAACACGTTTGCCCGGCTCTAATTCAAGAATTTCATCAATCAGCAGAAATGGATCACGATGCGGAATGATTTCTTTAATCTGTTCTTGAGTCATCAGTACTTGTTCCATATTAAAACTCCTATCATCGTTTATTTAAGCTTGAATAATGGCTGTCCAAACTCCACAGGATTACCGTTTTTAACTAAAATTTCCTCAATAACACCTGAAATATCAGAGGTAACCTCATTCATCAATTTCATACTTTCAATAATGCAAACGACATCGCCCTTATTAACAGTAGAACCAACCTCTACAAAAGCAGGTTTTTCAGGTGCGGGGGAAGTATAAAAAGTGCCGATAATAGGGGAGGTGATTAACTTATCATTTGCACAATCACCACTGCCTTGGTTTGAAATGTTTTCGGCAATTTGAGTGACGGGCATCTGTGTGTGCAACTGAACATTTCCCGTATTCTTTTTCATTTCAACACTTATTTCCGATAGCTTAACGGAAATTTCATCAAGCTTATTAGCGTTCATATGTTCTGTAAGAGCAGAAATAAACTCCAAAGCTTCCTTCTTATTCATAAATTGACCCTTTCAATAAGATGTTTAAACCAGTTAATCGGTATATTTTTTTATGCATATGCAGGCATTGTGACCACCAAAGCCTAAGGAATTACTTAAGGCTGCAGTGATTTCAAGTTCTCTATTGCCTTCTTTTACATAGTCCAAATCACATTCCTCATCAAACACCTTGTATCCCAATGTCCTGTGAACAATTGAGTTTTTGATTGATAGAGCTGTAACAATAGCTTCAATTCCTCCTGCCGCACCGAGCAGATGTCCTGTCATAGATTTTGTGGAATTAATGGCAAGATTTTTAGCCTTTTCACCAAAGACACGCTTTATTGCTGCCGTTTCAGTTTTATCATTAACAGGTGTAGAGGTACCATGTGCATTGATATAATTAATATCATCGAGAGAAAGCTGAGATTCTTTTATAGCAAACTCCATAGCCTTAGCCGAACCTGAGCCATCTGGGTCGGGCGAGGTTTCGTGGTAAGCATCACAAGTAGCTCCGTATCCGCAGATTTCAGCATAGATTTTTGCACCACGTGCTTTTGCATGCTCCAGCTCTTCAAGAATAAGCATACCAGCACCTTCTCCAAGTACAAATCCGTCTCTCTCCTTATCAAAAGGGATAGAAGCTCTGTCTAAATCAGTAGTGCGTGTAATTGCATGCATATTATTAAAACCTGCAAAGGTGAAGCCTGATGTTGATGCTTCGGTTCCACCTGCCACTGCCGCTTTTAAGTATCCATGCTTTATAGCGTGATATGCTTCACCTATTGCGTGAGTTCCACTTGCACAAGCTGAAACTGATGCAAAGTTCATGCCTTTGAATCCCAGTTTAATTGCAATAATTCCAGCAGCCATATTACCAATCATTTTTGGTACGGTAAATACGGAAACCCTGCCATTACCTTTATTGTAGTAATTTTCTATTTCTGTTTCTAATGTATTTATTCCACCAATGCCACAGCCTATTACTGTGCCAAGCATATATGGATCAATATCGGAAAAATCAGTTCCAGCATCATTTATCGCTTCCTTAGCTGCATAAACAGCATATTGAGTGAATAAATCGTTTCTCCTTGTTTCTTTTTTCTCCATATATTTTAGTGGGTCAAAATTTTTAACAAGTGCTTTTACGTTTTGTTGTTCGCTTTGCCCCTCAAACCAATGCTCTAGGGTAAAGCCATGTTTACCTTCAAGCAATTTACTCCATGTTTCTTCGACGCTGTTTCCAAGAGGTGTAATAGCACCAACCCCTGTAATAACAACTCTGCTCATATATCCTCCTAATTTTTAAGTTACATACTTAATCCGCCGGAAACTATAATTGTTTGTCCTGTGATATATCTAGATTTTTCACCGGCAAGAAAAGAAACAGTGTTTGCAATATCAATAGGCTCACCAAATCTTTTTAAAGGAATGGCATTTAACACTTGTTCTTTAACCTTATCGGGAAGAACCTGAGTCATAGGTGTATCTATAAAGCCCGGTGCAACAGCATTTACTCTAATGCCACGAGAGCCAAGCTCTTTAGCGGCTGATTTTGTCATGCCGATAATAGCTGCCTTTGATGCTGAATAGTTAAACTGCCCTGCATTTCCATATACACCGGCAACGGAGGACATATTTATAATAGAACCTCCTCTTTGCTTTATCATAATTGCAGAAACTAATTTCATCATATTAAAAATGCTTTTTTGATTAACAGCTATTACAGCGTCATAATTTTCTTCACTCATTCTTACTAAAAGACCATCACGAGTGATACCAGCATTATTTACTAAAACATCAATAGTAGCAAAACGCTCTTTAACTAATTTCACCATATCCTCACAAGCTGAATAATGTGAAACATCAGCAATAAAACATTCAGCCTCAACACCGAAGGAACGGCACTCCTCAGCTACTGTATTTCCACCGTTATCAACCTCTGCTTGACTCCTGCAATTAATAGCAATATTAAATCCATCTTCGGCAAGCTTTTTAGCTATACAAGCACCAAGTCCTTGACTAGCTCCTGTAATTAGTGCGGTTTTTGACAAAATAATACCACCTTTCTTATCTTAAACTAAAGTAACTAAAGTTCAACAATAACAGCTCCATAAGTGAAGCCTCCACCAAAGCCTACAAAACATAGCTTTTGATTTTCTTTGAGCAATCCCTTGCGATTCATTTCATCAAGGCAGGTTGGAATACTTGCACTAGAAGTATTTCCATGCTTTTCAAGATTGACAAAAACCTTTTCCATAGGAATTTTAAGATTGGAAACAGCTTTTTCAATGATTCTAAGATTTGCCTGATGAGGTATTAAAACATCAATGTCATCAGGTGAAATTCCTACCTTTTCGCATGCTTTACTCACTGAATTAGGAAGTGCATCAACAGCAAATTTATATACTTCTCTTCCGTTCATATGGATAAAGTCTGGATTGATATCCTTGAATTTATCACCTAAAAATTCTTCAATTGCCTCTTCATTTTTATAAGGTGAGGTATTTACATATTTAACTCTGCAAGAAAGAAGAGTACCATCTTCACCTTTAGCACCTAAAAATGATGAATAAAGCTTATTTTCATCTCTTGCAATAATAGTTGCGGCAGCCCCATCACCAAACAAGACAGCAGTAGACCTATCTGCATAATTCACTTGATTTGAAAGCATTTCACTGGAAACAACAAGTACATAGTCAATATCATCAGTGTATAGATAACGCCTAGCCATATCCACACCGTAAATAAAGCCTGTACAAGCAGCGTTTACATCTATTGCCATAGCGTTATCTGCGCCTATATTGTGCTGGATAAGGCATGACATTGACGGGAAATAAAAATCGGGGTTTACAGTAGTTACTATTATAAGACCTATATCAAGGGGTGAAATCTCACTTTGTTCGATAGCTTTTTTTGCAGCTTGAACTCCCATATAATAATTGGGCTTGTCAGTGTTTATAGGACGTGATTTTATACCAGTCCTTGTGCTAATCCATTCATCAGAGGTTTCTAAAAACTCTGCAAACATATCGTTTGTAACAATAAAATCAGGAACATAGCTGCCCGTGCCTAAAAATTTTATACCTTTTGCCATTACTTCTCCTTTACATATATGTATTTATATATACTAAATAATACTTGATTTTTAGTAATAATTATTGTATACTAATATTTACTGATTTTGAATCATAATTTGGTATACAAGCTCAATAGATATTGTAACCTATTTGTTACCTGTTTGTCAACACTTTATTTGCTTAACAGATAAAAGTAATGATAAATTTTTACTATAACAGTGTAGAAAGTGCATTTTAAAGCGAAAGTTTTTATAATAAACGGAGGTATTATGTCGAAAACGGTTTTTTTATTTTCTGGGCAAGGCTCTCAATATAAAGGTATGGGAAATGATATTATAAGCATTTCTCCTAATTCTAAAAAAATAATTTCTCTAGGCTCTGAAATCATCGGTATTGATTTAAATAAGGTTTTGCTCGAATATGAGGATAATGAGCTTTCCAGCACCTTAGTTTCTCAGCCTGCAATTTTCACCATGTCAATGCTTGCTTTTGATATAGCAAAGTCTAAGAAAATTCAGTTTTCTGCTGTTGCTGGCCATTCCTTAGGTGAATATGCGGCATTAACAGCTGCCGGAGTTTTATCACTTGAGGACGGATTTAGGGCTATTAAATATAGAAGTCATGCTATGGAAAATGCCTCTAAAAATTCTGATGGTGCAATGGCGGCTATTTTAGGCAGTGATGAAAGTACAGTTAAGCAAATTTGTGATGAAATAGATGGATATGTTATTCCCGTCAATTTCAACAGTCCGGCTCAAACTGTTATTGCGGGTGAAGCTGCTGCTGTTGAAAAGGCGATGGAAAAGTTTACTCAGATAAAGAAAAAGGCTGTAAAGCTTGCTGTTTCTTCAGCTTTTCATTCTAAGCTTATGCAGAGTGCTGCTGATGAATTTAAGCAAAAGGTAAAAGAAATATCCTTTAAGAAAGCCAGTGTTGAGGTTTATTCAAATATTTATGGTGATTTAATGCCTGAAAAGATTGATTATCCTGAGTATTTGGCAAAGCATATAGTATCACCTGTGAAATTTACTGATGAAATGTTTAATCTTGAGAAAAATGGTTATGTAAATTTCATTGAGCTAGGACCAAATAAAGTTTTAAGCAGCCTTGTTAAAAGGACGCTTAAGGGCGTAAATTCTTTAAATATTGAAAATTCAAAAACCTTGGAAAAGGCATTGAGTGTTTTGGAAATGGGTGAGTAGCATGAGAAAATTTGCATTAATCGGTCATCCCTTGGGACATTCCTTATCACCACAGATACATGAAAGATTATTCAAGCTTGATGGATTTTCTGATAGCTATGAGCTATTGGATATTCCATCTGCAAATCTTGCAGAAAGCTTTCAATTACTTAGGAAATTTGAAGGCTTGAATATAACCATTCCTCATAAAATAGAAATAATTCCTATGTGTGATGAGCTTGATAAAACTGCTAAAAGATACGGTGCAATTAATTGTATAAAAAATCAAGGTGGTAAAATAATCGGATACAATACTGATGTTTTGGGTTTTGTTAAATCAATTGATCAGCTAGGAACTACTTTAAAAAGTGATGTTCTTTTGCTTGGCTGTGGTGGTGCAGGTAGAATGATTGCTCTTGAAACCTTGTATCAAGAGGGAAACCTCACTATTGCAGTAAGAAAAGATGATTTAAAGGTAGCTTATGATTTGGTTGAATATGCAAGAGATGTTATTCCTACTGCTAAAGCTAAAGTTGTCTTAATTGATGAAATTAAGGGAAAGTTCAATCTGTTGGTTAATTCAACACCTGTTGGTATGTATCCTAAATCTGATAATATGCCCGTAAGCATTGATGTAATTAAGAATGTAAATTTTGTTTTTGATTTGGTTTATAATCCTACTCCTACAAAGCTTGTAAAGACTGCCTTAGCAAATGGTGCAAGGGCTAAGGGCGGTATGGCAATGCTTGTTTTACAGGCTGTTGCTGCACATGAGATTTGGGATAATTCAACCTATAATAACACTGATATTAATAGTCTAATATCTGAAATGGAACAAAGCGTATGAAAAAGCCATTTAAAAAATCAATATATTTATGCGGATTTATGGGATGTGGAAAAAGCTACTTAGGAAAAAAACTTGCTAATGATCTGAATATGCAATTCATAGATTTAGATGAATATATAGTCAAGAATGAGGGTATGAGTATTCCTGATATTTTTGATAAGTATGGAGAAGGCTATTTCAGAAAATTAGAAGTTAAATATATCCGAAAGTTAAACAATAATTATGTTGTTGCAACGGGAGGTGGAGCTATGATAAACAATAATACCTCCGCTTTTGCAAAGGAAAATGGAAGTGTAGTTTTTTTAAATGCTAGTTTTGAAATATGCTATAATCGCATAAAAAATGATAAAAATCGTCCTTTAGTGATGAATAATACAAAGTCACAGCTTTTGACCTTGTATGAAAAGAGAAAGCCGATTTATGAGAAGAATTCTTCATTAATTATTAATGCTGATAATGATGAAGAAGCTGTTATAAATAACATTAAAAAGGGTTTATATGATAATTAAAAATGCTAGGATATACACTGCTTGCGATAGTGTTATAGAAAAAGGATATATCAGAATTGAAAAAGATATTATCACTGAGATAGGCAGTACCTCTGAGTTGAAAATAGAAAACAAGAATGAAGTGATAATAAATGCGGAAAACAGTGTTTTGTTACCTGGTTTTATTGACGCTCACAGTCATCTTGGTATGTGGACGGAGGGATTAGGATTTGAGGGTGATGATGGGAATGAGGATACAGACCCTATCACACCTCACTTAAGGGCTATTGACAGTATTAATCCTCTTGATATTTCCTTTGATGAGGCTGTAAAAAACGGCGTAACTACTGCTTTTACAGGTGTCGGAAGTGGTAATCCGATAGGAGGAAGCTTTTGTGCAATAACAACCTTTGGCAGCAAGCAGATTGATAAGCTGATTATAAAGGAAAATGGTGCTATTAAATTTGCTTTAGGTGAAAACCCAAAGGTTACTTATAATTCAAGGGAGCAAACGCCTACTACAAGAATGGCTATTGCTGCACTTATAAGGGAAACCTTGCTTAAAGCTCAGCGTTATCAAGAGGATTATAATAGATATATGGAGGTTCTTGGCACTGAGGATGAAATAGAACCACCCGAATATGATATAAAAAGTGAGGCTCTTTTACCGGTGCTGAAAGGCGAGATACAGGCTCATTTTCATTGCCATAGAGCTGATGATATATTTACAGCAATAAGGATAGCTAAAGAATTTAAGCTTGATTATGTGCTTGTGCATTGTACTGAGGCTGATTTAATAGTTGATGAGCTTTTAGAGGAAATCGGAACAGAAAATGTAAGGATAATTTTAGGACCTTTAATCTCTAATCGTTCAAAGCCTGAGCTTGTTAATGCTAGCATAGAAACTGCAAAGGCTTTAGCAAAAAATAAGATTAAGTTTGCTATATGCACCGACCATCCGGAAACACCTATTCAATATCTTCCCTTAACTGCCGGTGTCGCAATAAGAGGTGGATTATCACAGGAAAAAGCCTTAGAGGCAATTACTATAAATGCTGCAAGGGCTATTAAGCTTGAAAAACAATATGGTTCTTTAAAGGTTGGTAAAAAGGCTGATATTGTCGGCTTTTTTGGGGAATTATCAGATGCTTTTAATGTGGTGAATACGCCAAGCCTTGTTATTTCCTCAGGAAAAGTAGTAGTTAATAAATTTTAGTAAAGAAGTGAATTGATGAAAGCAAATTGTATAAGAGAAGTTGATGTAGCAGTGATAAAAGATGCTGTTGCGAAATTATGTGTCAGTACTAATATTCATCTTCCTCATGGAATGAGGGATATTATCTCCAGAAGGGCAGAGAATGAAGAAAGCAAGCTAGGTAAGGATATTCTAATTGAGCTTTGTGATAATATGGACGCTGCTGAAAGCTATGGTATTCCTGTTTGTCAGGATACGGGCATGACAGTAATATTTATGGAAATAGGGCAAGACGTTCATTTTATAGGCGGCAGTCTTGAAAAAGCAGCTAATGAAGGTGTCGCTCAAGGCTATGTAAACGGGGGACTTCGTCTTTCTGTGGTGAAGGACCCTTTGGATAGAGTGAATACTAATAATAATACTCCTTGTATTTTGCATACTAAGCTTGTGCAGGGGGATAAGGTAAAAATTATTGTTGCTCCAAAGGGTTTTGGTAGTGAGAATATGAGTGCTTTAAAAATGTTTACTCCGGCAGCGAGCGAAGAAGATATTATTAACTTTGTTGTAGAAACTGTTTCAAATGCAGGTAGTAATCCATGTCCTCCTATTACCTTAGGAGTTGGTATTGGGGGAGATTTCGAGCTATGTGCAATACTAGCTAAAAAGGCTTTGTGCAGGGATATGGCTGTAAGAAATTCTAATCCCTTTTATGCAAGGATGGAGGAAAAGCTGCTAGATAGAATTAATTCCTTAGGCATAGGGCCTCAAGGATTTGGCGGTAGAACAACTGCACTTTATGTGAATATTGAAACATATGCTACACATATAGCGGGATTGCCTGTTGCTGTAAATATGGGGTGTCATGTAAACAGACATGGAGAAGTAGTTGTTTAGATAAGACTAGTTATTTTTAAGGGGGGAATTAAATGCCAGTAAAGGTTTCTGATAATTTGCCAGCAATAGATGTGCTAGAACGTGAAAATATATTTGTAATGACGGAAAATCGTGCTTTAAAGCAGGATATACGTCCCTTAAAGATATTACTTTTAAATTTAATGCCTACAAAAGTTGCAACGGAAACACAGATACTTAGATTGCTTTCCAATACTCCTTTACAGATTGAGCTTGAGCTTTTACAGACATCAACCTATCAATCCAAAAATACTTCACAAGAGCATCTAACGTCTTTTTATAAAACCTTTGATGAAGTAAAGGATACAACCTTTGACGGTTTAATTATTACCGGTGCGCCTGTGGAAATGCTTGAATTTTATGAAGTTGACTATTGGAATGAACTATGTGAAATAATGGAGTGGAGCAAGAAAAACGTCCATTCAACTTTTTATATTTGTTGGGCTGCACAGGCAGGACTTTTTTACCATTATGGAATAAAAAAATATCCACTAGAAAAAAAGCTTTCAGGTATATTTAAGCATAAGCTGCTTAATCCAAAGTCAAGGCTGTTTAGAGGCTTTGATAGTGAATTTACTGCTCCACATTCACGGCACACATATGTTAAGGCAGAGGAAATTGCTAAGGTTTCTGAGCTTAAGATTATGAGCGTATCCGATGAGGCAGGTGTTTATATTGTGGGAAGTAAAGATAGCAAGCATTTTTTTGTAACAGGACATTCGGAATATGATGCTGATACCTTGTCAAAAGAGTATTTCAGAGATATAGGCAGGGGCTTTAAGCCTGATATTCCTGAAAATTATTTTACAGATAATGACCCTACAAAGCCTCCTATCATGTCTTGGCGTGCCCATTCAACACTGCTTTTTACAAATTGGCTCAACTACTTTGTATACCAGACAACTCCATATAATTTAAATGATATAAAGAAAAAATAATTTAGAACGAAAGCGGAGATTTTTTGTGTTTGATAATAAGGCTTTAAAAAAGCTTATAATACCATTGATTATTGAACAAAGCCTCATTGTTTTAATGGGGCTTATTGATATTGTAATGGTAAACGGACTAGGAGAGGAAGCTGTGTCAGGTGTATCTAACATAGATTCCTTAAACGTGCTTATAACAGGTATTTTTACTGCTCTTGCAAATGGGGGAGCAATTGTATCTGCACAATATATTGGCAGAGATGACCGTAAAAGTGCCAGTGAAGCGGCAAAGCAGCTCATTTATTCAGTTACTGCTATTTCTATAATTGTTTCTGTATTATGTATAACGTTAAATCCTTTGATAATAAACGCTATTTATGGAAACGATTTAGTGGATATATATAATTATTCTGTTGAATATTTTTATCCTATTGGAATATCCTTTCCTTTTGTAGCTTTATATAGTGCAACTACTGCATTGTTCAGAGCAATGGGAAATTCTCGCATAACCTTATTTTCATCCTTACTGATGAATATAATTAATATAATTGCAAACTCACTCTTTATTTATGGTTTCAAGTGGGGGGTTTTTGGAGCAGGCTTTGCTACAATGCTTTCTAGAATTATTGTTTCCGTAGTTTTATTTAAGATGCTTTATAATCCTTCAAATATTGTTAATATAAAGGGATTTTTTAAGATAAGGCTAAATTTTAGTATGATAAAAACTATTTTAAAGGTAGGCGTACCAAGTGGATTTGAAAACAGTCTTTTTCAAATAGGAAAAGTGATTTTGCAGGGACTAGTAAATACTTTAGGCACATCATCAATTGCCGCAAACGCTGTTGCAGGACAGATATGCAACTTTGCACTTATACCTGGCTCAGCTATGGGAATGGCTTTGATTACAGTAGTAGGTCAGACCATAGGAGCCGGAGAAAAACAACAGGCAAGGAATAATACAAAGCGTCTTATGAAGGCTACATATTTAATCATGGGTGCTACTTGCTTAATAATTGGGATTTTAGCACCACTTATTGTTAAGGCATTTAATCTTCAGCCGGAAACAGCAAGACTTGCACAACAAATTATTATTTATCACAGCATAGCTGCAAGTATAATATGGCCGATGTCCTTTACTATGCCTAATGCATTCAGAGCTGCCGGAGATGTTAAGTACACAATGTTTGTAGCCATAGGCTCAATGTGGCTTTTTAGAATTGGGCTTGCTTATTTATTTGTGTTGGTATTTAATGTCGGTGTTATTGGCGTTTGGTTTGCTATGTTTGGGGATTGGATATTCCGTTCAACTTTATTCTTGATACATTTTATTAAGGGAAGATGGTTAAATATTAATCTTATAAAGAGTTAAAATAATTATTTTATGCAGTATAAAATGCATATGATTATCACATATATATATATTTTTTATAGCAAATAATATGTATTTTATATATATTATACTGAAAATTTAATTATTTATTTAAAATTGTTGACTTAAATATAATTTTAGTGTTATAATTCTTAGGAGCATTGATATTTATAAACAATGTTGATATAGCTTAAAATTAGGTTTTTATATTATGGAGGAAAATAATGAGAAAAATACTTTCTACTGCTTTAGCAGGAATAATGACTGTACTTACTCTTACCAGCTGTTCATCGGACAAGAATTCTGATACTTCAAAGAGTGATTCCGATATTAGTACAATCAAAAATGGTGTTCTTAAAATTGGTATGGAGCATAGCTATCCACCTTTAGAATATCTAGATGAGGATGGCACTACTTTAATAGGTTTTGATGTTGAATTAGGAAAGGCAATTGCTGATAAATTAGGCTTAGAGGCTGAGTTTATCAATAATGCATTTGATACAATAGGCGAGGCACTTAACAGAGATGAATTTGACGTAGCAATTTCTGCGATTAGTATCACTGATGCAAGAAAAGAATCTCATATTATGTCAAAAGCTTATATTGAAAATAAAATCAGCCTTGTTACTGCAAAGGATAAGGGCATTAATTCTCCCGATGATTTAAAGGGAAAAAAGGTTGCTGTGCAGCGTGGTACTACTGCTGATATTTATATGACTGAGCTTGCTGAAAAGAATAGTGAGTATAAGGATAGTGACATTGCTCGCTATGATTCAGTTATGAACTGCTTTGAAGAGATTAAAAATGGCAGAGCAGATGCAGTAATGGTAGATATTGTTGTTGCTAATTATTATATCGGAGAAGATAAAGACAGCTTTACAATTTCTTGGCAAAGTGAAGAGCCTGAGCCTTTTGGTTTTCAGCTTAAAAAGGGAAATGAAGCTTTGTTGGAAAAGCTTGAAAAGGTTGTTGATGAATTATATGCTGATGGTACAGTAGAAACAATAGCTAAGAAATATTTTGGTGAAGATGCAGAAATTGCAGCAGAAAGATAATAAGGTAGGATGTTGATGAGTGAATTCTGGCAGGCTATTAGTGTTAATTTTGATAAGATAGTAAATTGGATACCTGTTCTTTTAAAATCAACAGGTACAACCTTGCTGTTGACATTGTGTTCTGTATCGGCAGGGCTTGTTGTGAGTGTGTTTTTAGCACTGGGAAAGATGTCAAAGCTTAAGATTTTATCAAAGCTTTGCAGTGCATACATATTTTTCTTTAGAGGAACGCCTTTACTTATGCAGCTTTTTGTTGTGTACTATGGTTTACCATATATGGGGATAACAATTGATAGTAAATTTTTTGCGGCATTTTTGGCCTACGCCATGAATTCTTCAGCATATCTTGCTGAAATAATCAGGGCAGCTATTCAATCAATTGATAAGGGGCAGCTTGAGGCGGCAAAGAGTTTGGGGATGTCCTATCCTATGGCTATGCGATTGATAATTATACCCCAATCAATAAGAAGGCTTATACCACCTATTGGAAACGAATTTATTATGATAGTAAAGGATACTGCGCTTGTATCTTCCATTGCTTTAGTTGAGCTTTCTGGAAAGACAAAGGATATAATGATTGCCAGCAGTTCACCTTTGGTTTTCGTACCGGCACTAGCTATCTATTTGTTAATTACAGGTGTATTTACCTTTATACTAAACAGGCTAGAAAAAAGATTTTCGGTGTATGAATAGGAGGAGCATATGGAAAATACTAAAGCACCAATGATTCAGACCGTAAATGTTTGTAAAAACTTTGGCTCTCTTGAGGTATTGAAAAACGTAAGCCTTACTGTTGAGCAGGGTGAGGTTGTTTGTATAATAGGGCCATCAGGTTCGGGAAAATCCACTTATTTACGCTCGTTAAACCATTTAGAAAAAATCACTAGTGGTAAAATTTATATTGAAGGTACTTTACTTGATGATAGAGAGCATGGAGTAAATAAGGTTAAGCTTCCTAAAGAAGAGAAAAATCAATTACTTTTAAAAATGGGTATGGTTTTTCAAAGGTTTCATTTGTTTCCCCACAAGACAGTGCTTGATAATGTAACAATAGCACCTATCAACGTAAAGAAAATACCAAAGTCACAGGCAGAGCAAATAGCACGTGATTTAATAAAAAGGGTTGGCTTAAGTGAAAAGGTTGATGTATACCCTTCGAAGCTTTCCGGTGGACAACAGCAGAGAGTAGCTATTGCAAGAGCTTTGGCTATGCAGCCTGAGATTATGCTTTTTGATGAGCCTACAAGCGCACTTGACCCTGAGCTTGTTGGGGAAGTGCTTGCAGTTATGAAGCAGCTTGCAAAAGATGGTATGACAATGTTTGTTGTTACTCATGAGATGAGCTTTGCTAGGGAAGTGGCTGATAAGGTTGTATTTATGTATGAAGGGGAAGTAGCTGAAATTGGTACTCCCACTGAAATATTTGATAATCCTAAGCATGAAAAGCTAAAGCAATTTTTAAATAAGATTGATTAATTATAAAAAAGCCTCCCTCAAATCATTTGATTTGAGGGAGGCTTTTTGATTGTTTTAATAAAGATTGAACTTATCAATTTCATTTTTAAGAGTATTTGCTTGGGCAGCCAGCTCTTCACTTGATGCTGAGCTTTCCTCAGCTGTTGCTGCATTAGTTTGTACAACTGCTGATACTTGTTCAAGTCCTTGTTTTATTTCATCAATAGCATTAGACTGATCAATTGATGCAACCTCAATTTCGTGTATTGATTTTATAGCTTCCTGTGATTTTTCAACAGAATTTATAATTACTTTTTCAGCTGTCTTTGTTATGCTATTTCCTTTTTGGACTGTTTGTTTTGAATTATCAATAAGTTCTACTGTTTGCTTAGCTGCATCAGCAGATTTTGATGCAAGGTTTCTTACCTCTTCTGCTACTACTGCAAATCCTTTTCCTGCTGAGCCCGCTCTTGCCGCCTCAACCGCAGCGTTTAAAGCAAGAATATTTGTCTGGAAAGCAATATCTTCAACCACCTTTGTTATTTCTGCAATTTTATCAGATGATTTTTTTATTTCCTCCATTGCATTAGCGAGGTTTTGCATTTGGGATTTACCCTCATTCATAGAATCTCCGGCATCTCTTACATATTGAGTAGCCATGCTTACATTCTTTTTGTTTTCTTCAGCTTGGTTAGCAATAACAATGACTGAAGCACTTAATTGCTCTATTGAAGATGCCTGTTCTGCTGCACCTGAGGCTAAATCCTGTGAGGCAGAGGAAACCTGCTCAGCTCCTGCATTTACTTGTTCTGCAGCTATATTTATTGTATTTAATGTATTATTAAGTGATGATGAAATATTCTCTAAAGAAACCTTTATTGGAGCAAAATCTCCGATATAATCATGATCTATTTGAATATTCATATCACCATTTGCCATTTGGTTAAGTTTTTCTGAGATTTCACTCACATAATTATTCAGAGTTATTGAAGTACTTTTAAAAGCTTTTGCTAATATTCCTAGCTCACTTTTTGATTCATAATCGATGTTTATGTTTAAGTTACCTTGAGATAGCTGTTCGGCAGCATTTGCCATTTTGTTTATAGTACTGGAAACAAGCTTTTTAAGTGCGATAACAATGGCTGTTACTAAGACTAATAGCAAAATTAAAAGAACTACTATGGAAACTGCTATGGTCGAGTGAATGTTAGCATTAATTTCTTTTAGAGATATTCCTGAAAAATAAATGCCAATGGCATCACCATTTCCGTCTAAAATAGGGGTGTAGCCTGTTGAAAAAGCTTCACCTAAAATATCAGTATTTCCATAAAAAGTTTCTTTATTATTAAGTACTTTTTCTGCAATGGTGGAATCTAGCTTTGTGCCAACTATACGATTCCCGTCTTGAATAATTGTTGTATTTATTCTTTCGTCACCTAAGAATATGGTAAATTCGTTTCCGGTAAGTGACTTCATTGCGTCTACAAAGCTGGAATCAGCTAAAGAGTACCCCGCTGATACAACACCGATGACTTCGCCATTTGACTTTATAGGGGCACCCGTTCTAACAGAAAGCTTTATTTCATTTCCTTTATCTGTACTTGTAAAGGTGTTTCCGGCGAGGGCATTTTTTATATTTATCTGATCCGCAACATAATCACCTGTCTTATCGCTATGAGTTCTGAAAATCGCATTTCCGTCTTTATCAGATACAGTGACAAAATTAATATCAGTACCCATGGCTTTAACTGCTTCGTTTATAGCTGTTGAAATAGCCTGTGATTGATTGCTGGAAACAGCATTAATTACGTCTTTATTTTGTGCAATTGTCTCAGCTGCTATTTTTGATTGGCTTTCATAATTTTTTATATAAGCATCTATGAATGACATGGATTGAACAATGTCGCTCTGCAGGTTTTCGTTTATTAATTTTACGTAGCTTGTTGACGAATAAATATTTGTAAACGCACCAGTGAGAATTATTGCAATAATTGCGAATAATCCGATTTTAAATCCCAGCCTATCCTTCCTTTTAACAGCTGAGTTTTGCCGCACGGAATCGATTTCATTGTTTTCTTTAATTGCTTTTTTCATAACGTTCTCCTTTTAATGTAGAAAATATAATTTATATTACAAAATTAATATCGGTAATATATTTAAATTCTTGACATAATTTCTATAATATTTATATATTTAGTATACATATATTTTATATTTTGATATAGAAGTAAACTATATTTGAAGAGGATTTAAGAATATTTGTTTTTGTTTTAGAAAAAGTATTTGCATATGATAGTATTAGTATCACTATTGATATACGCGTATAATGATTATTATATAGATATTTTTGTATTATAAATTTCTTTAGAGATGAAATCTTCTCTTAATTTCCCATATTAATCTTTTGCCTTCAAATGCACTAAGCCACACGATTGACAAAAGGCTTAAAATAGTGCATATAATTGTTGGCAATACGATACTAAGTATCCCTGAAAGGAAAAAGATAATAGGTATAATACCTAAAATTACGGCTGTAATTATATATACTATATATTCTTCAGCGGGTAGTTTTTTAACTATCGCTATTATATATAGTGAAATCAGCTCTACGGAATATGTTATAGGAATAAAATAATCGATAGACCAATTTGACCAGCCCATAATTAAATCTAGAATTACGCTTAAAACAGTTAGTACAAAAGCCTGTACAGCTATGCTTTTTAGCAGATTATCCTTTCTTTTAAGCACATTTACAAGGCTTATCCAAAAGCTGATTATTCCAAAAACAACATAAATAGACCAAAATCCGGTTTGAGATAAAATAAGATTTATTCCCACTGAAATTATAGCGGCAGATGCTGTTCCACCGAATAAAAGCTTAAAAAACAATTGATGCTTTTTATACACGGTTTGAATTTTAGGGTAAAGTGGTCTTTCCTTTTCGCCAGTGAGATTTTGTTGACATAGTGGGCATATATCATCAGCACCACTTACAGATACATTACATTGCTTGCAATATTGCATATATTCACCTGCTTTTTAAGATTGATAGCTAATTGTGTTTGAGGATACTTCAACGTCTATTCCTTTTGAAACGATATTACGGAAAAAGCTTTGCTGAATATCCGAGCTAATAAAAGGAGTAGTAAAACCAATACTTAGCCTGTCCTTATATGAGCAGACGCAGGCCTGTATGCTATCAGTACCTGAATAAAGTTCAAATCCTTTTATATTATCAAATTGAGGTGGCATTTTTATTATACCTATATTTGATAAAGCAGCAGTGACCTTTCTCCTTGACAATAAATAAGCTTTTCTCATGAAAAAGTTTTTAATAGGCAGAGGCACAATTCTAGCAATAACATTATGCTCTAGTGCTGCATATCTGTTCACATTCATATTTAGGCTTTCAGGTGTAAGACCATCTTTAAGCTGCTTGTCCACAGCTGATAAGACTTCTTCAAAGGCATTGCTGTTTTTACTAAAGTTATATGAAACATACATAACGCTGAAAAAATTTCGTGCCGATTTGGAAGGAAAGGTTGAGCGTAAGTTTATGGGAACAGCTATAACGACTGGCTTTCGCCTTGCCCTTACAGAAATATTATCATTTATAGCCAACATTAATAACGTACATAAAATACCAGTAATAGTAGTATTGTTTTGCTTTGCCTGCTGATGAATTTGCTTTACGCTTATATATCCCGTTATAACATTAATGTTATTTTCTAAGCTTTTAATACCTCTTATACGGCAACTGTTTTCAAGCTTTAATGATTTTGTATTAATTTTATTATCATAATATTGATAAAAGCTATCTACATTCAGCTGTGTGTGCGATGCTGAATACACTAAAGGCGGCTCTTCAATTTTATTTATTAGAGATAAATATTTAGTAACAAGTGTTGTGAGGAAAAATACAGCACCCATTCCATCTGATAGTGCATGAAAAACCTCTAAATTTATTCTATTATTATAATAAGTTATTTCATATAACAAGCCCTTGCTGTATTTGTTGAAAATAATAGCACAAGGAGTTTTATATTCTTCTTTAAGCTTAGGTAAAGCCTCAGTGCTTTCTAAATAATACCAAAACATACCTTTTTTAAGCACCTGTTGATAGGAAGGTATTGCTTTTGCAGTATCTAATAAGGCTTTTTGAAGAATATCAGGTACAATATCCTCATCTAAGGTACAACTTAATCTGAATACTTGAGAGTCTGTACCATTAACAGAGGGAGGAAAAATCTTTCCTGCATTATCTAATTTTGTCCACATTTTTCTTTTCATAAAAAATCCTGATTGTTTATCTTTTATTGTTTATTTAAAAAATTATTTATTATTTCATATGCTATTTTTACATTAGAAAATCTAAGGGGTAAACTGAAAAATCCATGTAAAGCATCTTTGATTTGAAATAACTCAACTTCATTTCCAAAGGATTCGAGCTTTTTTGCATAAGCTTCACCCTCATCACGTAATGGGTCATATTCAGCAGTGATAATAAGTGTTTTAGGCTGATTTTCTAGATTGTCAGCCATAAGAGGGGAAACATATTTGCTTTTTCTGTCATTTTCATTTGGTGCATATAAGCAAAGGTATGAGCTAATTTTCTTAGAAGTGATTAAAAAGTCAGTCCCGTTTTCTACAACTGATTTGTACGGAGATGTTTTTGTATGATTATAATATGTCAGAGGATAGAGGAGAATTTGTTTTTTTACATCAAATTCCTTTCTTTCCTCAGCTAAAATACTAACAACAGCAGCGAGATTTCCACCGGCGCTGTCACCCATTAAAATTAAAGGCGATTTAGTATGTAAAGCCAGTGCTTTTGCGACGGCATAACAATCATTCATAGCGTTAGGGAAGGGAAATTCAGGTGCTAGCCTGTATTCTAGCGAATATACCTGCCTTTTAGTCTGCTCAGCTAAGGTTGCACAGGCATAGGAATATACTCTTGTATTTCCCGATACCCAGCCTCCACCATGAAAAAATAAAATTATTTCATCGGATGCAAGCTCCTTAGGAGTAAATATTTTAACAGCAAGCTTATGATTATCTACCTTTATTTCCTTATCCCATATTTCAAAAGGCTTTAGAAGAGGGAGATGAAACAGACTGTTTAAAACTCTATCAAGCTTATAGTTTTTCTCCACATCATAATCTATTGATGATATTAGCTTTAAGACGAGCATTGAAAATTGATTAATTGCCATTTATACCTCATTTATCATTTGTTAAAAGCTTTATATATAAATCTCTATCAGGCTTAACAAACATAGTTTTATTATTTGTGAAAATCACCATTCCAGGCTTTGCTTTACTGGGCTTTTTAACAAACCTTGCTTTGACAACATCGACGGGAACTTGAGAGCTTTCCGATGCTTTTGAGCAGTATGCAGCAATAACAGCAGCCTGATTGATTGTTGATGGGGGGATATCCTTATCATTGGATTTAATAATAACATGACTGCCGGCAATATCCTTTGTATGCAGCCATAAATCATTTTGCTTTGCTGTTTTTAAGGTTAATTCATCATTTTGACGGTTATTTCTGCCTGCAAGAATTTCAAATCCATCTTCTGAAATAAATTTTAATGGTGGAAGAGGCTTTTGCTTTACCTTAGATGTTTTGTTATATTTAATATAGCCTTGTTCAGCCAATTCGTTTCTTATTTCGTTTATAACAGAGTCGCCACTTGCTCTTGAAACAGCGTCAAATACGCTATCAATGTATATTAGCTCTTGTTCGCCGGATATAATTTGTTCTTGCAAAGCTTTTTTTGCATGCTCTAGCTTTTTATATTCATGGTAAAGCTTTTGAACGTTTTGAATGGGAGAAAGCCTTTCATCAAGTGGAATTTCGACATTTTCACCCGTATAAAAATCAATAGCCTTTAGACTTTTTTGTCCTTTTTTTATTGAATATAAATTAGCACTAACAATATCAGCCCAAATCTTATATTTTTCTTTGTTTTCAGCTTCAATAAGCTCTTGCTTTTGGTTTTCAAGCCTTCTTAAAATTCTTTCATAGGTATTTAAAAGCATTTTTTGAAGCTGGCTGGAACGCTGCTTAAGCCTATCCTGTCTTGCACTTTCAGAAAAAAAGTTATCAACAACGCTGCTTGCACTTTTCTCATAGGAATTAATCATTTCTGTGCCATATTGCTCAATATCTATAAAGGTGAAGTCCTTAGGTCTGCCATTTAAATCCTTAACAACGGTAAAGTTATTTATATCACTGAATAACTCAGCTTTAATTTTTTTTAAAAAGAAAATTAATCTATCATAATTATTATTACTTAGCTCACCAGTAATCATACTAATATCCCTGCATGAATAATTAACTATTTCTCTTGCTACTATCGGTGAAATTCCCTCAAACACGCTTATCAAAGCTTTATCCAGCTTTTTATTCATAAAGGGCTGCAGCTTTTTCAAAAGCTCTTCTCTATTTGGCTGCCACTGTGTTAAAGATAGTCTTTCACTGCGTGGGGGCAAAATATATTCGCCGCTAGGCAAAACCCTGCGTACACTGGAAATATCATCGGAAATTCTTTTTACCGCATCGATTATTTTCCCATCCTTGACAAGAATAATATTACTGTGACGCCCCATAATTTCAAGTATTAGAGAAAGATTTACAACATCTCCGATTTCATTTACACCTTCAAATTCGAAGAAAAGGATTCTCTCCAAATTAATTTGCTTTATATCGGTGAGCCTAGAGTTGGCTAGGTGCTTTCGCATAAGCATACAAAGCATAGGAGGGGAGGGGGGATTTTCAGGAGCATTTTTTGTTAAACAAACACGTGCAGAGCTAGGGTTTGCTGACATTAAAAGCCTCTTTACTCCCTCTCTTGTCCTAAAGGATATAATAATTTCATCCTTTGAAGGCATATGAATTTTATCAACTCTTGAATCAATAAGAGATGATAGTTCTTTTTTTAAAATAAATATAAAAGCTCCGTCAAGTGACATATTACTCCTGATTTTCGTCGTTGCCAGTTTCTGTACTGTGATTTCTGTTTGTATTAACAACATTCATTTTTTCAAAAAATTTGCTTTGTTCTTCGCCTTTCATTAAAAACATTAAGCAAATACATATAATGAAGAAAATTAGATAAAAGATTGCTATCAGCTTAGTTTCGTCCTTTGGATAGAAATTAAACATATATATCATGAAATAAAAGAAATACACCAGCTGAAAAATATAAAAAAGTATTCTGCTAAACTTTTTACCGTTTATTAGTGCTTTCATAAGCATAAAGGAAAGCACAGTTCCTATTATAGTAAAGGTAAATAAAATTCCAAATGTAAGTACTGGTGCTAAGGGATTGTTATAACCGAAATTATCATAATCAGTAGTTATTCTTCCGGAAAACACACCATAAAACGTGATAATTAAGGACACGCACTGCACTAAAAAGGTGAAAACGGCAACTAAAGCAACACGTCTTTTACCCTTTGCTGCTTCCTTTAATAATTCTCTTTCTGTTTCATTATATTTTGATTTATTAAACATAATATCCCTTTCTTAAACAAAAATAAACGGTTCAACACTGTTTTTAGAAATAACAAATTCAGCTTGAGGAAATTTTTCTGAAAGAACTTTTTTCATATATGCACAAAAAATATTTTCAGTAGGAAAATGCCCTGCATCAATAACAGTAATACCATAGTTTAATGCATCTATCCATTGGTCATGCTTAATATCCCCACCTATAAATGCATCGCAGCCATGATTTATTGCATTTTTTATCTCGCTGCCTGAACCACCACTTGCTAAAGCGATTTTCTTTATATCAGTTTTCCCTGAAAGAAGCCTCACCTTTTGACAATTATAAGCTTGCTTAACCTTTTCAGCTAAGGAAAGAGGTGAGATGCCTTCCCTTAAAGTGCAAATTCTCCCATATCCTTTGTTTTGCTGAGGAAATTCAACATTGAGTATACCTTCGCTTTTAAGACCTAAAAGGCTTACCATAATATCAGTTGTACCGTAATCAGCACAATCAAAATTTGTATGAAGAGCTAGCATACATTTATTGTTAATAGAAAGCTTTACAGCGGGATTATTAGGAGAAAGATTTTTTAAAGGATGGAAAATAACAGGATGATGGCATAAAACCAAGTCGAAGCCCTCATCAATTGCCTGCTCAACAACAGGAACAGTGGCATCTAAGGCTATTAAAACCTTTTTTACCTTATGAGTTTTTTCACCAACAAGAATACCTACATTGTCGTAGGAATCACATATTGAAAAAGGTGCAAGCTTATCAAGAAAATCGTAAATTTCTTTTAGATTAAGCGAACTAGAATGGTTTTCCATATTTTAATTCATTCCTTTCTTTTGATTTTCAATATAATTAATCAAACGAGAAATTCTAGCCTTTTCATGACGATTGGAATCATTTTTCTGTGAATTTTCAAGCTTGGAAAGTATTTTTTTCAGTTTGTTTTTTTTATAGTTTATGTAATTTTCATCATTGACTTTACCCCAAAAAGCAAAAGCATCGTCTATTTTAATCTCCTTACCGGAATAAAGGGCATAAATTATACAATAATGCTTATCTTTTTGTTGAACAGCTTTTTCAGAGATTATTTCATAACCATTTAAATATAACGCTTTTCTAACTTTTTCAGGATGCGTCATAGGCTGAAGAATGAGCCTGAAGCTTTCGTGAGTAAAGTTTTTTTCTCTACATTGGCTAATAATACGGGAAATTAGCTCTCCTCCCATTCCAGCAATGATTAAATCGTCAGCATAATCTATATTTTCTACGCCATCAGACTGTAAAAAGGTGATTTTATCAATATTATAATAATCAGCAGTACGTTTTGCTGATTTTAACGGGCCTAAGCCAATATCTGAAGCAATGACATTAGCCACGCCCTTTTCCCTTAAATAACAGGGAATTAAAGCGTGGTCTGTGCCAATATCGACTACATCAGCATCTTTAAGTCTAACAAAAGATGCAATAAGCTCTAGTCTTTTGTCCAGTGGAATCATTAAGCGTTAATAGCTTTGTTAAGCTGTTCTACAAGATTATTAGCATCTACACCATGCACCATGCAAGCCTCTTCAACACTTTCATTCCTTGAGGCGGGGCAACCTAAACAATGCATACCCATATTTAAAAAGAATGGCGCAGCAACCTCAGCATTAAAATCGAGAATATCGCCTATTAATGTTTCCTTTGTTATTTTCATATTACATCACCTTTTTCACTTTATTATAAATTTATTATACACTATTTTCATATAAAATACAATAGCTTTATTATTAATTCTAGGAAAATAGATTTCTATGTAATTTAATCACTAATGATTAATATAATTGAGAGCTTGCAGCTTTATAGAGCAAGCTGTTTCATCATATCGATGTCTAGTGATGTTTTTAGGAAAAAATATATTTAAATATATAGTACTTTAACTTTAGTATGCATATTTGCTTATTTAATTAAATTGTATTAATTTATATTTAACAAAAAATTAAACAATAATTTGTGCAGTTTTATGAGATCTACTTATTTTTAGTTAAAAAATTATGTTAGAATATAAAAAAATACACGCATACTGGTGTTTTTTCAGGTTAAAAACTTTTAAAAAAAATATTCAAATCTAAGTTAAAATTTATATTTTATTAACATTTATAAATATTATTTATAGTTAATTTTTCTTGCTTTACACATAAATATATGGTATAATAAACGTAAGCATTTATTATACTTTTTATGCCCAACGGCTCGTCACCGACTTCGTCGTTGACAACCGCCTTTTGATGGGCGATTTTACCATGAAAACACTGTTTTCACGGCATAATAAGAGTGGATTTTACAAATTAAGTGCAGCAATAAAGAAGGGAGGGTCTATAAGTGGAAAAATACACAATAATTCTTCTCGCATTATTGTTAGTAGGTACTATAATTTACATTTTTTATAGAGAAAAAAGCAGTTATCGCCTTATAAAAGAAGCAAAAATGATGCTGGACTCTTCCAATGATTTTATAATGATATGGAAAACAGATTTAAGCTATTTTAAGGCAAATAGCTTTATGCAAAGAAATATCGCCACAAATGGAAAAGAGCTGGATGCAAGCATAGTTTTAGAAATATTCGGTATGAACACCACGATTAAGGACTTTTCTGCTAGTGAACTTCTTTCTAATGCTGTTAATACTTCCCAAAGGGAAGCTGCTTTGATTAATGCAAATAATGATAATATCAGAGTTTTATGGAATTCTAAGGTAATTAGCACGAAAAAAGGTGTGCATAAGATTATTTCAATTGGCAAGGATGTAACTTCACAGTATAAATTAAAGCAAGAAATTGATGCTTTGTCCAAAAAGACCTCTATTTTTCAAGATAATTATTATATAGCTATTGAAAGTGCTGGTATAGGCATAATTTCAATTGTTGCGGAAAACTATATTTATAATGTTCATCTGTCAAGTGGTGGTAAAAAATTACTTGGTTTTTCAGATGATGAGGAAATTACACTTGAAAAGCTTGAAAATAAAGTGCATTTTTCAGATATAAATACTTATAATTTTCAAATAAATCGTATTTTAGTAGGGCTTAGTGAAAGCCTTACTATTGATGCAAAGCTTGAGGTTGCTCCCAATGTTTTTCATGATTTTGTTATTAAGTTTAAAAGCAAAAAGAATAAAAATGGCGATATAGTGAGGATTTCCGGTGCCTATATTGATATTACAACACAAAAGGAAAATTATCGTCTTTATGATAAGACTGCCTTTGAAGATGAATTAACAGGACTACCCAATCGTAGAAAATTTATGCTTGAGGGAAATAATTTCTTAAATAATATGAAAAGGACGGGCAAAAAAGCTTCTGTTTCTTTAATTGATTTAGATAATTTTCAGAGGGTAAATACCTTGTTTGGCTTTGAAACCGGAGATAAGGTTTTAAAGTGGTTTGCTAGTGCTTTGAATGAATTTGTCAGTAAGGACTTGTTAGTAGCAAGGACAGGAGCTGATGATTTTGCTGTTGTTATGTTCTGCGATTCAGAGCGGGAGGTTAGAGATTTTTCTGAAAAGCTTCGTATTACTCTTGAAAAAAATATTATTTCCGATACTCTTAAGGAGCAGGTTAATTTTAGGCTTGGTTCTTGCTTTTTTAATGAAGATGACGAGTTTTCTTCCGTATATAGTAAAGCTTATATAGCGCTTGTTTCAGGTAGAAAATCAGGTCTGGATAAGATAGTTTTCTATAATGATGAGGTGGAAAAACAGCTTTTTGAAAGAGAAAATCTTGAGAATGAAATTGCTGAGGCTTTAAGAAGAAATGAATTTGAGTTGTACTATCAGCCTAAAATTTCTTTTAAAACAGGAAAAATCGTAGGACTTGAGGCGCTTATGAGATGGAATCATCCGACAAGGGGTGTTGTCACTCCTAATGTATTTATTTCCGTCGCTGAAGAAATAGGTTTAATCACTAAAATAGATGAGTGGGGACTGAAAGAGGCTTGCAGACAGAATAAGATTTGGCAGGAAAAGGGATTCAGTAATATAAAGGTGTCTGTAAATATATCTCAAGCACAGTTATATCAAACTGATATTTATGAAACGGTTAAAAATACTTTGGATGAAACTCAGCTTGAGGCAAAGTGGTTGGAGCTTGAAATTACTGAAACCATGGCTATGAAGGATATAGACCATACTATTTCAACACTTAAAAAGCTGAAATCTCTAGGTGTATCAATATCTATGGATGACTTTGGAACAGGTTATTCGTCGCTATCATCTTTAAAATCAATGCCAATCGATATTTTAAAAATTGATAGAAGCTTAGTTTATGATGTTCAAGAAAATAATACTTCCAAGCATATCACAAGTGCAATTATCACTTTAGGAAAAGCGATGAATCTTGTTACATTAGCAGAGGGTGTGGAAACAAAGGAGCAAGGCGAGTTTTTAAGTGATTTAGGCTGCGATTTGGCACAGGGATATTATTATGGCAGACCCCAAACAGTAGATGGCATTGAAGAAATGTTTCAAAGGCAGTTGGATATGGAAAGTCAGTCAATTTCTTAGCAGTTTTTGTGAAAATTATGTGTAAATACTTGATTTTTTAAATATAATATGTATAATAGTATTAGCACTCATTAAAAAAGAGTGCTAATACTCATTTTATATCTTGGAAAGGGAATGATAAAATGTCAAAAAAACAGTTTAAAGCTGAATCTAAGCGACTTTTGGATTTAATGATTAATTCAATCTATACTCACAAAGAAATTTTTTTAAGAGAGCTTATTTCAAATGCAAGCGATGCAATGGATAAGCTATATTATAAGTCTTTGAAGGAAAATATAGGTCTTGGCAGAGAAGATTTTGAAATTCGTCTTACAAATGATAAAGACAATGGTATTTTAAAAATCAAAGACAACGGCATAGGAATGACGAAGGAAGAGCTTGAAAACAACCTCGGTGTTATTGCTAAGAGTGGTTCTTTAGCCTTTAAAAGCGACAATGAAAAGGTTGAAGATGTTGATATAATCGGACAGTTTGGCGTAGGCTTTTACTCTGCTTTTATGGTGGCAAAAAAAGTCACTGTTATCAGTAAAGCGTATGGAAGCGATGAAGCTTATAAATGGGAGTCCGAGGGTGTAGATGGATATACAATCGTACCTGCTGAAAAAGATTCGCATGGAACAGAAATAATTCTTGAAATAAAGGATGATACTGATGATGAAAAGTTTCAGGATTATTTACTGGATTATAAAATTAAAAATATAGTGAAAAAGTATTCAGATTATATTCGATATCCTATAAAAATGCTTGTGACAAAGTCTAAGCCTGTTGAGGGTAAGGAGGGCGAGTTTGAGGATTATACCGAAGATGAAACATTAAATTCTATGATTCCTATCTGGAAAAAGAATAAATCCGAGCTTACTGATGATGATTATAACAATTTTTATCAGGATAAATTTTATGATTATGAAAAGCCATTGGCACATATTCACAGCAGGACAGAGGGTACAGCTACTTATCACGCTTTGTTATTCATTCCTGCTAAGGCTGCATATGATTATTATACTAAAAGCTATGAAAAGGGTTTACAGCTTTATTCAAGCGGCGTAATGATTATGGACAAATGTGCAGATTTACTTCCTGATTATTTTAGCTTTGTAAAAGGGCTTGTTGATAGTGAAGATTTGTCGCTTAATATATCGAGAGAAATGCTTCAGCACGACAGACAGCTGAAAATTATTGCTAAAGCGCTTGAAAGGACTATTAAAAACGAGCTTAAAAAAATGCTTAAAAATGAACGTGAGAAATATGAAAAGTTCTTTAAAAGCTTTGGACTTCAGCTAAAATACGGTGTATATGAGGGATTTGGCGCTAATAAGGAATTGCTTGAGGACTTGCTTTTATTCTATTCGTCAACAGAGAAAAAGCTTGTAACCCTTGATGAATACAGGGCTAGAATGAAAGAAGATCAGAAGTATATTTTCTTTGCTAGTGGCAGCGATGTAAATGCAATTGACAATCTGCCTCAGGCTGAATTTGTAAAGGAAAAGGGCTATGAGATATTGTATCTTACTGAAAATGTCGATGAATTTACTTTACAAATGATGCGAGAATATGATGGAAAAGAATTCAAATCCGTATCAGCAGGAGATTTAAACCTTGATTCAGAAGAGGAAAAGAAAAAGCTAGAGGAAGAAAATAAAGAGAACAAGGATTTATTTGATTATATTAAGGAAAGCCTTGATGGGAAAGTAACCTCAGTTAAGCTATCTTCAAGGTTAAAGACACATCCTGTTTGCATTACAAGTGAGGGAAATGTTTCTCTGGAAATGGAAAAGGTGCTTTCATCTATGCCAAATGCAGATAATGCACCAAAGGCAGAAAAAATTCTTGAGATAAATTCAGAGCATCCTATCTATGAGAAGTTAAAACTACTTTTCGATACTGATAAGGAGCTTTTAAAGGATTATAGCAAGATTTTATACGGTCAAGCACTGCTTATAGAGGGAATGGCTATTGATAATCCTGTCGAACTATCAGATTTAATGTCTAAAGTCTTAAGTAAGTAAAATGCAAAAAAGCTTGTCAAATCGACAAGCTTTTTTGTTTTATTAATTTTATCATAAGTTTTTCGATAAAGTAAACTCAATTATCAGAATATCGTTTCTTACACAACAATACTGTAAAATCCATATCCTCCAGATAGATTGTAAGCATCAAAGCCATGTTCCATCAAAATTCTTGCTGCATAATAGCTTCTTACCCCTGACTGACAATGTACTATTATTTTTTTTGATTTATCCAGCCTATCTAGATTCTGTCTAAGGCTGTCAAGCTCAATGTTTATTGAGCCTGTGATTTTTCCTTGAGATACTTCATATGGAGTTCTTACATCAAGCAATATATAGTCATTATTTTCAGCTAAAAGTGGAATATCATGCCAATGCACTTGTTTTACTATACCATTCATAATATTTTCTATAATATAACCAGCCATATTTACGGGGTCTTTTGCAGATGAAAATGGGGGAGCATATGCCAGCTCAAGCTCTGTTAAATCAAAGCCTGTCATCTTAGCTCTTATAGCGGTTGCAAGCACATCTATCCTCTTATCCACACCATCAAAGCCTACTATTTGCGCACCTAAAATTCTTCCGTTTTCCTTATTGAAAATAGTTTTAACCGTCATTGAAGAAGCTCCGGGATAATAAGTAGCGTGTGATGGGGAGATAGTAACAACTTTATCATAATCAATGCCAAGCTGTTTTATTTGCGATTCATTAAGACCGGTTGAGGCAATGCTCATATCAAATAGCTTTAAAATTGCACTGCCCTGAACACCTTTGTAAACGCTGTTAATTCCGTAAATATTATCAGCTGCAATGCGTGCTTGCTTATTAGCAGGACCTGCCAGAGGAACATTACACCTTTTTCCGTTGATAAAGTTTGTTATTTCGATAGCGTCACCCACTGCATATATGTCATTATCCGAGGTTTGCATATGCTCATTTACAACAATAGCACCAATTTTATTTAATTCTAAGCCACAGCTTTTAGCTAAATCACTTTCAGGGCGAACACCAGCAGAAAGAATTATCATATCAGCAGTCAGATTTTCACCATTTGCCATAGTTATAGTTAAATTACCACTTGAATTTGTTTGTTTTTTTATGGATTTTACAGCGTTATTTAAATACAAATTAATTCCATTATATTGCATATAGGTATGTACAATAGCTGCTGTATCAAAATCTAATGAGGCAGACATAATATGGTCCGACATCTCTGCTAGAGATACGTCAATTCCTTTATGAGAAAGGTTTTCTGCCATCTCAAGCCCAATAAATCCACCACCAATTATTAAAGCAGATTTTGGCGAATTATTTTTAATAAAATCTGAAATTTTATATGTGTCGGGAATATTTCTTAGTGTAAAGACTTCATCAATAGTAATTCCATCAATAGGAGGAACGAGAGGCTTTGCACCGGGTGAGAGAATAAGCTTGTCATAGCTTTCTTCATAAACTTCATTAGTATTAATATCTTTGATTTGTACTGTTTTTGATTTTCTGTTTATTGCGAGTGCTTCATTATTTATTCTGACTTCAATATTAAATCTTTCCTTAAAGCCCTGTGGATTTTGTAAGGTAAGATTGTTTTTATTTCTAATTGTACCACCTATGTAATAGGGAAGGCCACAATTAGCATACGATACATACTGTCCTCTTTCTATAATAATTATTTCTGCATTTTCATCGAGTCTTCTCAGCCTTGCTGCTGCTGTTGCACCGCCTGCAACTCCACCAATAATTAAAACTTTTTGTCCCATGTTTATTCCTCCATTGAAATATATAAGTATTTGCTTAATTACTTATATATAGTTTAACCGATAGTCAATAATTTGTCAATGTGTTTGTGAGAAAATCACAAAAAAATGCTCTTAAGGAAAAATCCTTAAGAGCAATAAACAGTATAAAAAAGTAAACTTATTAGTTAAAATCTCTTAAAACAACTTCATAGTCCTTACCACTTGCAGCTTCCATAATGGCATCAATAAGTTCAGTCTTAGCTACCTTAGCGTTATATCTATCAAAGAAACCGAAGCTTTCCTTGCTTGATGCAGTTGTAGAACCATTATCCCAAAGTATTGGTAATACACCATTTTTAACAGCTTGTTGTACTACATATTCTGTATAGTAAGTTCTGTATGGCTCTTCAACGCCCGCAGTAGCACCAAATTCACCTAAAATAACAGGAATCCCCTTGTCAATATAGGCTTCTTTAAGCTGCTTGTAAATATCAGCTATATAATCTTCTTGTCCCCATGTATCCACCTTAGCCGTATCAGTGGCATACTTTCCCCACTGAGAATATTGCCCTTCTAAAGCAGTTAAATACGGGTCATAATTATGCACTGATACAATAATTCTGTTTTCAATTGTATCCTTAGGCATTTCAAAGCCCTTTATTGTATATTCGATATTAGTATTATATCCAGGCATCAATAAGTGTCTTTCAGCATTATTTCCACCGGAAGCACGAACAATATTAACAAAAAGCTGATTTATTTCATTTGTTAATTCAAGGTATGATTCAGTCGGAGGAGCATATCCCTTATGGAATTCATTCATTGATTCAAAAATTAAGTAATCGGGATAATTTTTAAATCTTTCAGCAATTTGCTCCCAAATAATGCGATATTTTTTGAGCATTTCCTCTTTTTCAGCATCATCCTTAGGTGCGGGTGTAAGCCATGAATCGCCGGAATCTGCTCCATCATGGTGAATATTAATGATTGCGTACATTCCTTCATCAATTACATAGTTTACTACTTCATGAACTCTGTCAAGAAAGTTTTGGTCAATTGTATATTTACCATCATCACTTAAATGATTTAGCCATGAAACAGGAATCCTAATTACATTAAATCCAGCTTCCTTAACAGCTTTGATTAATTCCTTAGTTATTCTAGGGTTGCCCCAAGTAGATTCATCTACAACGATTTCATTATCTTTATCATCTTTTAATTTATCGAAAGAATCAAGAGCATTTCCAAGATTCCAGCCGACCTTCATTTCTTTAACAAGCTCAAGTGAAGTCATATCACGCATTGTGGTATTTTCCGGCTCGGAAGTATCGTATTTGATTTTTAAATAATCATCTACGTTAATAGGCTTTTTGGAATCGTTATCAGAAATAGAATTGTTACCAGAATCATTATCTTTTGAAGAATTGTCACCAGCTTTACAAGCTGTAAGGCTTAAAATCATTACCACTGACAATATTGTAGCAAATAATCGTTTCAAAATAATACCTCCATTATTAATTTATCTAGTTAATTGTATACGATTTCACAAAGAAAATCAATAGTAAAATTTTTTTTCGTGATTTTAAATAAATATTAGTTTGAAAATTTGTGATGTATACCGAAAGTGAGGCTGTAAAATATAGAACATTTTTTATACAGAATCATAATATGTATAAACGGAGTTTTGAATTAAATATCTAAGCTCCGTAGACGGTGCAAAGGTGGTTTATCCTGTAAATAGCTTTTGCAAGTGCTCGCAAAGAACACACCGTCTGCTTGATATAAAAGGAAATATGCAAAAGTGTATTTCTCAACAAATGCCTCCTTGTATTCCAAGGAGGCATTGAGCTTTATATAGATTATTTTTGCAGTTCATAAGCACGTTTTGTACAAGAGTTAGCAGCCTTTTTTACAATGCCCGTTAAATCATTGCTTAAAAACTCTTCAAGACCTGCGATAGTAGTTCCTCCGGGGGAGGATACCTGCTGAATCAGTTCATCTATGCTCATTCCCGAGCTTGTAATCATTTTTGCTGAGCCTTCTAAGCTTTTAGCGAAAAGCTTTAATGCAGAGTTTTCATCGATATCAACACTCTTGGCATAATCGATAAAGCCCTTTGCAAATAAGTAGATAAAAGCAGGTGAGCTGCCATTTATCGCTATAATCTCTTTCATTTTATCTATTGGAATTTCAACAGCTAAGCCGCAGCTTTCAAAAATCGACATAGCAAATTTAAATTCACTTTCACTTACTTTATTATTTTTAGAAACTGCACTAGCACCTACTCCCAACATCATGGGAGTATTTGGCATGACTAAGATGACTTTTACATCTTTTAATGTGCGCTGTTCAATATATTCGGCTGAGATACCAGCACATATTGAGATAAAAACCGTTTTTTCAGTTACAGCATTCTTAATTTCGCTAAGCAAATCCTCGATATTCTGAGGCTTCACAGCTAAAAGAACATATGTACAGCTTTTTACAATGTCAATAGCTGTATCGGTGAACTTTATTCCTTTTTGCTTTAGCTCTGCATGACTTGAGCTGTTTTTATCATAAGCAAAAATTTTAATTTCCTTTGAAAAGTTACTGTTTAAAACACCGTTAATAATGGCTTTTCCCATGTTTCCGATGCCAATAACACCTAAAGTAATCATAATAGCCTTTCGTCATTTTTTATCTTTTTCGTACGGCAATTCTAAGCCGTTAGTTTCAATAATGCTTTCTAGCTGAGATACCTTTTCAGTCATGCTTGAAAGCTTTTCATTTGTTTTATTAATATCTTGATTTAACTTGTATGAATATGTAAATAAACTAGCTATTACTAAAAAGCTTAAGCTTCCGACAAGCACATATCCTTTTTTCTTTTTCACTGTCTTTGGTTGGTCCTGCTTAAATGAATTACTGATTTTTATGCTTGATTTTGCAAAAGCATAGTATATTATAGGTAAAACTATAAGCAAAAGCACTATATCCAGTGGTAATTGAATAAGATTTTTAATAACTCTTCCTGTGGCATATACCCAAAAGGTTTCGCTTTTATTGAGGTTTACATAAATGAAATATGAAGTCATCAGCAGATTGCAAATAACAACTACTGCTGATTTTCCTAAAATAACACGTGTTAAAAACCAGCCATCAGCCTTAAGACGTTTGGATAAGGGAAGCTTTTCACCGTCGGGATTAAAAAAGATTTTCCCCGGCTTTAGTCCATACAGAAAGAGTCCATAGAGAAATCCTGCCATAACCTCAACTAAAGTAAAGCGAATGTCAAAAGCTGCACCTGTTCTATTCACTAGAAAAAAGCCAAGAATATCAGTGATAAAGCCTGCCACAGCTCCGACAACTGGCCCGTAGAGCATACCTATTGCCGCAAGTGCTAAAAAGGAAAATGAGATTTTTAAATTCTCTGTTACGGGAATTGTAAATAGCTTTATTGCAATATTTAATGCAATAAGCATAGCTGTTGTAGAAATACAGCTAATTGATTTTGTTTCCCTTAGTGATTTAGGGAAAATGCCGAAAAATTTGGACAAAATAGCCATAATACCTCCTTTACGCAATACACAATAAAGAAGGAAGAGTATTCTGTCCTACTTTATATGTACAGCGAGATGCGAAATAAGAACCGCCCATTTAAATATGATGAATTAGTCTGAAATTCATTCGTACCAAGCGTTAAATTGAAAATTTAACGCAACCAGTACTAACAAATTCGCTCATACCGTCGGATTGTTCTGCGTCGAACAATCTGACAGCGTTAAATTGAAAATTTAACGCAACAGGTTCGTCCATGGGACAACTCTCCGTTCCCATAGCACTTTACGCTCTTATTTCTACTCTGTAATTTTTTTAATTTATGCAATGCAAAAAGCAGTTACACCATTAGTTAAAAGCTGATTTCATGAGCCAGCTTAAATAAATCCTCATCAAAAGGCTTTCTCATTTTTAACGCCTCTTGAATATCTACATCAATTACTTTATTATCCTTCATACCGATAACACGGTTTCCTATCCCCTTAGATAGTAATTCCACTGCATAGTATCCCATTTCACTTGCTGCAACTCTATCTCTTACAGTAGGTGAGCCGCCACGTTGAACATGGCCAAGTATTGTAGCACGGCTTTCAATACTTGTACGTTTTTCAATTTCCTTTGCAATTTCTTCAGAACCGCCAATTCCTTCTGAAACAATAACTATGAAGTGATGCTTTCCAGTTTTTAAGCAATCATTTATTTTAGCAATCAAATCATCAATGCTATATGGCATTTCGTTTGTAATTATATAAGTCGCTCCGCAGGCAATACCCGTATTTAATGCGATATAACCTGCATTTCTACCCATAACTTCAACTACTGAGCATCTGTCATGTGACTGAGCAGTATCACGCAGCTTGTCAACAAGCTCAACAGCAGTGTTCATAGCAGTATCGTAGCCGATTGTATATTCAGTGCAATCTATATCATTATCAATTGTGCCAGGAATACCAACGCAGGGAATACCTCTTGCTGATAAATCAGCAGCTCCTCTGAAAGAGCCATCTCCACCAATTGCAACAATACCTTCGATACCATTGTCTATACAGGTTTGCTTAGCTTTTTGCAAGCCAGGTTCATACCTGAATTCCTTACAACGTGCTGTATAGAGCATTGTACCGCCTCTTTGAATAATGTCAGATACGCTCCTTTGATTAAGCTCTATCATATCACCATTGATAAGTCCATTATAGCCTCTTTTAATTCCCATTACTTGAAAACCCTTGCGTATAGCAGACCTTGTAACAGCACGAATAACAGCATTCATCCCTGGGGCATCTCCGCCGCTCGTAAGGATACCTATTTTTTTAGCCATAAATTACCTCCAAGTTCTTTTATTCATTTTAACTCAATAATATTCTACTCCATATTTCAAATATAGTCAAGTGCTTTACAAAAAAATTATCACATTAGTTTTCGAAATATTATATAAATGTAAACGTTTTATTTTATTAAACTTTTATTTTATTTAACTATGATATTTTCTTTTGAGCATAATAGAATAAGTCTATCTAAAACATCTTTTTTGAGCAACACGCCGCTAATATTCTTTATTCCTTTGACTTCCTTAGTATCAGAAAAGCATAAATAAACCTTGTTATTTCCTTGGTTGTTTAACAATATAGTTTTTATATCGGCAATTTTTTCTTTTTCATAAGAGGCGACATTGATATAAAGCTTTTTGGGCAGATTTATATTTAGTGAATCAGCAGGCTCGAGCCTATTAGCAATAAGCTTTACTTCATCATCCTTGTACGATATTTTGCCAAATATAGCGAAAGCCTCGCCTGCTTTTAATTTAGATATATTTTTTTCATATATTTCGTTAAATAAAATAACTTCAAAAGTGCCGGTATTATCTTCAAATTCAGCAAAGCACATGAGCTTTCCGTTTTTTGTAGTATGCTGTTTTTTACTTAGCAGATTAGCTATTATTTTTATGCTTTGCCCATCTGAAAAGCACTTTTCATCTTCTGAAATAAGCTCACCCGCTGTTATAAATCCATTTGTCTTAATATATGCTCTGTATTTATCCAATGGATGTCCTGAAATGTAAATACCCATTGTTTCCTTTTCCATGGCTAATAAATCGTTACTATCAAATTCATCAGCATCGGGCATTTGATAGTAACTAATGTCATCATCAACAGCTTCTCCAAAAAAGTATATTTGCCCTTCTACATTTCTTTTTTGCTCATCGCTTACCTTTACTAAAATGTCCTCATAAGAAAGCATCATCTGCCGTCTGTTATGTGGTAAATTATCAAAAGCTCCACATCTGATTAAAGCCTCCACAGCACGCTTGTTTATATCCTGTCCAGCCATTCTTCTGCAAAAATCAAAAAGGGAAGTAAAGGGCTTTTTATCACGTTCTTTTATAATTGATTCTATAAATTTATGCCCCAAGTTTTTTACAGCTAATAGCCCGAATCTTATTCCTTTTTCTTCACTTGTGAAGACTGCAAAGCTTTTATTGATGTCGGGGGAAAGGACTTCAATCTTATTTTCTCTAACATCGGCTATATATTCTGCAAGTTTAGACATATTACCTAAAACACTTGTCATTAGTGCTACAAAATATTCCTTATAATAATGACAGCGTAAATAAGCAGTCTGAAAAGCAACTGTTGCATATGCGGCAGCGTGTGACTTGTTAAAAGCATAGGTAGCAAATGAGGAAATATCGTCAAATATTTTATGAGCAATATCTTCTGGCACACCGTTTTTTATAGCACCACAATTTGTATCCGTACCATAGACAAAGGCTGTACGTTCCTTATCCATTATTTCCTGCTTTTTTTTGGACATTGCACGACGAACTAAATCAGCTCTGCCATATGAATAGCCTGCCAAAACTCTGCAAATTTGCATAACCTGTTCTTGATAAACAATACAGCCGTAGGTAACATTCAATATATCCTTTAGAAGAGGATGGCGATATGTTATTTTAAATGGATTGTGTCTGTTTTCAATATATTTAGGGATAGATGCCATAGGACCGGGGCGATATAGTGAAATGACAGCTGTCAAATCCTCAATGCTGGTTGGCTGAAGTCGCATAATTACACTAGTCATACCTGTGCTTTCAAATTGAAAAACACCGCTTGTTTTACCATCAGTAAGCATTTTATAAGTTTGTTTATCATATTCATCTATCTTATTTATATCAAAATCATCATATTTTCTTTTAATTTCTTCAGTGCAATGGTGTATAACTGTGAGATTTCTAAGCCCCAAAAAATCCATTTTAAGCAGACCTAATCTTTCCAGATGTCCCATTGTATATTGTGTAACAATATCATTATCAGTTTTTTGGAGAGGAACATACTCATCGACAGGCTCTTTTGTAATAACTATTCCAGCAGCATGAACAGAGGCGTGACGAGGCATACCTTCAATTTTACGTGCAGTTTCAATAAGCTTATATATTTGTGGGTCGGAATTCATATAAGAAATAAGCTCTTTATTATGCTTTAAAGCACCTGAGATAGTGGCATTTAATGAAAATGGGATAAGCTTAGCAGCTTTATCTACCTTTCCATAGGGAAGTCCCATAGCTCTGCCAGCATCACGAATAGCAGCTCTTGCTGCCATTGTTCCAAAGGTAATGATCTGTGCTACATGATTTGAGCCGTATTTATTGATTACATAATCTATAACTTCTTGACGTCGTTCATTACAGAAATCTATATCAAAGTCAGGCATACTGATACGCTCTGGATTTAAAAATCGCTCAAAAAGCAGATTAAATCTCATAGGGTCAATTCCTGTTATACCCAGAGCATATGCACATAGGCTGCCCGCACCAGAGCCTCTTCCTGGGCCTACGGGTATATCTTGTGACTTTGCATAATTTACAAAATCAGCTACTATTAGAAAATAGTCAGTAAAGCCCATTTTTATAATTATATCTATTTCAAATTCTGCTCTTTTTCTTAAAGCTTCACTAATTTCACCGTATCGTGCTTTAATTCCTTTATAAACCTCATCTTTAAAATATCTTATATTATCCTTTACACCTTTTTTGGTAAACAACGGTAGCTTGGTTATACCAAATTCAAAGTTTACATTACAGCTTTCAGCGATTTTAACGGAATTTTCAATAGCAGCTTTTGGAAAGAGCATTGCCATTTCTTCATAGCTTTTAATATAAAATTCATTTGTGGGAAATTCCAAAGCACCGGGGTTATCGATAGTTGTATTAGTAGCAACACAGGTGAGAATTTTTTGCATTTCGGCATCATCTCTAGTAAGATAATGAGCGTCATTAGTAGCTACAAGAGGAATGTTTAATTCCTTTGAAAGATTGTATAAAAGTGGAAGGATACGCTGCTGCTCGGGAATGTTATGATTTTGTACTTCTAAAAAGTAATTCCCATCTCCAAAAATGCTTTTATATTTTAGAGCAACTTCCTTTGCATATTCATATGATGAATTGAGTAAAGCTCTATTTACTTCACCTGCAAGACAGGCAGATAAGCAAATGAGTCCCTCGTGATATTTTTCTAGCGTATCAAAATCACAACGTGGCTTTGAATAAAAGCCTTCAATAAATGCATTAGAAACAAGCTTAATTAAATTTTTATAGCCAGTGTTATTCTTACACAAAAGGATTAAGTGGTGAGGTGATGAATCAAGCTTTGCTTGCTTGTCAAATCTTGTGCGACGTGAAACATAAACCTCACATCCTATAATAGGCTTTACACCTTGAGCTATACATTCGTTGTAAAAATCAATAACTCCATACATTACGCCATGGTCTGTTATAGCAACTGCTTTTTGCCCGAGCGCTTTAACACGGGAAACAAGCCCCTTGATACGGCAGGCTCCATCAAGCAGGCTATATTCAGTATGAACATGAAGATGAACAAAATCATTTTTACTCATATTATTTTAAACCTTCGGCTATTTCGCAAATTTTTTTAAGTCTGTGATAAACACCACTCCTACTGATTGGTGGGGAAAGCAGCTCGCCAATTTCACGCAGTGACATATCTATATTATCAATCCTTAGCTTTGCTACTTCATAAAGCTGTGGGTCTAGGTAATTTTCTCCTTTAATTTCGAAAATAGTTTTTATAGCTTCAATTTGCTTTGCAGCGGCATTTATCGTTTTATCAAGATTCGCACTTTCGCAGTTTATGGTTCTATTAACTTTATTACGAAAGTCCTTATAAATTTTTGCACTCATTATTTCCATAGAAAAGCCTGATGCACCAATAAAGGTAAGAAAATCTTCAATGGCTTCACTTTCTTTTTGATAAATAATTATTGATTTTTTCCTCATGGCCTTTTTAGCATTAAGTCCATGTTCATTCATTATATTATATATACTTTCGGCTTTATTATTATCTGGTAAAGTTATTTCTAGGTGATATTCTTTTTCAGGGCTGCTGACCCAACCACAGACAATGAAGATTCCTCTTAAAAAGGCTGAGCTGCATTCATCACTACCATCAATAATAGCCCTGTCTACTTTATTATCACTATAAAAGAAGCTATTTTTTATTTTAATTTTTGAAGACTCATCAGGCTCAATAATTTTAAATCTTCCATTTTTTTCAGAAAAGCTGATTTGAGGAAAAAAACGAAGAATTAGTTTTTTATATAGATTTACAGCATCTTTAATTTCAGTGGAAAACCTTAAGTTCGGCTTTAAGGAATATAAAATCCCATAAAGCATAGCATTGTGATAATTA
>JAAYSD010000089.1 GCA_012518465.1 Clostridiales bacterium
AAAGGGAGCTTTTTTCTTACGTATTTTGTCTTTATACTTCATAATTAAGCTTATGCCATCTATTTTAACACAGGAACGCTACCACAAGGGTATTAAAATAACAAAAGCGTGTAGCATCAAAAGACGTTTTCTAAAGAGAAGTACCAAAAGCATTGACAATATACCCTTTTTCACTTAAATTTTTCTGCAATAATTCAAATTTACTTTTTACCATGAACCTCTCCTAGGAATTTGAGTTATTTAACTTTAAGACATCTCTTTGCTTTTTTAGATTTTCATTTCTCTTATTTTTTTCCTCATATTTTAGAATATACTTTTTTGCATTACGCTCTAAATGAGAGAGATATTTATCCTGTTCCTCTATAATATTTTTATAAAACTCATAAATTCTTTTATCGTGAATTTTAAATAGCCTATTAGCAAGATAATCATGAACAGCTGTTAAATCAGGATTGTTCATAATAGTAAGTGTAAATTCAATAAACCTTTCTAAATCTGTATATTGTAAATAATTACCGGCAGTAACAATGCTTTGATAATAATTGGTTGATATAATCGTTTTCCCCTCAAACTCTGTTTCACCAAGCAAAAGTGCATCAAGCTGTTGAGATGACAGGGCTTCAACAGATTTAGCAGAAATAATCATATCAGTATCAGGTAAGGCTGAAGCATTTTCTATAATATCATTTGGAAAAGACGTTCTGCTCGCACCCCTATTTCCCTGAGATAACAACTTTCTTATTGAATGAATTAAATCAGAATGTTCACCCCTACGTGTAAGCAGTGCATTTTCAGACATTTCACATGATAAAAACTCAAACGGCAGCTTTACGGATACACCACATAGTCCCACTATTTCATTAGTATCCTCATCTCGATAAAGATTATTTACTGGTTCTATAATAAGACAATAAAATTCCTTAGCTGCAGCCAAACACGCTGCCGCCTCATGATGCCCTTTTAACAAAACTGAATGAAGTCCTGACAAATGATATGCAATACCATAAAATTCTTCAGAATCCTTATTGTTATTTAAAATGCTCTGATAAATATTATAGTTAAAATATGCCGGTGGTAATGAAGGTAGTAAAAAGCATGGAGTATATGGCTTAGTATTAATAGAAAACCTATTAGCAGAGCCTTTTACCTCATGTCTGACGTTATATGCATCCCAAAAAAACATACCACCACCATCAGTTGGAAAGACTTTTACTAAATAAATTGCATAAAGACCACTTTTTAAAATTTTATACAATGGATCCAATGTAGAATCAGCTGTTTCATTGTACATAAAATATTTATGATAAGCAGTTTCTATAATAGAACGTGTGGATACATCTCTTTTACCACTATTGAAAAATGAAACCATCTTATCAGATAGATTTTCTTCCCTTTGTGGTGTGCTGATTTTTAAAACAGGGCTAGCACCAAGGTGAAAAACACTTTCTCTGTAAATTGTAGAACGCACACGGGAAAACCCTAATTCAGTTTCACCAATCTGCCCAGAACCATTTTCAACACTAACCAGTAAAACCTCATTATTATCATTACTAAGATATGATTTTCTAATTACAGCGTCATTATATATTTCCATATACGCTCCTCATCATTGTGAAATACTATCGTCTATAAGCATTAAAATATTTTTTATTTCATGCCTTGTAAAAAGTCTTTTTGGCAGCTTAAGCAAGGGTGTGCTACCCTTTAATACCACTATCGCCTTGCCTGTATCTATATAATTATCGGCATTTGACCAGCTGATATAATTGCTTTTTGAAAATAAAAAGCTTTCGGTTTCCAAAAAACCAGCTTTACTTATTGCATATGTTATCTGAAAATTATATGCAGGGTCGCTTTTAGCAGTTTTATGTGTGGATGATTTTATTATACAATATTGAATAAATAAAAACAAAGTTGCAAAAACGGCGGCAGCTGTAATTGATATAATCATAAACATGGGAATTAATTCAAATTCCACTTCAATCTTGTTTGTTAATAATATAAAGGTCAGTATGGAAACAATAAGCGACAATAAAAATATCAGCTTTGCTCGTAAAGTATTGTGCAATGAATTGTTAATAGACGTCAGCTCTTTTTCATCTAAAAAACCTGATGCTATAAACGCTTTGTCAGGAAACTGAGAATCGATATATTTATTTTTTGTCACTAAAAGTCTAGGAAGATGTGAATATGGTATTGAGTATTCAGCGCAAACACCTTCTATTAAAGCTATTGCACTTAAATAAGTCGTATCACTGTCAAAACAAGCCTTAGGTATTTTAAAAGCCTGATTTCCCTTGTATATAATAATGTTTGAACGCATTTCTGCTATACGGGAAATTTCACTCCACTCATAAACCTTTGGAATATCACTGCCGTTTTTATAAATAGAAAAACTGTCAGATAATATAAATCTTTCTTCATCATTATTTGTTTTTAAGCAAATGCCCTTAACATTTCTAAAAGCCATAACCACTCCCGTACAACACACGATTTTTATAAAGATATACATTATTTATATCGGCAGTTATCTATTTAAGTTTAATTATGAAAAAATTTAATTATTTTTATGTAAGGGTATTGACAAAAAATACTTATAATGATAATATAACAGTGTTATATTTTATATTATAATAATTATGGAGATTGTTTTGACAGATACACAAATTAAAATATTAAAAGCTGGTAGGGAAGAATTTCTTGATAAAGGATATATAAAAGCTTCTTTAAGAACAATAGCCAAAAATGCAGGTGTTTCCACAGGGGCAATATACGGCTTATACAGAGATAAAATGGAGCTTTTTTCAAGCCTTGTTGAACCATATGCTACTGATTTCACAAATAACTATCTTGTTAAGCAGGAGGAATTTAAAGCTCTTGATAACAAGCAGCAGATTGAAGTAATGTATAATTACTCAACAAATGCACTTCAAGAGCTGCTTGATTATATCTACTTGCATTTTGATGCTTTTAAGCTGTTAATATGCTGTTCTGCTGGCACAAAATATGAAAAATTTATTCATACATTAGTTGATGTGGAATGTAAGTCGACTTATTCATTTTACAATGTTTTAAAAAAAGAAGGATATAGTCCTCAGAAAATCAGTGAAAATCTTGTGCATATTTTAAGCAGTGCATATTTTGCAGCTATATTTGAAACAGTTGAACATGATATGGATAAAGATGAAGCTGATGAATATGTATCACAAATCACTTCTTTTTTTCATGCAGGCTGGGAAAGGCTATTTTCTCTTAAATAAAGCCTATGCCTGCTTTATTTTAAAGCCATAGTTAGCGTTAGGTAACATTAGTTGTTGAACGCTAACAAAATAACCGACGGAGGAATCTATGAGTACAAAAACAAAACAAAATCCTAAAAAGACGGGAATGTCAAGACTTTTACAGCTTGCTTGCACGAAAAAGCATTTTATAATTCCAGCAATTATTTTGTCAGCTTTAGCAAGTATAGCTAGCTTTATACCCTATATAGTTATATTTGAGATTTTAAAAGAACTGCTTAATTCTCTGCCCGATTTATCTGCTATAAATGCCGAAAAGCTTATTGCATATGGCTGGTATGCCTTTGGAGGAGTAGTGGCTAATGTATTATTATACTTTGGTGCATTATGCTTTTCTCATCTTGCTGCATTTGGCACATTATATCAGCTTAAAGTAAACTTTGCCACACATCTTTCTAGGATACCTTTAGGAATACATGTAGTTATAGGCAGTGGAAAGCTGCGAAAGATTATGGACGATAATATTGAAAAAATAGAAACCTTTATAGCACATCAACTGCCCGATTTGGTAGCTGCACTGGTTGCCCCGATTGTTATGATAACGATATTAATGAGTTATCATTGGGGACTGGGGCTTGCTGCTATGGTAGGTATACTTGTTGCATTTTATCTGCAAGTTCATTTATACGGAAATGATTCTGCAAAAGAAATGATGGGAAAATATCAAAAGTCACTTGAGGATATGAATAATGCAACAGTAGAATATATCAGAGGGATTTCTGTCGTTAAGGCATTTAAGCAAACTGTATATTCATTCAGCAGATTACATGAAACAATTAAAAACTATACAAAGATGGTTATACCATATACTTTGAGCTGGGAAAATTCTTTTTCAGGGTTTATCACAGTTGTTAATAACATTTACCTTTTTATAGTGCCTGTGGGAATTATAATCGGTATGAACACAAATGACTTTAATGCCTTTCTTCCAAAATTTCTATTCTATATAATATTTGTACCCGCAATTTCATCTACTATGATGAAAATAATGTATGTCAGCTCATCAGGAATGCAAATAATTCACGGGGTAGAGGTTATGGATAATATTCTTGAAATCCCCGAGCTTGAAGAACCTAAAAATCAAAAACTCCCAAGCGATTATTCTATAAGCTTTGAAAATGTAAGCTTTAGATACAATGATAGTGAAACCAATGCAATAAGCAATATTTCATTCACTGCTAAGCAGGGTGAAATCACTGCAATAGTAGGTGCCTCTGGAGGAGGAAAAAGTACAATTGCACATCTGATACCGAGATTTTTCGATGTATCCGATGGCAAAATCACTTTGGGAAATATTGATATAAAACAGATTAGCACAGAAAAATTAATGGATAATATCAGCTTTGTTTTTCAAGATGTATTTCTTTTCAAGCAAAGCGTAAAGGACAATATAGCTATGTCTAATCCTGATGCTACTGAAGAGGAAATCATAAATTCTGCAAAAGCTGCTCAATGCCATGATTTTATAATGCAGCTGCCTAACGGATATGATACCATTATAGGAACAAGAGGTGTGCATTTATCAGGAGGAGAAAAACAAAGAATAGCGATTGCTAGAGCTATTATAAAGGATGCACCTGTGATTGTGCTTGACGAGGCAACCGCCTTTTCAGACCCTGAAAATGAGCATCTTATCCAAAAAGCTTTTGAGCATCTAATGAAGGGTAAAACAGTAATAATGATAGCTCATCGCCTTTCTACAATACAAAGTGCTGATAAAATCCTTGTCATTGATAATGGAAAGCTTATCGAACAAGGAAATCACAAGCAGCTAGTAGAACAAAACGGAAAATATGCTAATATGTGGCGTGTCTATCAAGAAACCTCAAGCTGGAAAATTGCAAGAAAGGAAATTGTTTAACATGAAAAAAACTTCAAGACTGCAAAATCTCTTTATGCTATCAGACAAGGCATACAAGGATTTGAAAAAAGCAATATTAGCCTGCACTCTAACTAATTTTTCAATGATGCTGCCTTTCAGCGTTTCAATTATGCTTATTGTTGAACTAATTAAGCCATTGCAAGGTAAGGCTCTTGACTGGACTAATATATGGATATTGTACGGATTTGGCATTTTATCGGCTATAATAGTATTTATCTGCACAAAAAACGACTATAAAAAAACCTATGTAACTTCATATATGGCAAGTGAAGAAACAAGAACCACACTTGCTGAAAAAATAAGAAAGCTTCCTATGTCGGTATTTAATTCAAAGGATTTGTCAGAAATGACAACGCATATGATGGGTGATGTCAGCACAGCCGAACACGCATTAAGTCACGTTATCCCTCAGCTTATAGCAAATGCAATATCGATTACAGTAATATGCTTGTGCATGGCTGTCTTTGATTGGAGAATGTCCATTGCCGTATTTATTTCTGTACCAATTGCTTTTATGATAATATTTTTAGGAAGAATGATTTACGGAAAGCTTAGCAAAAAGCATGCAGCCGCTCACCTTGCCGCCTCAGGGCAGGTACAAGAGTATATAGAGGGTATTAAGGTAATACGCTCATGTAATATGAACGGTGAAAAATTCAACGCATTGGAAGATGCCTTAAGAAAAATGATGCAATGGGCTGTCAAAATGGAATTTGGAACAGGTGTTTTTGTTACGGGCGCACAGGTTATACTTCAATCAGGTGTTGGCATAACTGTATTTCTTGGTGCATTATTACTTACAAAGGGACAGATTGATTTTATTTCATTAGTAATGTTTTTGTTAATAGTAGTGAGAATTTACGGTCCATTTTTAACAGAGCTTACTCTACTGCCTGAATTATTCTATCACCAAATTGCCATTAAACGAATGAGAGCTTTAATGGATATTGAAATTCAAAATGGTGATGATGAAATAGAAATAGATGATTTTAATATTGAATTCAAAGATGTTAATTTTAGCTACAACAAAAACAATGAAAATGCAATCTCCAATATGAATATTACTATCCCTGCTAATAGCATAACAGCACTTGTAGGACCTTCAGGCAGTGGGAAAAGCACTATTTCACGCTTAATAGCAAGGTTTTGGGATGTAAATTCAGGAAGGATAGAAATAGGTGGTACTGATATTAAGTCAATAGAACCCGAACATTTAATGAGCTATATGAGTTTTGTTTTTCAAGATGTAGTATTATTCAACGACACTGTTTTTAATAATATAAAAATCGGTAATATGTCTGCTACTGATGAAGAAGTTTACGCTGCTGCAAAGGCTGCCTGCTGTGATGAATTTGTTATTAAAATGAAAGATGGCTACAACACAATTTTAGGTGAAAATGGAGCTACAATTTCAGGTGGTGAGCGTCAAAGAATATCAATTGCAAGGGCTTTGCTTAAAAATGCCCCAATAGTTCTGCTTGATGAAGCAACAGCAAGTCTGGATCCTGAAAATGAAGCGTCAATACAACAAGCTATATCTAGGTTAGTAAAAAATAAAACTGTCATTGTAATAGCACACCGCCTGCGCACTATATCAGATGCCGATAAAATAATTGTTCTTAATAATGGCAAAGCTGAGGAACAAGGCACACATAATGAGCTAATGAATAAAAATGGTTTATACCATAAGCTATTTACCATTCAGCAAGAAAGCCTAGGCTGGTCTGTTTAATAGATAAAACGTTAGTCCGTCGGAAATCCGACGGACTTTTTACTTACCTTCTGCCATACAGCTTTCTTACCTTTACTCCTCCATGTGCATGTAATTGTGCAATAACCTGCCTTGCCGCTTCCTCATCACAGTCAATTTCAAGATTTGCTTCTATACCTCTTTCAATTTCAGGTGTAGAATTAATAGCAGCATTGTATTCAGGGTCATATACATTCATAAAATAATATGATGTCTGATTTGAGTTATAAGGAACTCCCATGGCATAATAGCTTTGGTTTAAATTCCTAGCTTTTTCAACTATATTTATTTTACTCACTCCACTTATATTATCCCTTATGCTTCTCGCTGCAAGCTCTGCTCTATCGACACTATCTAATTCGCCAATAATTCTTATTAACATAATTCCCTCCTGTGCAATACTTACAATTATTATGCACTTTTTAAAGGGAATTATTTATAATATTTTTAATTGTAAAAACTGTTTGTCGATAAAATGTTATTATCCTTCATATGCTTGCTTTATCTCATTTTTGAAAACATTCCAGCCAACTCTTTCGATAACTGTTCTAAACCTCTCACCTTTTTTAGCATGATTATCAAAAAAGTCCAATGCCCTATCAGTTACTCGAAACAAAACTTGCTTATCGGTAATAATAGGCAAAGTTCTCTTTCCTTTAGCAATCACATTACCAAATGTTCCGCCAAAGGAAAGAATGTATCCTTTTGTACCCTTCCACGCATCAAAAGGACAAGCTCTGACGCATCTCCCACAATTTATACACTTATTTTTATCAAGCAGAATTTCTTCATCAGTCATAGTAAGAGCCTTATCACGGCAAACCCTTGTACAAACGCCACATAAAGTACATAGATGATTTTCCCACGTTATTTCAAAACCTCCCTTTATACCAATATCATTTTCCTCTGACTTTAAGCAATTATTAGCACAGCCAGTTACACCTATTTTGAATTTATGAGGAAGCTCTCTACTAGAATATCTCTCAGAAACTTCAACAGCCAAGGAATAAGTATCAATGCATCCAAATCTACATACTGCACTTCCTTGACAAGCAGTAACAGTACGCACACCGGGGCCGCAGACTCCTGTACTTACGCCGCCCTCCTCTAGCTTAGATTTCACTTCATCTATATTTTCAAGCTTAATAAATGGTATTTCCACAGCCTGCCTTGAAGTAAGATGAATATACCCATCTCCATACTGCTTTGATAAATCAGCAATTGTCAAAAGTTGATCAGCTGTTAAATTTCCACCAACCACCTTTAATCTAAGTGAAAAATGATTTTTTTGAACCTGATGCATAAATCCTTGATTTTTTAATTCTTTATAATTAACAGCCATCTTACCCTCCCTTATAAAAATAAGAACAATAACCCTTTTTATTAAATTTCATATTCTAATTTCTCTGCATTATTCCACAAGCACATTAAGGTAAAGCTTTTATCACTTCCCAATTCATAAATAGGAATATCTTTTTCATGCTCGCCATATCCTATTACCTTGCCATTTCTCACAAATAAATATTGACTTCCTACCGGTATATCAAAATCATCAGGATATAGCCGCTTGTCTTTGCATTTATCCTCCGATATACTATCAACTCTGCCGCATGCAGCAGTAGAATGAGTGATACGGTCAATTATTATAAATTCGCCTAAAGCTCTATGTGCTGTAAATTCATCAGCTACAACTTTTTCAACAAGCACTATTTCGCAGCTTGCGATTTCATTTTTTTTGATAGTATTTGTTTTAATACGCTTACCTGAATTTATGTCAAGCTTATAATAAATATCTTTTATAACAGCTGGAACTAGCCTTGTACCAATTTTCAACCAATAGTCATTTCCTTTAATCAGCTCATTATCATCCATCCAAAGCAAGGATACAGAAATTTCACTTACTCCCCTTATATCTAATTCCTTGCTAATAACACATCCCCTCGAAACATCAACCTCCCTATCAAGCTGCATAGTTATAGGCTGACCATAAAAGGCTTTATCCATTTGCTTATTTCCTATAAAAATAGAGCTAACAACAGCACTTTCTCCACTTGGATATGCTGTAATCACATCTCCCACAGAAATACTCCCTGATTCTATTTGCCCCTGAAAGCCCCTAAAAGAATGGTTAGGACGGCAAACCCTTTGAACAGGCATATAAAAGCCTTTCTCCTCCTCATCATAAATTTCAATGGTTTCTAAGTAATCTAAAAGCGTTTTTCCATTATACCAGTGAATGTTTCTGCTCTTTAATGTTATATTATCACCTTTTGTTGCTGAAACAGGAATTATAGCACTGCTTTTTACATCTATTTCTTTTACCAAATCATTTATATCAGAACTTATTAATCGGAATTTACTTTCCTCATAGCCTATTAAATCCATCTTGTTCACAGCAAAAACAAAGTGCTTTATCCCCATTAAGTCACAAATTCGCATATGCCTTTTTGTCTGACTAATAACACCTTTTGACGCATCAATTAATATTACTGCAAGATCGGCAAATGATGCGCCGACAGCCATATTCCTTGTATATTCCTCATGTCCTGGCGTATCAGCAACAATAAAGCTTCTTTTATCAGTGGTAAAATACCTATATGCTACATCAATTGTTATTTTTTGCTCACGCTCAGCCATTAATCCATCTAATAAAAGTGAATAGTCTATCTCACCACTTATAGATCCTACCTTACTCTCCAGAATTAATGCTTGCTCTTGATCTGCATATAATAATTTCGAATCATATAAAATATGTCCAATTAAAGTGGATTTTCCATCATCTACACTACCACAGGTTATAAATTTTAATAGCTCCATTAAAAATATCCCTCTCTCTTACGCCTTTCCATGCTGCCTGCCTCTTCCTTGTCAATAACTCTGCTTGTTCTTTCACTCGTAGCTGCTGAAAGTGTTTCGCAAATTACTGCATCCAACGTATCAGCGTCAGATTCTATACCTCCCGTTAATGGATAACAGCCAAGCGTCCTAAATCTAACCTTTTTAATTTCAGGCTTTTCATCTTGTAAAAGTCTCATACGTTCATCATCTACCATAATCAAATTTCCATCTCTTTTAACTACGGGTCGTTCCTTTGCAAAATACAAAGGAACAATAGGAATATTCTCTCTTTTTATATACTGCCATATATCCTTTTCCGTCCAATTGGAAATAGGAAATATCCTTATGCTTTCACCCTTGTTAATTTTCGTATTATATAGCTTCCACATTTCTGGACGTTGATTTTTAGGGTCCCATGCATGATTTTTATTTCTAAATGAAAATATACGCTCCTTAGCACGTGATTTCTCTTCATCACGTCTTCCCCCTCCAAAAGCTGCTGTAAATTTATATTTATCCAATGCTGCTTTTAGTGCATTTGTTTTCATAATATCCGTATATGCAGAACCATGGTCAAAAGGGTTTATCCTCTTTTTTATTGCCTCCTCATTTCTATACACAATCATATCTACGCCTAGTTCTTTTGCTCGTTTATCCCTAAATTCAATCATTTCTTTAAATTTCCACCCTGTATCTATATGTAAAAATGGAAAAGGAGGTTTTTCCGGATAAAATGCCTTTAATGCAAGATGCATCATGACAGAGCTATCCTTTCCAATTGAATATAACATTACTGGACGTTCGCACTCTGCTGTCACCTCCCTCATTATGTATATTGCCTCTGCCTCAAGCCTATCCAAATGTGTTAAAGCCATATTTACCTCCTAATATTTATTTGCATTTTTAGTATCTGTAATAATTTTTCGTGAAGTTTTATCAGGTAAGCTAATGAACCAATGTAATGCTGTATCATTTTTATTTGGCTTATACACGGACATTTTCCCCCCAAGTCCGCCCATATCCTCACCAAGAAAAAATGATATCGCACAAACTGGACATTCCTTTAAGCATGAAGCACACCCCCAGCAACGCTCGACGCTTTTTATTTTCGCTTTATTTGCACTGATTGATATTAAGCTGCCGGGACATACTTCTGCACATTTTTTACAGCCTATGCACATATCACGATTAATTTCTATACTCATGATGTTCATATACCTCCCCTTCTTCAATCAAAAAACGTTTAAATATTTTAATCTTACCACCATAAAGCCGAGAATTAATATAGCATCTATACTCATCTTTTTTATCAGGATAATCCCCATGCTCAGCAAAGCAATGCCACCGTGTTTCTTTTCTCGCTAAAAGATGAGAAATTAAGACATCACATATAACAAGCCTTTCTTTAAGCTCTAAAACATATACAAGCTCCTGCATATTTTTTACTTTCAAAGTCTTGCATTTTTCTTTTATTTCTCCTATTCCCTTTTTAGCAAGCTCAAGTGACTTTTGATTATACTTATAATTTGCACTAATTCCTCCTGCATATTTATCCATAATTTCTTGCATATGTTCTTCTAAATCATCGGTTGTAAAAGCACTTTCACCCTTAATAAAAAAGCGCTCTAGCTCATGCTTTATTTTCTTTACTTGCCCCAAATCATCAAATAAAATATTTTCATTCATATATTTATCAGCTGATTCTACTGCTATTTCAGCCTCAGCCAAAGCACCCGTTACATATTTCTGCGGACATCCCCCTGCAACATCTCCGGCAGCGAAAAGCCCTTTTATTGTAGTTTCCCTGCTTGTGCTGACATGATAGCCACTTGCCGTATGACCTCCTACAATATACGGTTCTGTTCCCTCGATCTCAACATTTTCTTCACTCGGTGGCTTTTTGCTTTCAATCCACCTTAAGGTCTGACTAGGTGCCATATTTAGATATGCTTTTATCAAATCCTCATCTGCTTGCTTACTGATTCCCTTTGTTTTTAAATAACATGGTCCACGTTTATTTACATTTTCGCATACAGTTCCATACACTCTTTCTGACGTTGTCAAACCATATTTATCCTCGTACACCTCACCAAGAGAATTAACCTGCTTTGCTCCGACCCCCTGAGCTAAAGTTCCAGTTGGTGCAATTGTATCCTTGCATCTAAGGGCTATAAACCTCATTTCAAAAGTTGTCATTTCTGCCCCTGCATTTATCCCCATTGAAAGCCCTGCACCCGTATTAAAAGGTGGATACCACATTTTATGACGTGAAAATCCAGCATGATTAGGCTTATAAAGTCCCGCCGCACCACCTGTTGATATTAATACTGCTTTTGCAAAAATTAAATATAAAATTGGCTTTTCAATGGAAATGCCATAAGCACCAATTATCCTATTATCTTGTACTATGTACTTAAAAACATTAACCCTATTCAATACTGTAATTTGTTCGTTCTGATTTACTGCATCTGCTAACAAAGGCTTAATATTTTCTCCGTTTATTTTTACATTTCTCCAACCACGCTCAACATATTTCCCATCTTCATTTTTAAGTATGGTTAAACCTAATTTTTCTAACTCAGCAGTGACTTTTCTCAGTCTTTCAGACATTGTGAGTAAAAGATCTCCTCTGACTATTCCACTTGCATCTCTTCGTGCATAATCAACATAATCCTGTGGAGTTTTACCCTCACCTATATAAGCGTTAAGTGCATTTACTCCCGCCGCAAGGCACCCGCTTCTTTTAATATTTGCTTTTTCAACTATTAGCACATTTTTATCAGATTTTTCGCAAAATTTGATAGCTGCCCAACAACCAGCCGTGCCTCCTCCAATCACTAAAAAATCAGTGGTGATTTTTTTTATATCTAGCTTCATTTATAACCTACCTCTCATACATATTAAGTATGTTATTTTATTATATATTATAAACAAGAAAATATCTACCACAAATTACGCTAACGTTTTCCTATTTTTAGCTTGAATTCTTTAAAATTATAGCATATAATATATATATGCTTTGTATGATTAAATAGGAGGCTTATTATGACACTAAAAGAAATTGCTTCAAGGGCTGGTGTTCATGTTTCCACAGTTTCCCGTATTCTTTCCTCTCCCGATGACAGCTTTGCAAGTAAGGAAGTAAGGGAACGTGTGTGGAAAATTGTTAAGGAAACCGGATATATCCCCAATATCCATGCTCGTGCTTTAAGGAAAAAGCTTGCAAATGATTCAAACAAGAAAAATCAATCAATTGTTTGTGTTCTTGGTAAGGCAAAATGTTTGCACGATAACCCCTTTTACGCTCATATTGCAAGAGCAGCAGAACAACAAGCATTGTGTCTTGGCTACTCAATTACCTCCTCGTACTCCGTTTTAGAAAATAAAAAACAATTGCTCACAGATGCAAAGCCCATCGGGGCAGTAGTTTTAGGAATACCGGAAAATGACAGTGATATAAACATTTTAAAATCAAAGTATAATAAAAATATTGTTTTTGTAGACAGAACAGAAGTTAATTATGACTGGGATCAAATACTATGTAACGGATATGAAAGCTGCTGCTTAGCATTAAAACATCTGTTTTCATACGGTCATAGCAGAATAGCATATATTGGTAAAACCAAAAATGACATTTGCTATAAGGCTTATTGTGATTTTTTAAACAGCAAGGGTATCAAAATTGAGAGAAGCTTAGTTATCTCTACCTTGCAAAACACCTTACAAGGAGGATATGAAAGTGCAGGCATATTATTGTCAAGCGCTGAGCAGAATTTACCTACGGCTATATTTAGTGCAAGTGATATTACTGCAATTGGGATTATAAAAAGGTTAAAGGAAAGTAAAATTAAAATTCCCAAGCAAATATCTATAATAAGCATTGATAACATTGATTTATCAGGATTTGTCGCACCTATGCTGACAACTGTCGCTATACCCGTTGAAGAAATGGGAAAAATCGCAGTACAAATTCTTGATAGCCGAATTAAAAAAATGCACAAGCTGCCTCTCAAGATTTATTTACAGGAGAAATTAATACAACGTGAAAGCGTATTGAACTTAAATAGAGGAATATATATATGAACATTTTATTTGTAGGACATGGGTCTAATAATGATGAGTACAATCAAATTTACTACATATTTATATCTGAAATACAAAAAATAAACAGGGGAAAAACAGCCTTGTTACTGCTTTCAAATGGCTGTGATAAGCTTTCTTCAATAACAGATACTTTCCCCAAAAATGAAGAGATAATTCTGATTCCACTGATGGTGGCAAACGGAAGCCATGTTACGAGTGAAATTTTTGGAGATAATAAGAAAAGTCTAATTTTTATACTAAAGGAAAAAGGATATAAAGTTTTACCGTATAAAAAATCCTTGCTAGAATGTATTTTATCAAAAAATTTACATCAAAAGATTTGGGAGGAATTTTTATGAAAAAAGCTTTATCTTTAATTACATCTATTATATTTATTCTCACAACATTCGCAGCCTGTAATAATGAAAATTCAAATAAAGAATCGACTGCCATATCTATAACCGACGATTTAGAAAGAACAATTAATATATCAAGTGCAAATAAGGTTGTTGCCGCTTCCGGCAGTCTTGCAGAGATATGGCTGCTTGCAGGAGGAAGCCTTTTAGGAGCGACAGACGATGCTTTCGATGGACGTTTTCGCATTTCACAGGATACTAAAAATATTGGAAAATTACATCAAATAAACTTAGAAACTATTTTAGAAATAAATCCTGACCTTGTAATTTTATCAGCAGAATTATCAAGCCAAACTAAAATGAAATCAGCTTTAGAAGGCGCTGATATAAACGCTCTTTATCTTTCCATAGAAAGCTTTGACGACTATTTGTCAGCATTAAAAAAGCTTACTGAAATTACACGAAGGGAGGATTTATATAAAAAAAACGGAACGGATTTACAAAAAACAATTGCACAAATAATATCAGAAGTACCTAAAAACCAAAGTCCTGAAATACTTTTGCTCAGAGCTAATTCTACCAAGCTAGAGGCACGAAATAGTGAAACTTTAGCAGGAATAATACTAAAGGATATGGGATGTAAAAACATAGCAGATTCTGATAATAATATTTTAGAAAACTTAAGTATTGAAAATATAATAAAAAGCAATCCCGATTATATCTTTGCTATTTTGCAGGGAGAAGACGAGCAAAAGGCAAGAAACGTGCTAAAAACCACCTTGCAGGAAAGCCCAATATGGAATAACCTTGACGCCGTTAAAAACAACAAATTTATAATCCTGCCAAAGGAGCTTTTCCACCAAAAGCCTAATGCTCGCTGGCACGAATCATACAAAATGATTTGGGAGATATTATATGGCTAAAAATAAAATAAAGCTTTTTTTGCTTTTTATCATTTTAATCTTTACTATTGTTTTTTCAATCTACATAGGTTCGGTATATTTAACGAAAGATGAGCTGATTTTGGGTCTATTTAATAAAGAAAGCTTAAGCGGACAAATTTTAAGAGTTGTTCGCTTTCCACGTTTAACTGCTTCTATTTTTGCAGGAATTGCTCTTTCGCTATCTGGGTTTATTATCCAAAGCGTATTTGCAAATCCTTTAGCTAGCCCTAGTGTAATTGGAATAAACAGTGGTGCGGGATTTTTTACTGCTTTATCTATGGTTATTATACCAAATAACTTATTCGCCTTGCCGCTATCTGCATTTTTGGGTGCCTTATTCACTATTGTTTTTGTATTTAGCATTGCAAAATTAACAGGTGCTTCAAAGCTAACCTTAATATTATCAGGAATAGCTGTAAATAGCTTAATGAACGCCGGTATATCAACCCTTACAAACTGGTTTCCTGATATTATTATAGGAATGCGTGATTTCCAAATTGGTGGGTTTTCAGGAGTAACTTACAATACTTTATTTCCAGCTATAATTATTATTTCAATCGGTGCAAGCCTATTGCTTTTATTTTCTAAGGAGCTGGAAATACTAGAACTAGGTGGAGAAATTGCGTTATCGCTTGGTTTAAAAGTCTCCTTTTGGAGAATGTTTTTTCTAGTACTAGCATCTATGCTTTGCAGTGCTGCTGTGAGCTATTCTGGTCTAATTGGATTTGTAGGGCTAATCGTCCCTCATTGTGTAAGGCTAATTTTTCCCGATGCTGGTAAAAGAACGCAAAGCATAGCCAGTATTTTATTAGGTTCAAGCTTTTTATCCTTATGTGATACTGTTTCACGCAGCCTTTTCTCACCGTACGAGCTGCCCGTAGGAATAATGATAGCATTTTTAGGTGCGCCATTTTTCCTGTGGCTAATTTTTTATGAAAGGAAAAGGAAGCATGATTGAAGCAATTAATATTTCAGCTGGATATAATAAAAAAGCTATTATAACTAATTTTTCAGCTACTTTTATGGATTATCAAATTACTGCTATCATCGGTGCTAACGGCTCTGGAAAAAGCACTTTATTAAAAGCCTGTGCAGGTCATATAATGCCGATAAAAGGCAGAGTATATATCGATTATAAATATATTAAATCGGTAAAAATAGCTCAACTGTTATCCTACCTGCCACAAGGTCGCCAAACTCCCGACATGACAGTTGAACAAATGGTGTTACACGGAAGGTTTGCATGGTCTGATTTCCCACGCATTTACACTAAAAAGGATTTTGAAATAGTTGAAAATGCAATGAAAAAAACTGGAATTATTAGCAAAAGACATTCCCTGCTCAAACATATTTCCGGTGGCGAGCGTCAAAAGGCATATATCTCTATGGCATTGGCACAAGCAACAAAGCATATTTTGCTTGATGAACCTTCATCAAATTTGGATATATGCATTACACTTGAGCTAAATAATATATTAAAAGATTTAAAAGCCACTGGAAAATGCATCATAATTGTTATGCACGATATAGCACAAGCGTTAGAAATTTCCGATTCAATAGTAGTTATAAAAGATGGAATGTTATTAAAACAAGGAACTCCCGATGAAATACTATCATCAGGAGTTTTAGAAAAGGCTTTTAATGTTAATGCCATTTATAAAAAGCAGCTAAGCTTTATGCCTATTAAATAAAAAAGATAGCTTGGTCTTTAAATAAATTATTCTCAACCTTTAAAACGTTATTATCACCTAGTAAAAATAATCTTTTAATCAGCACGCTTACCTCATCGCCTTTATTTATAGCCTTATTATCAAGAGGATACCGTGAAGCCAGCCTTGTACCATTAATATTTATTAATAATTCAAATGCATTCCCTCTGAATGAAACCTCCTCCACCACTCCACGTTGTGAGGCATGAGGATATACCTCCTGCTCTGGCAAAGAAACGTGAACAAATTCTGGTCTTAATACTGCACTTTTAAATCCTTCCGCCTTATCAAAGCCATTAATTTTCCAGTAATCGTCAATAGTAAAGGATTCTCCTATAAATTCAGCAGCAAAAGGTGTTAAGGGATTTTTATATATTTCACTTGGTGTTCCGACTTGCTCAATTCTTCCTTTATTAGTAATAATAATTTCATCAGCTACCTCAACAGCCTCATCTTGGTCATGAGTTACAAAGATGCTTGTTATACCTACCTTGCTAATAGTTTCCTTTAACCATGAGCGAAGCTCTTTTCTCACCTTTGCGTCGATTGCAGCAAAAGGTTCATCTAATAAAAGCAAATGAGGACTAGGTGCTAATGCACGAGCAAAAGCGACACGCTGCTTTTGTCCTCCGGATAGCTGATGAGGGCGACGCTTTTCAAGACCTGAAAGTCCGGTTAATTTAATCAGCTCATTAACTCTGTCTTTTATGTACAAGCTATCCTTTTTCTGCACCTTAAGCCCAAAAGCTATATTGTCAAAAACACTCATGTATCTAAAAAGAGCATAGCTTTGAAATACAAAACCTATCCCCCTTTTAGAGGCAGGTATATTATTGACAAGCTTGCCATTAATATAAATATCACCACTATCAGGAACCTCCAAGCCTGCTATCATTCTTAAAATAGTGGTTTTGCCGCTTCCTGATGGCCCAAGTAAGCCTATGAGCTGCCCCTTTTTAATACTAAAGCTAACATTATCTGATGCCTTAAAATTACTAAAATTCTTATTTATACTTTTCAGCTCAACATACATTTCAATCGTTCTCCCCACGTTTCAGCCTATATTCAATTAAATTACGCAATATCAGAATAATCACTGCAATAATAACTAATAATGACGCTACTGAAAATGCCGCAGTCAAATTAAACTCACTATAAAGTATCTCAACATGAAGGGGAAGAGTATTTGTCTTTCCACGCAAATGTCCTGATACAACCGATACTGCTCCAAATTCTCCTAAAGCTCTAGCTGTACATAAAATCATGCCATATAAAAGACTCCATTTTATATGAGGAAGGGTTATTTTTCTAAAAATATAAAAGCCCTTTGCCCCCATTAGTGCAGCTGCCTCTTCCTCATCACTTCCACTTGAATTCATGAGTGGAATAAGCTCTCTTGATACAAATGGAAAGGTCACAAATATAGTTGCTAAAACTATTCCTGGTACAGCAAAAACAACCTTTATATTAAGTGCTTCTAGCAAAGGATATGCCCAACCAATTCTCCCAAAAACAACGATAAAAATAAGTCCTGCAATAATAGGAGAAATGGAAAAAGGTATATCTATAAGCGTAATGAGTATCTGCTTTGCACGAAAATTAAACTTTGTGATTGCCCATGCCGCAAAAATTCCGAAGACCGTATTCACAACCAAAGAAATAATCGTAGTAAACAGCGTTAGCTTTAATGCCTTTATAGCATATGGATCACTAATTGCATTAAAAAAGGTATTCCAGCCCTGCCTTAAAGCGTAGGCTATAACAGTAAGCAAAGGCATTATAAGCATTATTACTATAAAAGCTGCTCCAATAAATATTAAAATAATTTTTAGTGCTTTTTCTCTCATGTTAATCACCACTCGCTATTTTATTTACTCTAGAGCTTAAAACATTTATTCCAAATAATATAATAAAAGAGAATATTATCATTATTAAAGCTATGCTAGTTGCAGCAGGATAATTAAATTGTTCTAGCTTGCTCATTATAATTAGAGGTGTTATTTGTGTTTTATAAGGTATATTTCCAGCTATAAAGACAACGCTGCCATATTCTCCTATACTCCTTGCAAATGCTAAAGCAAAGCCTGTAAGCATAGCAGGAAGTATTTCCGGAAATATCACCTTTAAAAAAATAATGTGCTTATCAGCACCTAAAATAGCAGCAGCCTCCTCATACTGAGAATCGAGCTTTTCCAAAATTGGCTGAATAGAACGCACAACAAACGGTATGCCTATAAAAATCATCGCAATAGTTATACCAACTTTTGTGTAGGATATTTTTACACCAATTTTATTAAATAAAGCACCAATCCACCCTTTATCAGAATAAAGTGTTGTCAGTGATATTCCTGCTACTGCTGTCGGTAAAGCAAAGGGCAGCTCAATTAGTCCATCAAATATTCTTTTACACGGAAATTTATATCTAGTTAAAATCCATGCCAGTAAAACTCCGAAAACAACATTGATACTAGATGCAATAAAAGCACATGAAATACTAACCTTATACGCTGAAACAGTCTGTCTATCAACAATCACCTCAATAAACTCGCTAAAGGATATATCCTTTAGCGACAATAAAACTGAGGCTAAGGGGATTAACACTATAAAGCTCAGCATAGACAAAGTTATCCCCATGGAAAGACCAAAGCCCGGTATTATACTTTTATTTGCTTTATTTTTGCCTTTAAACTTTTGTAAAGCCTGCATATGTAACCCCCAAAATTAATATCAATTTTTATATATTTCATCAAAAATCGCTCCGTCAACAAAAAACTTTTCCGTTGCCGCCTCCCAGCCACCAAAATAATCATCGATATTAACAAGCTTAACATCAAGATTAAACACATTTGAAAATTCATTCAGTATTTCGCTGTTTGAGGGGCGATAATAATTTTCACCTGCCAGTCGCTGTGCCTCATCAGAATATAAGTATTCTAAATACGCTTTTGAAACTTCCTGCGTACCATGCTTTTTAACGTTCTCATCAACAATGGCAACAGATGGCTGAGCAAGTATACTTAATGATGGTGTGATAATCTCAAATTCTTCTGGATTTTGTTTTATAGAAAGGAATGCTTCATTCTCCCATGCTAAAAGCACATCTCCCTGCCCATTTTCCACAAAAGTAGTAGTAGCACCACGTGCACCTGAGTCAAGTACACTAACATTTGAATAAAGCTTTTTTATCTGCTGCTTTTGATATTCCTCAGTAGCACCATCCTGTTCACCGAAAAAAGCCCAAGCCGCTAAAAAGTTCCACCTTGCTCCTCCTGAGCTTTTAGGGTCGGGTGTGATTATTTCAACTCCATCATTTATAAGGTCATCCCAATCTTTTATATTTTTAGGATTCCCTTTTCTCACAAGAAAGACTATCGTAGAGGTATATGGTGAGCTATTCTTATCAAATTCATTAACCCAACCTTCATCAATCAAGCCCGCCTTTCTAATCTCATCAACATCACCCTCTAATGCAAGAGTAACGATATCTGCTTCATTCCCCTCTATTACACTTCTTGCCTGTTTTCCACTGCCACCATGTGACTGGATTATTTCAACAAGCTGATTTTTCTCTTTTTTCCAATAATCAGTAAATATTTTGTTATACTGCTCATAAAATTCTCTAGTAGGGTCATAAGAAACATTTGTAATAGTAATAGCATCAGCTTGTGAATAAGCTTGCGATATATTTTTCTCACTGCATCCCACTAAAGAACCTGAAATAGTTGTAAATATTGCTAAAGCTGCAATTGCTTTTTTATATTTAAATTGCTTATTGTTCATAATAATTCTCCTCATACTAATTTCATTAGATGATAATAAGCTTTTATAAATTAAACCTCTTTTAAAAGTCAATCAAAAGCTTAAGCTAGTCAAACTTTAGTGATTCAATCATCAATCTGCATTAACATCGCTCTAAACACCTAACAGCAGCAAGAAAATTTATACTTATTATTAAAAATTCAATCATTATGTACCTCTCCACCCCAACCCACATTAAACCTATATGTTTGATATAAATTATTATAAGTAATAATTTAGATAAATGCAACCATGATTTACGCAAACGTTATCAGAAAACAATCTATTCTTTTTTGTATATTTATATAATGTTTGCTGTTAAAATTATAAAATTAACTAGATTTTTATCATAAAACATATTGCAGGTATGCTTAATTTATGCTATACTAATTTGTATGACTGAATGATTATGCGGATTTATTTTATCTGCATGATTTTTATTATATGATATTTAAACTAAGGAGGAAGTACATGGATATTTTCATGGAACAACTGGTAGAAAAGAAAAGTAGTGGTATGGATTATTTTAAAAAAGGTGTTTTTATAGTGGCAGGACTAGCACTAGCAATAGCATTGATGACATTTGCTTTTGTGACTAGGCTGTATTTATTTCTAATAATATCACTTGGCGTTCTTTATGCCATAGTGGTAAATCTAAAAAACTTTGATATAGAATATGAGTATATTGTCACTAATCGTGAGCTGGATATAGATAAAATTAGAGGTAAGAAAACCAGAAAACGTCTTATAACTATCAGCCTAGAAAATACAGAATTCTTCGGAGTTTATAACGAAAAAAATATAGGAAGCGTGAATGCAACTGTAATGGCTACTGATGGAACAGATTTCAATCAATATCTTTTGATTACAACCCACAAAAAAATGGGGAAAATTGCAATTGTTTTTTCGCCAAATCCTGAGTTTTTAGAAGCTGTTAAAAAAGGAATGCCTATAAATATAGTCAGAGGAATGAGGAACATTGATTAAACTCGGCACAGATATTTCGCCTATCTCAAAAATTGAAAAGCTGTCAAAAAATCCTAAATTTATATCCAGATTTTTTACAGCCGATGAAATGAGATTATTTATTTCAAAAAGATTTTCACCTATCATCATAGCAGGCAACTTTTCAGTAAAGCGTTCATTTGTCAAGATGACGGGAATGGGGCTAAGAAGCTTTTCTTTAAAAGAAATTTCCGTTTTGCGTGATGGAATGGGTACTCCTTACTTTTCCTTTTCAGGTAATGCAAAAGCAATTGTAGAAAAAGAAAAGCTGGTTTTTACAATAAGCATAAGCAGGTCTAAGGACAGCATCTTTTCCACAATAGTAGGATATACAAAAGATTAAGTTTAATAAAAACCGCACATTTGAGTGTAGATAAATATAAAACGGAGGAATGTTTTGAGTAAACTATTAGGAATAGTAGAATTAATTAATGGAGTGTTATGGGATTATATTCTCATATTCGCCTTATGTGGCATTGGAATTTATTTTACAATCAGGCTTAAATTTATTCAAGTAAGAAAATTTAAAGAAAGCTTTAAATCTACTTTCGGGCAAATATCCCTAAGTGGTAAAAAAGCAGGCGCTCATGGAATGACTTCATTTCAATCATTAGTTACTTCAATAGCTGCACAAATTGGAACAGGAAACCTTGCGGGTGTTGCTACTGCAATGGTAGCAGGTGGTGCAGGAGCTGTTTTTTGGATGTGGGTAAGTGCATTTTTAGGAATGGCAATTATTTATGTAGAAGCTATTTTAGCACAAAAATTTAAAGTAACTAAAGATGGTGAGGTGCTTGGTGGTCCTGTCTATTATATTATGGCTGCTTTTAAAGGGAAAATTGGCAAGTTTATCGCTGGTTTTTTCTCAGTTGCTATAATAATAGCTCTCGGTTTAGTAGGAAATATGATACAATCAAACTCCATTGGATTGGCTATGGAAAATGCGTTTAATATACCTACATATGTTACAGGAATAGTTTTAGGATTAATAGCACTTTTAGTCTTTGGAGGAGGAGTTACAAGAATTGCAGCTGTTGCTGAAAAAATAGTACCTATTATGGCAATATTCTTTACCGTATCAGCTTTAATCGTTATAGGCGTTAATTTCAAGCAGATTCCCTCATCATTTGTATCAATTTTCGCCGGTGCATTTTCTACAAGGGCAATTGTAGGCGGTGCTATTGGCGTCACTGTCAAACAAGCAATTAGATTTGGAATTTCAAGAGGACTATTCACACATGAAGCAGGTATGGGCTCTACCCCTCATGCTCATGCTGTTGCAAATGTCAAAAACCCTTGTGACCAAGGACTTGTAGCAATGATGGGTGTTTTTATAGATACATTTGTTTTACTACCTCTTACAGTATTCGCTATATTAACAACCGGTGTTATGGGATTAAACAAGGGTATTCATATTGATGATATAGATAATATTACAAACGGAATAGAGCTTACTCAAGCGGCATATGCGAGTGTTTTTGGTGAAACGTGGGGGTATGGTATTATAGCAATATGTGTTCTTTTCTTTGCTTTTGCCACTATTATAGGCTGGTATTATTTTGGTCTTTCTAATGTAAAATATCTTTTTGGAAAACGATTTGTCCCAATTTACGCTATGGCAGTTGCTGCATTTATAGGTATGGGCTGCACTCTTAAGGTAGAACTTGTATGGGAATTAGGCGACTTATTTAATGGAATTATGGTTGTACCAAATCTATTAGCTTTAACTGTTTTAAGCAATCTAGCAATTAAAATGACTAAGGATTATGAGCTTGGAAAATAGAATAAAAGAGGGAGCATCGCTCCCCCTATCAAGCTTGCCGTCATGGCAAGCAATTTTTTTATATCACTTACATTGCTCTACACTCATCAGCACAGTTCTTGCACACATCGGCACATTTTTGACAATGGTCATCTTTAAATTGCGAACAGCCATTGGCACATTCATCACAAATAGTAGCACAAATATCGCAAACTTCCTTAACATGCTTTGCATCCATAATCATAAAGCAAGCCGAAAGCTTGCAAATTGAAGCACACTCATGCATCATAGAAATATGCTGTATTCTAGCCTTTACATCAGGCTCATTTAGGCACAGCTTAGCACATTCATGACACGCCTGAAAGCACTTATTACATGCATCTATACACTTCTGATACTTGTCCGTACAATTACAAACTATTTCCACTTTTACACCTCCTTTTTTTATTCTAAAATAGTATTTGAGTAAAAAGCATTTATATACAAAGTTTTTTAAGCAAAAAAAGATTGAGGAGAAACTCTCCTCAATCATAAACAACGGTGAAGCACCGCAATTTTTATTATTAACCGCCTTGCCGTGGCACAACTATAAAACCCGCACTAGGCAGGGTGGGTAAAATCGCCTATGGGTTCACGCTCCCTTCGTCCGTAAAACGGGAGGTCTGCAATCCGCCATTAGAGTCGAAATCCCTTTTTAAATGTGTTGGATTATAAAAATTGTGCTTAAACAAACAAGGCAGAAAACTTAAGCTTATTCCTCCTCGGAGAAATAGGACTCAAATTGCTTTAAAAATTCAGCTCCTACTGCATTATATTCGTCATCATCGTCTATTGACACAAGGTTTAACTCCTCACCTTCTTCAATACCCTTTAAAATAACAAATTCATCAGCATCGCCGGTTTGCTCCTTCTCTTCATTATATGGCACAAGAGCAAAGTAGGAATTTCCTTTATACTCAAGAGAATCGATAAATTCAAAGGTTTCTGTATTCCCGTCTTCATCCTCAAGGTCAATCAGCTCAACAGAATCCATTTCATCTAATTCTTCCAAGTTTTCATTTTCAAATTTATCAGTCATTATAATTACCTTTCTAAATATATTATTATCAGACCGCTACATTTTATGATACATTAATTTTTCCAAAATGTCAATATAAAAATTTGATTTCTTCATGTTTATTATATTTTTCACTAAAAATTTGTCATTATGCTTAATAAGTTATTCAAAATTTTGTACAAATTTAAACGCTAAATGTTGATAAAATATATTGACATTCGCTAAATTATGTGGTATTATTTAATCAAGGAAAAGATATTATTAATAATTCGTAATTCCTACGACATATAATTTATAGTTTTTAATAAATTTACTTTCACTATATTAAAGCACGATTTTATTATAATTATAAATTAAAATGTTTTTAACAAATCCGTCGGGAAAGGAATGTGAGTCCAATGGTTAGTTCATCCACTGAGGGTTTAGAAAAGCTTTGTGACTCAGTGACTGTGTAATAATGCAGAGTTTTGAGAGTTATCTTAAACAACTCTAACGGTTGTAATAAATTATGTGTACCATAATTTTTAAGATTGAACTCCACTTGCAAAAGAAAGCCTTTAGCTAATAAAAGTCACTTGTCCTACCTTTTCTCTCTTTCTGTCACAAAGCCTCAACCTTCACTAATAGAAAGTGCATAAGAACACGACTGAACGCTATTTATATAGTTATTACTAAATTAATCTTAAGATTAATTTATGACGCAAAGTGTTTACATAAAAAGCTTTTAGTTGTATCATTAAGAGGAAGTGATGCCAATGTACAAGTTGTGCAGGAAAATAAGTGATGGTAACTAAAAATTTCTTTTCTTCCGTATACTTTCTGTAAATAAATTTTAAACACAGCGAAAATATTCGCTGTGTTTATTATTTCTTATTATTTTTGAATTTTTCTAGCCATAAGTGTATTTTTCATAAGCATTGCAATAGTCATAGGTCCTACTCCGCCCGGCACAGGAGTTATAAATGATGCTTTCTTTTCAACTTCATCAAAGCATACATCTCCGCAAAGCTTACCATCAGCGTTCCTGTTCATGCCTACATCAATGACAACAGCACCTTGTTTAACCATTTCAGGCTTAACAAATTCAGCAATACCCACAGCACTGACCAAGACATCAGCTCTAGAGCATACTTCAGCCAAATTCTCAGTTTTGGAATGGCAAATAGTAACAGTAGCATCTTCATGTAAAAGCAGCATAGCCATGGGCTTGCCCACTATATTCGACCTACCTATTACTACGCATTCCTTCCCTTTTACTAAAACTCCCGTACTATGAATTAGCTCCATTACGCCTGCCGGTGTACAAGGAAGAAAACTGTAATTACCTATCATAATCTTTCCTACATTTTCAGCGTGAAAGGCATCAACATCTTTTATAGGCGATATTCTTTCAATGATTCTGTTCTCATTTATGTGCTTTGGCAAAGGCAATTGCACTAAAATACCATTTATTTTATCATCATTATTCAATGCTTCAACCAACTGTAAAAGCTCATCTTCGCTAGTGCTTTCGGGTAAAGCATACTCATGCGAAATTATCCCACAATATTCACAAGCTTTTTTCTTATTATTTACATAAATTCTGCTTGCTGAATTATCACCAACAATAACCACAGCTAAAGAAACATCTAGCTTGTTCTCTGCTATTTCATTTTTTACACTGTCCTTTACCTTAAGGGAAACTGCCCTTCCGTCAATTATTTTCGCCATTGTTTTCCTCCTGATTAAGGTTTTCGCTATCTGTATCGCCTAAAGGCTCATCACTACTGATTTCATCGAGTGCTTCTTTATCAATAACAGACTCTTTATTATTATCATCATTTTCGCCTAAAGCGTCAGACTCATCATCAACAATTTCTTCAGCCAGAATACTTGGTGCTTTTTCTCCCTCTTTTTCAAGACGAATTTTTTCCTCATATTCAGCTAATTTTTTCTTACTTTCCTCTGTATCACAATACATTAGATAATTTTCATCTCTTGAAAACTTTATTTTAAAGAATATAAACAGTGCTAAAGCTAAAATTGCACTTGCTATTGCTAAAACCTGAGAAACCCTGAATTGCCCCCAGTAAAGGCTATCCGTCCTTAACCCTTCAATCCAGCCTCTGCCCATTCCATACCAGAATATATATAGCAAGATCATCTCACCGTCAAAGGACCTCAGCTTTTTTGAATAAAAATAAAGTGCAATAAAGCCTATTAAGCACCAAAGACTCTCATACAAAAAGCAAGGATGAACTAAAACTTCATTACCAACTTCTTTGCTGATAATAGTGCCTGTCATTCCCCATGGCAAATCACCTGCTGTTGGAGCACCATAAGCCTCTTGATTTATAAAGTTTGCCCATCTTCCTATGGCTTGCCCGAGCAAAATCCCTACTCCAGCAATGTCATAAAGCGGTAAAATCTTCATCCTTTTAATTAGTGCCACGATAGTACCAACTAAAAATGCACCAATTATTCCGCCATAAATGGCCAGTCCACCATCACGTATTTCAGTAAAGGTAGTTATAAAATTATATTTATTTACTGTTTCGGGGTTTAAATTATGAAAAATCACATAATATACTCTTGCACCTACAAAAGCACCGAAAAAAGCAAAAAATACAACGTCAAAAACATTATCAGATATCAATCCAAAATGCTTAGACCTCTTTAATCCGTAAAACAATGCCAGCATAGCACCAATAGCAATGATAACGCCATACCAGTATATCTCTATGCCAAAAACAGTAAATCCTCGGTAATAATTCCAGCTAAAGCCAAAGAAATTAGGAAATTCGACCTCCTGCAAAACACTAACCTCACCCTTGGCTAAAAGTCTTAAATAATCCATAAAGCAACCTCTCTATTAATGTATTCATAAAATTACTTGTGATTATTGTACCATATTTTTATGAAAATTACTATACCTTTATGTGAAAATTAATAAAAAAAAGAGCTTAGCCAGAAAACTGGCTACGCTCGCAAGCATGAGCTTAAATTAAATAATGAAAAATGTGTAGAACAAAAGAAAGGAGACAACTAAAAAACAAACGAAATGTTAAACCATTTCTTAATTTGTATTATAGCCTATAAAGATGAGTTTGTCAATAATTTATAATAACTTTTTACTGAATAGAACAATTTTTATTAAATATGCTTAAAAACTAAAGATTTATTTGTACATTTTTACATACATAATCATGTAAAAATAATTCAAGTTAAATACATACTTTAAAATATATTCTTTAGTGATGAAATTACAAGTACTCTTTACAAATAAAAAATTATAAGCTATAATAAGTATACAAAATTAGTACATTTTAAAAAGCATAAATTCAAAAGTCAAAAGGAGGCTTTAATATGTTTAAACAAGTAGAATTAAAATACGATTTTAATGCGTTAGAACCCCACATCGATGAACTAACAATGAACACTCATTATTCAAAACACCATGCAGCTTATACAAATAACCTTAACACTGCTATTGAAAAGGTCGCTGATTTCCAAGGTAAGGATATTGAATATATCCTTAAAAATCTAGATAAGGTTTCTGATGAAGCAATAAGAACAGCTATTAGAAACAATGGTGGAGGATTTTACAATCACAATCTATATTTTAGCACAATAGCACCAAATGCAGGCGGCGAACCAAGCGGAAAGCTAGCCGAAAGAATTAAAAAAGATTTTGGCAGCTTTGATGCTCTAGTTGCTGATGTTTCTTCAAAGGCTGCCGGAAGATTTGGCTCTGGCTGGGCGTGGCTTTCAGCAAAGAAAGATGGCTCTCTAGTCACCTCCTCATCTCCAAACCAAGACAACCCACTAATCGAAGGCAGTGAAGCTGTGCCTATACTCGGCATAGATGTATGGGAGCATGCGTACTATCTAAAATATAAAAATGTAAGACCTGATTATATAAAAGCTTTCTGGAATGTAGTAGATTGGAATGAGGTTTCAAGACTGTATGAAGAAGCTATAAAATAAAATATTAATGCGATAATAATTTTTCATTGTTACCCTCCCTTTATACACAATATAAAAAAGAGCGACTATTTTGATAGTACGCTCTTTTTAATTTTATTCAATTCGCATAGCCTTTTCATGTCTTCTACGCTGAAAATTCCCCACCGCCTTTGCAGTTATAGCCTCGGGAAGTATTTTTCCTGCTATTTTTCCTACCTTCATCAAAATACCCGGTATAATTATTACCTGTCCTTCAAGCATTTTTTTCAAAGCATATTCAGCCACATACTTACTATTCATGCCACTAACTGAAAAGACTACGCCTGCTCTTCTGCCAAAGTCAGTTTTTACAGGCCCCGGACATAGCGCACCTATATAAACCCTGCTTTTAGAATTTTTAAGCTCCTCATGAATCGCTTGAGTAAGCCTAACAACATAATTTTTACTAGCATAATAGCTTGAAAACATAGGTCCACTGAAAAAACCTGCACTTGATGCAACATTAAGAATATATCCACTATTTCTAGCTTTAAAATCCTTTAAAAATAGCTTTGTCAATATATGCACTGCTTTTATATTTACATTTATCAATTCAAGCTCTGAATCAAGGTCTGTTTCATCAAAATTCCCAAACACGCCAAAGCCCGCATTATTAACAAGCACATTTATCTTAAATCTTGACACCTTTTTGTATAATTCCTTACAAGCCTCAGGGTCTGCTAAATCAGTTTTTACCACAGCCACATTTACACCATGTCTGCCCATAATATCATGCTTTATAGCTATTAAAACCTCAAGCCTGCGTGCCACTAAAATTAAATCAAATCCTCTTTCAGCTAGGCTATAAGCTATCTCCTTACCAATACCAGAGCTTGCTCCCGTTACTAACGCTAACATATTTTCACCCTTCCTATTTCCTTTTAAATATTGCTATTAAATCTTTATTATAATAAATAGTTTGATACTCACTATTCATATAGTCCTCCAGCTTTATATTGCCTAAGCTATAACGCAAATCCAAAACTACATAATCTGTTTGCCTATCAGTATAATTGATTTCATATACTTCCCTTCTATCAGAAAGGGGAGTAACTAAAAATGTACTTGCTTTTACCGACTTATCTTGCTCAACAAGGCTTAATGCTGAAAAAATCTCTTCGCTTTTGTGCTTGTTGTCAATATAGCTTTCAATGCTATCAAGCTTTCTTAAATGTGTTCCACTAAAAAAAATAAAGGATATTGTTGTTGCTGAAATAATTATCTTTTTCATAGTCTTATTATTCTCAAAGCTTGAGTAATTTATAATAGCTAAATAAAATAAAAACACCGATGACGCATAAGTGTACTGAAATCCAATATTGTGCTGATATCCATAATCGGACATCATATTGACAAGCACCATGGGAAAAAGCAAAATTATTGAAGATGCCTTTTTAATCAAAACCGGTAAAAATCCCAACGGCAAGAGCATGTACATTAAAAACTTCAGCTTTTCAGCTGTAAAGCTCTCATAAAATACAATAGCAGGATTTTTAATAACATTGATAATTACAGTAACAAGGCTGTCTTTACCACCGAATATAAAATTACTATACCTATAAGACATAATCCCAAGGCCAAATACCGACATTAAGGAAGTAACAGCAATAAAATAAACCAAAGATATAGAAAGCAAAATCCCACCTAGCTTAAAATTCTTCCTTGAAAAAATTAAATATAAGGCAAAGAAAATTACATATACCGGTGCATCTTCCTTCACTAACAAAACTAATAATGCAAATAAAATCGATAGCTTGTAATTACTTTTTTCAGCAAAATAAAATAAAAACAGCAAAAGAGGTGGCAGAAAAGCATTTTCATGAAAATAAAAGAAATTCGCCCCTATAAGTGCCGGATACAAAGAATATATTATGCAAAAAAGTAGAGAAACCTTTTGAGAAAGCTTAAAATGCTTGCATAATTTATATAAAGGAATTATCCCTAAGGAAACTAAAATCCCTTGAGAAATAAGTAATGTCATCGGACTGGGAAAGATAAAATACACTGGCAAAAGTAAATAAAATATTGGTGAAAAATGCACAGCAAAATGACTAAGCAAGCCATCCCTTTCACAAGTAGTGAGTGGCTGCAGAGTTTCCTTCATGTAATAATACATTTGAGAAAAAATTCCCATATCATAGGTTGGTGTAAGGTGTCTCAAATAATTTATACTTGTGATAACCCCCACAAATAAAGCCATAAACACACCAAAAGCTGCTATCATTGTTATAGATAATCTTTTGCTCAGCTCAATTTTCCCTAAATCCTTATAAATATAAAAAATAACTCCACTAACTATTATTGAAATTCCAACGGTATATAAAAAATCATTAGCCTCATAAGCAGTAAGCATACCAGTAATAACTGAAGCTATCCCAAAAGTATAGGAATCAATTTTCCTATTGCTAAATAACAACAAAATAATATATACTAAAAAAACACAAAGAATTTTTAATAAGAAATTAATTTTTAAAAGATAGTCCTCAGTAAAAAAATCTTTATTGACAATAGCTATTTCCAAAGGGAGTAAAGTAATTATGGATACAATTATTTTATATATATAATCCTCAAATTTTAAAGACTGTAATCTTAGCTTTAAATAATTCATTAAGTCCTCCATAAAAATGTTATATACATTTTATCACAATGAATTATCAAAGTCAATGATTACAGTCCAATATTTCTAGCTTGTACTATTATCTTACAATTTTTATTGCAGCGACAGTAATATCATCATCCTTACTCTTTTCAGCTGAAAGCTTTGCGGTCATTGCTATACGCTTTACAAGATCTTTTATATCACTTGATTTTGGCGACTTGAGTTCACGTGTGAGCCAACCTTCATCTACCATAACACCATCGGATACAAGCAGAACAATATCGCCCTGCACAGCTGAAAAGCTGTGCCTATCAAGCTCGGGCAAACTAAGGTTTCCAATAGGCGGGCAGGTTGTAGGTATTTTTATTATTCTGTTTCTGCTTTTTAAATAAGTAGGTGCTGAGCCAGCCTTATAAATATTTACAGCCCCCGTATATAAATCAATTTTGCAAATATCAAGCGTGGAATAGCTCTCATCAACCGACTTTACGCTCATTGAGGAATTAACTATCTTTGTTGCCGCTGAAAGTCCAACACCGCATCTTATTAGCTTCATCAACATTCCACAAGTAAATGTGCTGTCAACTCTCGCCCTCGTTCCGCTTCCCATTCCATCTGAAAGTGCAATATAAGCCACACCACTTTCATCTATATAGCTATCGCAATAATCTCCAGATAGTCTATTTTTGCCTTTATTAAGCTGTACTATCTCCATCTCAAAGGAATATGTAGCACGTTCATACATTGTTATTCTAGTACTATTCTTTCCATAGCTTATTTCAGGTAAATCAAAGCTTTTTCCACTAGATGCCATAACAAGCTCGCAAAAATATTCCTTAGTACACTCTAGCACTCCTTTTCCAAATGCCTCAATAGACATTCTGCCGTTTGAATTTACAACAGCTCCAACAACAGGTTCTGAAATGCCGCAGTCCACCAATATTCGCTGAACAGCTATGGAAACGGAGCTATCAAACATTCTCACCGAGCCAATAGACTTAGACATTTCTAAAAGTAATCTTTGAGTGCCTAATAGTTGTTCGGATAAAATCCATCTCATATCTGATACTCGTCTTTTCGTCTGGTTCATATCAATAAACTGCCTATATAATCTTATCATTTCAGATAAAATCTTCTCCTTGTTAATACATTTTTCAATAAAAGCAGGAGGAAGATTTATATTATCGACCTTTCCCTTCCTAAGCTCTTGTGTTATTTTACCAAAGGAATCCATCATCACTGAAAAATCCTTGCCCCAACACATAGAGTTGTTCTTGCACTTCGAACAAACCCTATCACAAGCACTTTCACTAACCCAAGAAATATTTCTTACACAATTTTTATCTAAGACACTGGCTGTTTTTTCAATGCTCTGCTTTAGCTCATTAACAGTTGCCGATGCAAATTTAAGCTTTTCTGAAATTATTCCCTTATAGTCTCCTTGCGTTTGCAATTCATTGCTATGAATATTTTGCTTTAAAAGCTTGGAAGGAATAATTAGATAAACAGCACTTGCAGCAAGGCAATCAGTAACAGCAAATACATTATGCCCCAATGATTTTGAAAGTAACACTCCCATTCCTGCTGCAAAAACATACGCAAGCATACGTGTGATTTTTGAACCTTTTTTAAAAAATCCACTAAATATTCCACCCAAGGCTACTACAAAAACAATCTCCTTGTATAAAACTCCGCCCATATAAAGACCAATTGCTGCCGGTACACTCATGGCAGCTCCACCGAAAAAGCCATAATATTCACTGCTAAATAAGATCATAATACCTGCAAAAACAGCTCCTATATTAATAATCCCCAAATTAATTGAAGCTAAAATAGCTGTACTAAAGCTATATACTACCATAAACAATCCTAAAATCTTTGGCTTTTCTAATGAAAATGGCGAAAGGCTTCTAATAGAATAAAGATGTAAAAGCTCATTTAATGCAAGATAGAATGTAACGGAGCAAACAGCGTTTACTATTGCATCGGCTAGCTGTGAGGGCTGATTAACCTTTAAAAGCATTATAAATAAATTTGACGCAAGAATAACAGCGGACATAATTATTTTTGAAAACACAGTTTGTTTTCCACTAATAAATATCCTTACAGACATAATTATCAGCAAACCACTTATCAGTGCAAGTGACGAGGTAAATTGCCCTGATATTAACAAACCTAATAGACTCCCAGCCATAACTATGATACAATTAAATCCACTGAATACTGAAATTAAAGCTATTGGAAAAGGCGAAATATTTCCTCCAAAGTTTGTTGCAGAAAGCAAAAAAGCACTGAGAAAAACAGCCACAATATAAAGTGGAGCTTTACTAACAATGCTTTTTATATTATTTAAATTTGTATTTACAACAGTATCTCTTGACATTTTTTACTTCCTTTCTATGCTATGCTGTTTGACAACAGAATAACACAGCTAAAAAGTGAATATTGTCATAATAGATACGTATAAATTTTTTATGCTTTAGTAAACTTCATTTTCTAAAAAAACTTGATATAAGCTGACAAAATCATTCATTTTAAGATTTTCTGCTCTTGAATTTACCGGAATATTCGCTTGCTTTAAAAATTCAGCCACCCTATCTTTTTTAATTTTGAAAACAGCAGCAATAGGGTTGGAAATCTGCTTTCTTCTTTGTGAAAAGCAAGCACTTACTATCTTAAAAAATAAATCCTCATTCTCCAGTTTTAAGCTGTCGCTTTCTTTAATATCAAGCCTTATAACGCAGGAATCGACCTTGGGACTAGGCACAAAGCTGCCTCTTGTCACATTAAATAGCTTTTTAGGGCTTGAATAATAATTAACACCAACAGTTAAAGCACTGCTTTCTCTTGTGCCAACATCTGCACAAATACGTTCTCCTGCCTCTTTTTGTACCATTACTGTAATTGATTTTATAGGCAAAGTGCTTTCTAACAAATGCATAATAATCGGCGAAGTAATGTAATATGGCAAATTTGCACAAACAACAACATCCTTACCGTCAAAATGTTTTTTAAACAGCTTGCTTAAATCGATTTTCATAATATCATCAAAGATTACTTCTACATTATTAAATTCAGCTAAGGTTTCATTTAAAATTGGTTCAAGACTCTTGTCAATCTCTATCGCCACAACCTTTTCACATTTTAAAGCAAGCTCCTTTGTCAATACTCCAATACCCGTACCTATTTCCAAGGCACAGGTGCTTTTGCTGCATCCGCCTTGCTCTGCAATTCTCGGGCAAACGGAGGGATTTATTATAAAATTCTGACCTAATGATTTTGAAAAGGAAAAGCCATGCCGTGACAGCAATGACTTTATATTAGAAATATTAGTAAGTTCCATCTATCTCCTTATTTACAAGGCTTACTCTTTATTAATTTATCGAAAGTATATTGCTTTAATTCATTTCTTACCATTAACGATACTTTGCTGAATGCCGCACGATAGGAACAGCCAAGCCCCTCTTCCTTAACGCAAGAGCATTCATATTCCATATCCAGACATCTGCTCAAATTATATGTACCCTCAAGCAGCTCAACAACATCATACAAGGATATTTCACTTAAAGGTTTTGCAATCTCATACCCTCCATGAATTCCCTTGTACGAAACAATTAAACCACCAGTAACAAGCTTGCGTAAAATCTTTAAAGAAAAACGCAAGGGAACAGTAGTAATTTCCGATATAGTTTTCGCATCAAGTCTTTTATTCTCCCTCGCTATACAATCTATAATTCTTATTGCATAGTCTGTTTCAAGTGTAATGTGCATAATTCCCCCTTATTAAGCTTAATCCAAAAAGTCTTTTAATCTTTTGCTCCTTGACGGATGACGCAATTTTCTTAAAGCCTTTGCTTCAATCTGGCGTATTCTTTCCCTCGTTACGTCAAATTCCTTTCCCACTTCCTCCAAGGTTCTCATTCTGCCATCTTCAAGCCCAAAACGCAGCCTAAGCACCTTTTCCTCACGATCAGTAAGAGTACCTAGCACCTCTACAATCTGCTCTTTCAGTAAGGTCTGAAAAGCCGACTCAGCAGGTGCTGGTGCATCATCATCGGGTATAAAATCTCCAAGATGGCTATCCTCTTCCTCGCCTATTGGTGTTTCTAAAGAAACAGGGTCTTGAGATATTCTTAATATTTCACGCACACGATCGACAGTAATGCCCATTTCCTCAGCTATTTCCTCTGCCGAAGGCTCATGTCCCTTTTTATGCAAAAGCTGACTTGATACTTTTTTCACCTTAGTGATTGTTTCAACCATATGCACCGGTATACGTATAGTCCTTGCTTGATCTGCAATTGCCCTTGTTATAGCTTGCCTAATCCACCATGTAGCGTATGTTGAAAACTTATATCCCTTAGTATAATCAAATTTTTCAACTGCCTTAATCAAGCCTAGATTCCCCTCTTGAATCAGGTCTAAAAACTGCATACCCCTGCCTACATATCTCTTTGCAATACTTACTACCAACCTTAAGTTTGCTTCACTAAGGCGTCTTCTTGCATATTGGTCGCCCTGAGCCATTCTAGTAGCCAGCTCAATCTCTTCTTCAGCAGTTAGCAGAGGAACTCTGCCGATTTCCTTAAGATAAATTTTAACAGGGTCATCGATTGAAATGCCATCGGTAGTAGCATAATCGCCATCTTCAGTCTGTGTTATATCAAGCACAGTATCAAGATCCTTATCAGGTGTATAATCATCTACAATCTCAATATTATATACCTCAAAATCATCGTATAGCTTATTTATCTGATCTACGTCAAAGTCAAGCTCTTCTAACACATCAGTAATTTCTTTTGTGGTAAGCTTTCCGTTTGCCTTTCCATGATCAAGCAATTCATTAAGAATATATCTTGTATTGTCGTCCATATTAGCCCCTCTTATTCTGATTATTTTTTTATTTCTCTGAGTCGATTCGCAAATTCCATTAACTCCTCTGCACTCATTTCCTCTTTTTGCTTAATGTTACTTTTTTCTTTATATTTAACTAAGACATCAACGCAGTCTAAAAGCATTTTTTCATCATAAGAAAAACGTTTGTATTCGTTAATAATCTCCGTTATTTTACCCATTTCATCAGTAGAAAATTCCTTTCCAAGCTCGGATAAATCGGGATTTCCACCACTTTTAATAATATTTTTTACCTGTTCAAACAATTTTCGATGAAATGAAGTAGGAAAATCATCTACATCTAATTTTAAAAGCACTTTTTCAAGCCAAGACGGATTATTTACCAAGCATGAAATTATTCCTTTTTCGGCTCTTGCCTGTGCAGGCAATTGCGTTGCCTCCGGATTAATTTTATCTCTTGAAAAATCACCATTAATCAGCTTTCTCTTTTGCTCATTAAATGATTTTTTTCTCCTGCCTTTAATTATATTCACTACGCCTTGTTCAATATTTGCAGAAGATATTTCCGTCAGCTTTGAAATATTTGAGATATGCACCGCTCTTTCAATAGGATTGCTAATATCAGCTAAAAGATAAACTGCTTTTTTAAGAAAAGAGGTTTTCCCCTCAGTGCTTTCCATATCAAGCCCCGTCTTAAGCTTATTAATCTCAAACTCTATTGCTGAACCTGCTTTATCAATAAGCATTTCAAATGCATCAGCGCCATATTTTTTTATAAATTCATCAGGGTCCTTAGCATCATCCATTTTTAAAACTCTTGCACTAACCCCATTTTCAGAAAACAAATTAATTGCTTTCATAGTAGCTTTTTGCCCTGCTCCATCAGAATCATAAGCTATTACCACATCTTCTGCATACTGCCTTATAAGACGTGCCTGCTCTGAGGTAATTGCTGTGCCTAATGTTGCGATAGAGCCTTTAAATCCTGCTTGATAAACTGATATGACATCCATATACCCTTCGCACAGGATAAAAGTTTTCTGATTTGAATTTTTAGCATAATTTAAATTAAATAAATTATTTTTCTTTTTAAAAACTAAGGTTTCACTGCTATTTAAGTATTTAGCATGAGAATCTGTATCCAACGCCCTTCCACCGAAGCCTATAACATTACCTCTAATATCAAAAATTGGAAACATAGCTCTATGTACAAATTTGTCAAAAACTCTGTTGTTCCCACGTGAAAGGAGAGAACCTTGTACAAGCTCGTCCTCATTATAGCCAAGCCCACGCATATAATTATGAAGCCCATGCCAGTCATCATCAGCATAGCCTAAGCCAAACCTTTTTATAGTCTTTACACTAAGTCCTCTATTTAAAAAATAATCAAGCCCTGCTTGTCCTTTTTCAGAAAATAAAAGCTTATGAAAATATTCTCCCGCCTTACGATTCATTTCAAGCAGCCTTGTCCTGATACGTAAATTCTCATCATTTCCGTCCTCAGGCAATGCCATGCCAACACGTTCGGCAAGATACTTGACACTTTCGATATAATCTAGGTTTTCTGCCATCCTTATAAATGTTATTACATCTCCGCCTGCACCACAGCCAAAGCAATAAAAGCTCTGAGTATCTGAATAAATATGGCATGAGGGTGTCTTTTCATTATGAAAAGGGCATAGGCACACAAAATCCCGACCAGCTTTTTTCATATTTACATAAGATGCCATAACATCTACAATATCATTATTAAGCCTTAATTGATACAAAAAATCTTGTGATAAAGCCATTTTGCTCCTTTCTAAACTTAAAATTTGATCCCCTGCCAAGAATTAGGTATGCAGATTTCTTTAAATAGGTTTACAGCATAATCGTCGCTCATTCCTGAAATAAAGTCGCATACTGCTCGTGCTTTTCCGTATTTTTCAGCAAATTCAATATATAAAGGCGGCATTTTTTCAATGCCTTTATGATAATATGTAAACAAAAAATTAACTATATAATTAGCTTTATCCTTTTCATGCTGTATTTTATCGGATAAATAAACCCTGTCAAACATGAATTTTCTAAGTTCATCATGAGCACTTTGCACTTCTCCATCCATGCAAATACTATCGCTACTGTTTTCTATAATCGAAGTTACAAGAGTGGTTATTCTTTCGCTTTTCGTCCTGCCCAATACCTTAACCGGAGCAGAAGGCAAGTCACTTTCACTTATTACATTTCCTCTGATTGCATCTTCAATATCATGATTAATATAAGCAATTTTATCAGAATATCTGACAATCTGCCCTTCCAAAGTATAAGGCTTTCCTTTTGTAGTATGATTTTTAATTCCGTCAATAACCTCATCAGTCAGATTTAGACCATTTCCCTCACGCTCAATAATTTCAACAACTCTCACACTTTGCTCATAGTGGCGAAAGCCACCATCAATCAGCTTATTAAGCACCCTTTCCCCATCATGTCCAAAGGGAGTATGCCCTAAATCATGGCCTAGTGCAATAGCCTCAGTCAAATCCTCATTAAGTCTTAAAGCACGTGCAATTGTGCGAGCAATTTGACTTACTTCCAAAGTATGCGTTAATCTAGTGCGATAATGGTCGGAAACAGGGGAAAGAAAAACCTGAGTCTTATGCTTCAGCCTGCGAAATGCATTACAATGAATAATCCTATCCCTATCTCTTTGAAATTCCGTGCGAATACTACAAGGCATTTCACTTATCTTGCGGCCTCTTGTTTTTTCAGAAAGGCAAGCATACTCAGATAAAAACAGTTTTTCATTCCTCTCGGTTTCTTCTCTCACTGACATATCGACACCTCTCACATAGGATTGAATTATTAAAAAAGCATTTTTTAGCATAATATTAGTTTTAAATAAGTATTCTATTAATATATACTAAAATACTATTTAAAAGTCCTTTATATTTAATTGAAAAAACAAAAAATTGTTGATTATGCTAATTTTGTTCGAAATCTGTATATTGCTTTTGTATAACTTCTACATACACTTTGCCATTGCAGCTCTCTATTAAGCTTTTTTTAAAAGGCTCAAGCTCTTTATCCTTGATAAATAATTTAATCTCTACTTTATCAGAAAAACTCTCATCAATAAGCTTTACTCCAAACTCAAAAAAAATTTGAGCCAACCTGCCATATATGTTGTAATCAACATTTATTCTAACTAATGCAGAAAATTCCATATTCTTGATTTTAGCACTGTTAATTGCAAGTGCAGTGGACTTTGTATAGGCACGCACAAGCCCGCTTCCCCCAAGTAAAATACCACCAAAATATCTGGTAACAACGCAGCATATATCAATAAGCTGCGATTTTTTCAGTGCCTCAAAAATTGGAATACCTGCCGTACCTGATGGTTCTCCATCATCAGAGTATCGGCAAATATTATTTTCTCTTAAAATATAGCAGTAGCAATTATGTGTGGCTTTTCTATGCATAGCACGAATTTCATTAATAAAATCAACAGCCTGCTCTTCACTATCCACAGGAGATAAATAACCGATAAACTCCGACCTTCTCTCTATAAAGCTTGCCTGAGTTTTTTCCATAATAGTTTTATAGCCCTTTGTCTTTTCACCCGAAACATTCATATATTCTCCTACTATAACAGAAAACTCACGCTTTTACACGTGAGTTAAGATAATGCAACTATTTTTCTTTATCATAATAGTTTTTGAAACGCTTTTTAAACCTTTCAACACGACCGCCAGTATCAACTAGCTTTTGCTTTCCTGTGAAGAAAGGGTGACATTTAGAGCAAATCTCTACTTTGATATCCTTCTTAGTTGAACGAGTTTCAATCACTTCACCGCAGGCACACTTTATTGTTGTGGGGCTGTATTCAGGATGAATTCCTGTCTTCATATAATCACTCCTTCCTGCATAATGTACATTACATTATGAAATTATAACACAGCTATTTAATATTGTCAAGCATTTTGCGAAAATTATAATTAAATTTAAACAAAAAAATTCACCGTGAAGAAATTTTACTTACTTATCAGATACACTTCATAAAAAGTATCAAAAATCTAGCTATTAAACCTTTTTTTATATATAAAACCACGAAATTTTTCAAATGCTTATTGCTAATTAAGTAGTTTAGTGATATAATAGTTTAAATAATTTTTAAGCTTTGATGGAAAGGAAAAAATATGCTAAACTGTAATAAGGACGGAAAATTTATTAAAGAAGGTTTAACATTTGATGACGTACTTTTAATACCGGCAAAAAGTGAAGTTACACCAAATATGGTTAGCACAAAAACAAAACTATCAAAAAATATTGCACTTAACATTCCTATCATGACAGCTGCTATGGACACAGTTACCGAATCACAGATGGCTATTGCAATAGCTAGAGAAGGTGGCATTGGCGTTATCCATAAAAATATGAGTATAGAAAGACAAGCTGAAGAGGTCGACAAGGTAAAGCGTTCAGAAAACGGCGTAATTGTCAATCCTTTTTTTCTTTCGCCTGACGACTATGTTTACAGTGCAAATGAATTAATGGGAAAATTTAAAATTTCCGGAGTTCCTATTGTTGAAAACGGAAAGCTCGTTGGAATTATCACTAATAGGGATATGCGTTTTATTGAGGATTATAATATAAAAATCGGTTCTGTAATGACAAAGGAAAACCTTGTTACTGCACCAATAGGCACAACTCTTAAGCAAGCACAGGGCATTTTACGTAAGCACAGGATTGAAAAGCTTCCTCTTGTTGATGATGAAGGATATTTAAAAGGTCTTATCACTATTAAAGATATTGAGAAAAGCGTTCAATATCCAAATACTGCAAGAGATAAGGGAGATAGGCTTCTCTGTGCTGCTGCAATAGGCGTTTCAAAGGACTTAGATGAACGTGCAGCCGCCCTTGTAAACGCACAGGTCGACGTACTTGTTCTTGACTCAGCACATGGACATAGCAAAAATATACTGGAGGCTATATATAGAATTAAAAACACTTATCCTAATGTTGATGTAATCGGTGGAAATATCGCTACTGCTGCCGCTGCAAGAGATTTAATCTCTGCCGGAGCTGATGCTATAAAGGTTGGAATAGGTCCTGGTTCAATCTGTACAACAAGAGTGGTTGCCGGTATTGGCGTACCGCAAATTACAGCTGTATATGATTGTGCTGTTGAAGCATCAAAATCAGGCGTGCCTGTTATTGCTGATGGTGGTATAAAGTATTCCGGTGATATTGTAAAAGCACTTGCAGCAGGTGCAAATGTATCAATGCTGGGTTCTATCCTTGCCGGATGTGAGGAATCGCCCGGAGAAAGCGAAATTTACCAAGGAAGGCAATTTAAGGTTTATCGTGGGATGGGCAGTCTTGCGGCTATGAAGCAAGGCTCAGCAGACCGTTATTTCCAAGATAAGTCACAAAAGTTCGTACCCGAAGGTGTCGAAGGAAGAGTTCCTTATAAAGGACCTTTAGCTGATACTATCTATCAATTAATCGGCGGTATCCGTTCAGGAATGGGGTATTGTGGTGCTGCTGATATTTCTAATCTGCAAGAAAACGGGCAGTTTATACGTATTACTGGCGCAGGACTTAAAGAAAGCCACCCTCATGATATTTATATAACTAAAGAAGCACCTAATTACAGCACTAGTATTTAATTTTAGGTAAAGATATGGACAAAAATATTGTTTTAATAGGAATGCCATCCAGTGGTAAATCAACCATTGGAGTGGTGTTAGCTAAAGCTTTAGGTAAGAAATTTATCGATACTGATTTAGTGATTCAAGAGCAGGAAAATCAGCTTTTACAAGAAATAATCAATAAAAAAGGACTTTCTTATTTTAAGCTTGCTGAAGAAAAAGCCATTCTATCGCTAAGCGAAATAAGTGATACAGTTATTTCAACCGGTGGAAGTGCAATTTACAGTAGAAAAGCTATGCAAGGTCTAAAAGCAAATAGTTATGTTTTTTATCTCAATTTACCCTATAATCAAATTTTATCACGCCTTCATAACCTTTCCACCCGTGGGATAGCAATGAACAATGGGCAAAGCTTGAAGCAGCTGTATAATGAACGTACCCCCTTATATAAAAAATATGCTGATTATATAATCGATTGTGATGATAAAAAGATACATTCTATTGTAAACGAAATTGTGGACAAAATTAATATGTAAAAGCCATCTAATGACTGACTACACGACGTAAGATTAAGTGTAGTCAGTTTTTTATTTACCTTTATTCTCAGCAAATACATAAAGCATATTATATACTGCATCAAGCTCTTGTGCATCAAAATCTTTTAATAAATCATAAAATCTCTTTATTTTATGAGGGTCATCAACCTCAAAATCAAAAAATTCAGATGGAGTTATATTAAAATATTCGCATATTTCCAAAAACATAGCCATAGACGGAAGTGCCTTTCCTGAAGATATGCTTTGAATATAACTACGGTTTTTTCCCAGCTCAAGACTCATCTGATATTCGGAAACACCCTTTTGTAATCTAAGCATTGTGATTCTGTGTGAAATTTTTTTGTGCATATGCCTCTCCTTTATCAAAACAGTTATTCTATCCTTAAATGCTTTATTATAATAAGCATAATCTTAAATTATACGTGGTATTACACATTAAAAACGTTAATTTTGCATTTTTTCCTTGACATAACATATATTTTGCGTTATAATCGATTTATAACGAATTATATACGTTTTTATTATTTAAGTTAAAAATTTTAAGGTGTTGCTGTATGATAAATGATACTATCGGCAAAAACATTTCTATAAAAATCACCATAGACGATGTACTGGATAACAACCATATTACAGATGATGCTAATTTTTTCAGTGCATTTGCAGAGGAAATGCAAATACACCCTTCTTTCGTTGCCTCTACTATTACTGAAGTTTCTGAAAACGGAAAACCATTACATAAAAAGCGTATGGTAAGCTATTATAATATTGAGTTGCCTCAAAACGCAAAAAACATATCGCTGGAATTTCACTCTAATTGGGAATGTAAATCAAAAGCTAAGTTCGAGTTTCATATAACTTAATAAAATTGTATAATAATGTTGAATTAAATCGCTTTTTTTGTTATAATTTATATATCATTAAAAAAGGCGGTTTTTTTATGTTTGCAAAAGTAAATGGTTGTGGCCTTTTCGGAATGAATGCTTTTATGGTCACCTCGGAAATAAATACAAGCAGAGGGCAGCCGTGCTTTGACATAGTAGGCTTACCCGACATGGCTGTCACAGAAAGCAAGGCTCGTATAAGAGCAGCACTGGAGAATTGTGGTTTTCAGCTTCCGCTTTGCCGTATAATAGTAAACCTTTCTCCTGCTGATGTCAAAAAAACAGGCTCTATCTATGATTTACCTGTTCTAATGAGTATTTTATCAGTGCAAAATCTAATTTCAAATGATTTATCAAATTCATGTTTTATAGGCGAATTATCATTAAATGGAAAGCTTAATCACGCAAAAGGTATTTTACCCATGGCTATTTGTGCTAAAAACAATGGCATAAAACATTTATATGTGCCCGCTGATAATGCTAAGGAAGCATCTGTTGTAAAAGGGCTTAACGTATATGCAGTTCAAAATATAAAAAACTTAGTCGAACATTTAAACGGTAATAAATTAATCCAATGTGAAAAGGAGTATGAATTTTCATATGATGATGAAAATGTTTTTTTGGATTTTGCAGATGTTAAAGGACAGCAAAATGCAAAGGCTGCTCTAGAAATAGCAGCAGCAGGCTCGCATAATGTTTTACTTATAGGTTCTCCAGGTGCTGGTAAAAGTATGCTAGCAAAACGGTTACCCTCCATTCTCCCTAAGCTTACCTTTGAAGAAAGTATAGAAACCACTCAAATTCATTCAATTGCAGGAATGTTAGATGCTAAAAATCCTCTCATCACCACTCGCCCCTTTAGAAATATCAGTCATACTGCTTCAGCAGTGGGATTAATCGGAGGTGGCTCTATTCCTAAGCCTGGTGAAATATCTATCGCTCATAATGGCGTATTATTTTTAGACGAATTTCCGGAGTTTGACCGAAAGGTGCTTGAAACCCTTCGGCAACCTATCGAAAACGGGTATATCACTATTTCACGTGCTAGTGGAAGTGCTACTTATCCCGCTGAAGTAATGCTAATAGCAGCTATGAATCCCTGTCCCTGCGGTAATTTTGGCAATCCAAATAAAAAATGCACCTGTTCATCAAAACAAGTGCAAAACTATCTAGGTAAAATATCTCAGCCTGTTCTTGATAGGATAGATATTCAGCTAGAAATACTTCCCGTTGAATATAATGAAATATCAAGCTTAACAAAATCGGAAAGTTCAAGGCTTATCAGACAAAGAGTACAAAAGGCAAGGGAAATACAGCAAAGACGCTTTAACGGTACAAAAATTAAAAGCAACTCAGGTATAACGCCAAACATTCTACACGAAGTATGCCCTCTCGAGGATTCAGCTAAAACCTTACTTAAAAACGCATTTGAAAAGCTTGGCCTTTCAGCTAGAGCGTATGACAGAATACTTAAAGTCAGCAGGACAATTGCCGACTTAAATAACAGCGAAATTATTAGAAAAACTCATATTGCGCAAGCAATACAGTATAGAAGCTTGGATAGAAAATATTGGAGTAATTAGCATTATCACCACA
>JAAYSD010000090.1 GCA_012518465.1 Clostridiales bacterium
AGCTATAAGGGGGTTTAATCCCCCTTATAATTTTTTCTATTCAGATTTATTTTTCTTTGCTTCTATATCAGCAAGAGCGTCTTTTCTGGAAAGATTAATTCTACCTTGATCATCAATTTCCATAACCTTTACGATAATCTCATCTCCAATGTTTACCACATCTTCAACCTTCTCAACTCGCCTGTTTTCAAGCTTTGAAATATGGACTAAGCCATCTTTTCCCGGTGCAATTTCAACAAAAGCGCCAAAGTTCATAATTCTTACAACCTTGCCCTTATAAATTGCGCCAACCTCCGGAGGTAAAGCGATTCCATGAATCACTTCTATACAAGCTCTTGCATTTGCTGCATCTGTACCGCAAACAAACACATTTCCATCATCATCAATATCAATTTTAACCTCATAATCAGCACAAAGCTTTTGAATAATCTTACCGCCCGAGCCAATTACTTCACGAATCTTATCAACAGGTATCTTCGTATTAAACATTTTTGGAGCGTATTTATTAACCTCAGAGCGTGGGGTAGGTATAACCTTTAGCATAACATCGTCAAGAATATGAATTCTTGCCTTACGAGTCTTTTCAAAAGCTTCTTTAATAATCTCAGGTGTAAGACCATCAACCTTTAAGTCCATTTGAATAGCTGTAATACCGTTGTGAGTACCACCAACCTTGAAATCCATATCTCCATAAAAATCTTCAAGCCCTTGAATATCAAGCATTGTCATCCATCTTTCGCCCTCTGTAATAAGACCTACTGAAATGCCTGCAACAGGTGCTTTTATCGGTACACCGGCATCCATAAGTGCCAATGTTGAAGCGCAAATTGAGCCTTGTGAGGTTGAACCATTAGAAGAAAGAACCTCTGATACAAGTCTGAATGCATAAGGAAAATCTTCAACAGAAGGAATAACAGGCTCTAAAGCACGTTCTGCCAAAGCACCGTGACCTATTTCTCTTCTTCCCGGCCCTCTGCTGGGCTTTGTTTCACCAACTGAATATGAAGGGAAATTATAGTGATGCATATATCTTTTTGAATCATCCTCATCTATTCCATCAATTTTCTGAGAATCGCTTATAGGCCCTAAAGTAGCCACTGTAAGCACCTGAGTCTGACCTCTTGTAAACAGGCCCGAACCATGAACTCTAGGTAATAATCCCACCTCAGCAGCTAATGGACGAATTTCATTAAGTCCTCTGCCATCTACACGTTTTCCGTCATCAAGAAGCCAGCGACGTACAATTTTCTTTTGCAATTTATATAAAGCCTCTTCTACCAGAGATTCACCATATTCCTCATCAAATCTCTCATGAAGCTCATCCTTAATAGGCTGCAAACGCTCTTCCCTAATGTTTTTATCATCGGTATCAAGTGCATATTTAACCTTGTCCTCAACCATTTCAGCCACAGAGTTGAAAAACTCAGCGTCAAGCTCCATAGATTCAAACTGGAACTTAGGCTTTCCAATTTGAGCTACAATATCATTAATAAAAGGAATAAGGCTTTTACAAATTTCCTCATGACCTTTCATAATAGCATCAAACACAATATCATCAGGCACTTCATTAGCACCCGCTTCTATCATAACTACTTTTTCTGCACTTGAGGATACAATAAGTGATAAATCGGATTTTTGCCTTTGCTCAAGATTTGGCATTAATACAATTTCGCCATCTACAAGCCCTACTAGAATACCACCAATAGGTCCATTAAAAGGAATATCGGATATCGATACAGCAATTGAAGCACCTATCATACCTAAAATTTCAGGAGAAGTATCAGGATCTACTGCCAAGACAGTCATAGTAATAGAAACGTCATTTCTCATATCTTTAGGAAATAATGGACGCATAGGCCTATCAACAACACGAGAATTTAAAATAGCCTTTTCTGATGGTCTACCCTCTCTTTTTAAAAATGAGCCGGGAATTTTGCCTACTGAATAAAGCCTTTCTTCATAATCAACTGAAAGAGGGAAAAAGTCAATTCCATCTCTAGGCTTTGCACTAGCTGTTGCATTTACCATAACAACGGACTCACCATAACGTACCCAGCATGAGCCATTAGCAAGTCCACAAACCTTACCCGTTTCAATAGTAAGCTCTTTTCCAGCAAACATTGTCTTAAAAACCTTGTAATTTTCAAACATTAATTAACCTCCATATTTTTGAGGAGCAGACTTAGCAATAAATTCAACATTTTGCATAAATAACAGCAAAACGCTCAATTTAATGCTAAAAAATCTGCAGCCTCTACTAAAATTCACTATTATCAATTTAACAAATAAATTGATAAAAAGGGCAGCTTTCACTGCCCTTTACAGCCATATTACTTACGAATACCAAGCTTAGCAATTACTTCACGATAACGCTCAATATCCTTCTTCATAAGATAGTTTAAAAGATTTCTCCTGTGACCAACCATTTTAAACAATCCTCTGCGAGAATGATGGTCCTTCTTATGAACCTTTAAATGCTCTGTCAGATCATTAATCCTCTTAGTAAGAATAGCAATCTGAACCTCTGGAGAGCCAGTATCATTTTCATGCTTGCGGTTTTCAGCGATAACCGCCTGTTTTTCTTCTTTTAATAACATAATACACCTCTTTATAATTTTTCCATATCAAAGCAAAGGGAAACGGTGTTTCTCAGCAATACATTGCAAGAGCTATTGCCATATATGACAATATCCACATAGCCTTGAACAGGTTTTTTAACTTTTAAATTATAGCACACATATTATCTTTTGTAAAGGG
>JAAYSD010000091.1 GCA_012518465.1 Clostridiales bacterium
ACTTTGCGAATAGTGGCTTTCTGAATTTGCATTTGTTCATAAGCTGCCAATACTGAATTTTCACCGAATTTAAGCTCACACCCCGTTACTAATGATTGCACGATTTAAATTTAGCGACGTGGGGGTTTTACTTTTGCAAAAAGTGCTGAAGTTATGGGTTTTTCAAAGAAAGGTGATTGATTTAATTATTACTTTTATAAAAAGTAAAAACTAAAAGCTTGTGAAAATTACACGCTTTTAGTTTTTAAAAATAATATTGTTATTTTATAAGTCCTCTTTTTCTGAAAATATCTTCAGCGTCCTTGACTTCCTCTAAAGTAGGCTCTCTAGTGTCAAAAAGCTTGTATTCCTTGCCTAGCTCCTGCCACTTGTATTCACCCATCTTATGAAAGGGCAATAGTTCCACTTTTTCAATATTAGGATAGAGCATTAAAAAATCAGCAAGTTTTTCAAGCTGAGTTGTATCAAGAGTATATCCGGGTACAAGCACATGGCGTATCCATATTGGCTTATTAGTAACTCTTGTGTATTCTAACAGTTTCATAGTTGCGGTATTTGGCACGCTTGTAAGTTCTTTAAAAACATCCTTATCAATGGCTTTAATATCAAGTAAAAGCAAATCAGCAGCATCGATAATATGACTGACTGCACCTAAATTTATAGCACCGGAAGTGTCTATTGCAACGTGTAGACCAAGCTCATGACACCTGCTTATTATATCAAGTACAAAATCAGGCTGCGCTAATGGCTCACCCCCTGAAATGGTGACACCACCGTTTTTTATAAAACCAATATAAGGCTTGATATTCTCTACTACGGATTTTGAATTTGTAAGTGTACCTTTGTTAAAATCCCAAGAATCTGGATTGTGACAATACAGGCATTTTAAAGGACAGCCCTGCACAAAAACAACGTATCTTAAACCCGGACCGTCAACAGCACCAAGCGTTTCAATGGAGTGAATTCTCCCCATCACAGGCTCAGACATAATTATGCCCCTTTCGACTAGCAGTTTATATAAATTATTATATATGATTTTGTTGAAAAAGTCAAATATAATTAATTTGTAAATTATAAATAAAAATCCAATATATTGAAATAATAATATTAATATAATCTAGAAACGGAGATGTATTTATGCTGATTAGTCTTGAAAATATTGACAAGCACTATAAAATGGGAAATAATATTGTGAAAGCATTGGATAATGTGAGTTTGATGGTTGAAAAAGGCGAATTTATTGCTGTTATTGGGCAAAGTGGTTCGGGGAAATCTACCTTGATGAATATAATAGGCTGCCTTGATACGCCTACCTGCGGTAAATATTTATTGGAAAACTGTATGATAAATTGTGTGAAGGATAATGAAATTTCTGAAATAAGAAATAAAAAGATTGGTTTTGTTTTTCAAGGGTTTAATCTTATTCCTACACTCACAGCATTTGAAAATGTTGAGCTTACTTTAATTTATCGAAAAATGAATAAGCACAAGCGACAAAAGCTAGTAGAACAAGCATTATCATCAGTAGGATTGACTTCACGAATGTTTCATAAACCTCATGAGCTTTCCGGAGGACAGCAGCAGAGGGTGGCTATTGCAAGAGCAATTGTTGGTTCACCTTCTATTATACTTGCTGATGAGCCATGCGGAAATTTAGATAGCAATTCCGGAGCTGAAATAATGGAGATTTTTCATCAATTAAATAAAAAGGGTAATACAATTATCTTAATAACACATGATAATAATTCAGCAAAAACAGCTGACAGAATTCTTGTAATGCGTGATGGAAAACTGCATGAATCATGTATGGCTTAGTATAATTTCATCTTTATACTTCCTCTAAAATCATAAGTTATATTTAATATAATATTTTTTAACAAATCATTGACAAAAGTTAAAAATGATGATAATATATGAAGTAGTAGAATGAATTTTAATATTAATTATCATTATTTATTTGGAGGATTTTAATGAAATACTCAAAACAGCGAGAGATGATTTTTAGAGCTGTGCAAAGCATGAAGACTCATCCCACTGCAGATGAGATATACACTGTTTTACGTGCTAAACACCCTAATATAAGCTTAGGTACAGTATATCGAAACTTAAATGTTCTATCAGAAATGGGAAAAATCAAAAAGATTAGGATTTCATCGGGCAGCGATAGGTTTGACTTTAGAGTGGATGACCATTATCATATGATTTGTCAGGCTTGCGGCGAAGTAATAGACATTGAAATCCCTGAATTAGACCCCGTACTCAAGAGGCTTGAGAGCGAGGGGTTTGATATTACTGAATTAAATTTGAATCTAAGAGGTATTTGCAATAAATGCAGGAGAAAAAAGGAAGAGGCAATTTAAAAATTGCTTTAGTCAAGACGGGCGGAACAATTGAAACAGCACAGAGCTATGGTATTATGAGCTTGAAGGATAATGCTGATGAGGATATTTCAAAATTATTGTTATTAGATAAAGAAAAATATAAAATTGATTTTACTGTTTTCGCTCCTATAAGGATTTTAAGTGAGAATTCCGATTGTATTTTTCTTGAAAAATTATCTGCTTTTTTTAAGGAATTAAATTTTTCCGATTATGATGGGATTATTATAACGCATGGAACGGATACGCTGGCATATACTTCAGCTTTTTTGTCTTTTTTACTCAGAAATGTTGATATTCCTGTTGTTATCACTGCGTCAAATCTTCCTCCCAATGATTCTAAAAGTAATGCAAGTAATAACTTTACTTCTGCTGTTGATTTTATTTTAGAGCAGAGTGAATCAAAGCTGCACAGAGGAGTTTTTACGATTTATCAAGATATATCCTCTAATGTAGTTGTACATTTAGGCACAAGAATAAATTCGGCTGATAACTTTTTGCATAATTTTACTTCTCCAAAAAACAATCCCTTTGGGCTTATGGAAAATGGAAAGTTTACTGCAATTGCTTTAGGTGAAAATCCTACTAGGGGTGATTTGCGTCAGGAATTTGCAGCAGATTTAAGAGGTATTTGCTTGAAAAACAAAGTACTTGCTATACTTCCATATGTAGGAATTGATTATAATAGTTTCGTTTTAAATGATGAAATAAAAGCTGTTGTGCATTATACCTACCATGCAGGAACTTTACCTGTTTTATGTAAGAACAGTGTGCTGCCATTTATTGAGAAATGTAAAAGCGTTGGTATTGATTTTTATCTTGCTGGTGCAAAGCAAGAGGATGAGGATATATATGAAAGTGTAGGACCTGCTCTGGCAGCGGGTGCTGTTGTTTTACCTAAAATGACTTGGGAATCTTCCATAATAAAAGCCTTGATTGCATATAATCAAAGCTTTATGACGCCTATTGAATTTTTAACAACAGATATAGCATTTGAATTTATATAGATAGTGCAAAATCTAAATCATCTACTAAATCATCTACATTTTCTATTCCAACGGAGAGCCTTAGAAGTCTATCATTGACACCAATTTTATTTCTGATTTCTTCAGGAATAGCATTGTGAGTTTGCACCATTGGATAAGTGATTAGAGTTTCAGTACCACCAAGGCTTTCAGCAAACATGATTAGCTCCACATTTTCAAGTATTTTTTCTACCTTGGCAGCACTTTCTACTTCAAATGAAATAATTCCTCCAAAACCGGTGGATTGTGTTTTTAAAAGCTCATGGCCTTTATGTGATGGCAGACCGGGATAATATATTTTTTTAATTGCTGAATGATTATTTAAAAATTCAGCTATTTTTTGTGTATTAGAATTTATCCTATCCATTCTTAAAGGCAGAGTTTTCAATCCTCTTAAAACGAGCCATGAATCAAAAGGTGAAAGCACAGCACCCTCTGACTTTTGTATCAGTCGGAGATTTTCTATTATATCATCATTGCTGCTTACAATAAAGCCGGCTAGGGTGTCATTGTGTCCGGCTAGATATTTAGTACCACTATAAATTACTATATCAGCACCTAAATCCAAGGGCTTTTGAAAATAAGAGGTCAAAAAGGTGTTGTCGACAATAGTAAGTATATTTTTCTCTTTTGAAAATTCTGATATTTTTCTGATATTACTTATTTTCATCGTTGGATTAGTAGGACTTTCTAAAAATATTGCCTTAACACTTGGGGAATAAGCGTTTTCTATATTTTGAATTGATGTTGTGTCGGTATAAATTGCCTTTATTCCATACACGGAATAAATAGATTCGAAAATTCTGTAAATTCCACCGTACAGGTCATCTGAAACAATTATAGAATCACCACTCTTAAAAAGCTTTATCACAGTGGACACTGCTGCCATTCCACTTGAAAAAGCAAGAGCTTCTTTACCGTTTTCAAGCAGAGAAATTGCATTTTCAGCAGCCTCTCTAGTGGGATTTTGCAAACGGGAATAATCGTATCCAGTGCTTTCATAAAGCTTTGGATGGCGAAAGGTAGCACTTTGATATATAGGCGTGCTAACTGCACCTGTTAATGGGTCAAAGGAGGATTTTCCATGTACGGCAACTGTATTGTAGTTATATTTTTTTTGTTTTTTTGAGTTTTTCATATTATCACCATTCATTTTAATAGCTAAGTTATCTTTTTATATTATACAATACCTATATGTTTTTGTCAATCTTGATTTTACCTATAACCATGTGATATAATAACTTATAACAGGAGGGTTAAAAATGTTTATAGAATATAATAGCTCGTATGAGAATGATTTGAAATTAATGATTAAGGAATTTTACAGCCTGCCAGCTGTTTTGCACAAAATACCCGATAGCCATATTGAGAGTACAATAAATATTTTAAATGCTAAGTCGCAGCTAGCAAAGGCCTATTTAATTTTTGCTGATGATAAGATAGCTGGATATGGGCTTTTAGCATTTACGTACTCAAACGAGGCGGGTGGAACTGTGATATGGCTTGAAGAGCTGTATATAAGATCGGAATTTCAGAATAGAAGTTTGGGAGGAAGATTTATTGATTTTATAATTGATGAATATAAGAACATAGTAAAGCGTATTCGTCTGGAATACACGAGCGATAATAAGGCACAAAGCTTATATAAAGCCAAAGGCTTTGAGCAGCTTGATTATAAGCAGATGCTTATTGATTTTTAATCAATGTGTTAATTTTATTGCAAAAAAGATAGAATTATGCTATAATTTTCATATATTTGTGAAAAAGGTGGAGAAATGCTGCATTTAATTACAGGAAAATCTGGCTGCGGAAAAACTGAATATTTAAATAACAAGCTTGAAGAATATTTGAGTCTTGTTTCTAATAAGAAAATTTATTATCTTGTGCCTGAGCAATACGAGTTTGAAACAGAAAAGCTTTTGCTTTTAAGGTTAGGTGCAAATGGGTTTTCAAAAATAAGGGTTACTACTTTTACAAAGATAGCTTCTGAGATTAATTCGATATACGGTGTTCCGAAAACGCTTGCTGATGATATTGTAAAAAAGACTTCTATTTACATTGCGATTAATGAGATTTCACAGAGGCTTAAATTTTATATGGACAAGGCTAAAAAGCCTGCTTTTTCTAATCAGATATTAAAAATAATTGATATGATGAAAGCATCATCACTTAGCCCGCAGTTTATTGCTGAAAAGCTTATTAGCGTGGGCGAAAATAACGTACTTTTTAATAAATTGAGTGACATTTCCTTGATTTTTTCTACATATGAGGCCGTTTTGGAAAAGGCATATACTGACCAGCCTGACGAGCTTAAAAACGCTGCTCAATATGGTGCTGAAAATTCCTATTTTGATGATATGGTATTATTTGTCGATGGTTTTGACAGCTTTTCTACCATGCAGCTTGATTTTTTGAAAACAGCTTTTTACTCTTGTTTTAATGGGTATATAACTATTACTTGTAGTGATATTGTAGAAGATATTCCTTTGGTTTTTTATACAGGTGCAAGGCTGTTAAATCAGCTTTCTCAATTAGAATCGGAGATAATTTATCTTGATGAAATTAAAAGATACAAAAAAAATGAGCTAGTATTTTTATCCGAAAATCTTTTTCAGGGTAAAAATTCCACCTTTGATTATGAGAGCGAAGCCGTAAGTGTAGTTTCCTGCGATGATTTTTATTCAGAGGCTGAGTATGTAGCGGCACAGATTTTTCATATTGTAAAAAAAGGTTATAGATATAAGGATATAGCTATTTTATCTTCAGACCCTAAAAAGTATTTGCCCGCCTTTGATAGTACGTTTGAAAAGTATGGAATACCTGTTTTTTTTGATTTGCCCAAACCTATAATTGAAAATCCCTTGACTAAGCAAGTGATTTCTTTGTTTGAAGTGGTTTTAAATCCTACAACAGAAAACATCTTAAGATATGTAAAAACGGGTTTTGTAAGAATATATGATGATGAACATCAAGCGTTTTCTACCTTGACGCTTTATCAGATTAATACGCTTGAAGAATATGCGTATGTCTGGAATATAGATAGAGAAATGTGGCGAAAACCCTTTTTAAAGCTAAATAGCGATGGACAGAATATTTTTGCAAGAGAGGAGGAGCTTCGTGTAAAAATATGTGAGCCTATTTTTGAGCTAAAGAAAAAACTTTTAAGCAAAAATGGAGCTGAAATAACGGAAATTATAACAGATTTTTTAATAAATAAAATTGATATAATCGGTGCTGTTAAAGGACATTGCTACATAAATTCCTTAGATGAATACACTGGGGAAGAAAATGAAACTGATAATGAAAAGGCTAATGAATATCATCAAATTTGGGAATTGATTTTGTCGGTATTTGAAGGATTGCATAAGGCCTTTGAAAATACAGAAATAAATTTAAAGGACTATTATAGCTTTATAAAAAATATTTTTTCGTCTACAAACTGCTCTCAGCCGCCACAGGTTATTGATTGTGTGCTATTTGGAACAACAGGCCGAACGAGGACAACAGCCGTTAAGATTGCATTTATAATAGGTGTAAATGATGGTGCTTTCCCTATGCAGATAAGCAGTGGAAATACTTTTTCAGACTATGAAATAGAAGAGATGGAGCAAAACGGAATACGACTTGGAATTGATAGAAAGACACGCTATTCACAGCAGATTTTATCGGCTTATAAGGCTTTTACCCTACCGAGTGATTTTTTATTTATCAGTTATAGTTTAATGGATTCATCGGCTAATTCGATGGAAAGAGCGACAGAGGCTGATGAAATTTTAGAAATATTAAAAAAACAAGAGGTTTCTGCCAATAATTTTAAGGAGGATTTTTATAGCACAAGCTTGTTTGTAGCAAAACAAAGGCTTTCACGCTTTTATAGAAGTAAAAGCATGGAGAAATATGCTCTTAGCGAGGTTGTTTTTGGCTGGGATAAGGATTTTCAAGAAAATTTGGATAAGGTTTTATCTTTACAAGGGGAGGGTTCAAACCGACATAATTTAAGTGACCCTATTTATATATCACGCTGCTTTAATCAGAATAAAATTTCTGCTACAAGCTTTGAACAGCTTTGCAGCTGCAACTTCAGCTTTTTTTGCAAAAATGTACTCTTGGCAAGGACTTTGAATAAGCATGGAATAACGCCGCTTGAAACAGGTAATATTGTACATTTTGTTTTGCAAAAGGTTTTAGAAAATCATTGTAAGGATGAAAGCGATGTTTCAAGCTTTATAAGCTATAAAAATGAGGATTTGATAAGATTTATTGAAACATATCTTGAAATGTATAAGGAAAGATTTTTATTTGACAGCTTTAGTGATAAAAACAGGTTCGATTTAATGCTAAAAAACCTTAAAAATTTAATTTTACCCATTCTTACAAATTTGCAGGACGAATTTTCAGTTTCAAGGTTTAGACCTCATTTATTTGAGGCTGTAATTGATGAAGGTGTAAATGATGAGAATATAAAGCCTTTAACTGTAAGGTTTGATACCGATAATGGCGATAAATTTGAATTTAAAATTATTGGAAAGCTTGATAGATTAGATGTGATGAAAGCCGGAGATAAAGAATATATCAGAATTGTCGACTATAAAACCGGTAAAAAGGCATTTGATATATCAGCTGTTAAAAATGGTTATAATACGCAAATGCTTTTATATTTATTTGCTGTGTGTCAGGACAATAAATTTAAGCCTGCCGGAGTTATTTATTATAGGGCGGGCCGCACTTCTATTAGCTCATCTCTTAGAAAAAAAACCTCAGATCATGATGAAAGCTTAAAAGAAAAAGCTTGGCTTGATTCACATAAGAGGAGCGGGCTTATTGTTTCTGATGAGGAGGTATTGAAAGAGCAGGATGCTTTAAATAATCTGTTTATCAAGAAAACAAGCTCAAGCGCAAGAAAAATGTTTTTCGATACTACCATTCGTTCTGAGGAGGAGCTGAGTTTAATAAAGGATTATTGTGAAAATCTGGTTGATGAAAAGCTTAAGGAATTTTTTGAGGGAAAGATTTTAGCAGTGCCAATCTCAGGAAAGAATATTGACCCTTGTAAAACCTGTGATTATATTGCGTTTTGCAGAAAAAATAATGATAAAATTCTAATAAAAGATGAAAAGGAAATTGCTTTTACAAAGCAGGATAAGGATATAATTCCTCAGGAAAACGGGGGTGATGTGAATGCTTTGGACTGATGAGCAAGTAAGGGCTTTGTCCCATAGTCACAACAAAAATGGTGCAGCTATCGTTTCAGCAGCTGCTGGCAGCGGAAAAACTGCTGTGCTTGTGGAAAGAATAGTTAGTATTATTTCAGATGAAAGATTGAATGTTCCGGCAAATTCGCTAGTTGTAGTAACCTTTACCAACAAGGCTGCAAACGAGCTTAAAATGCGTTTAAACAAAGCTTTAAAGGCTTTGATAAAAACAAATAATTCAGAGTATTTGAAAACACAGCTTATCCTTTTAAAGGAAGCGAAAATTTCTACAATTAATTCCTTTTGTATAAATATTTTAAGAGATAATATCAATGCATTAGATGTGCTGCCTGGTTTTAGTATTCTTAGTGAGGAGGAGGCGGGAATATTAGCACAAAAGGCGATTGATATTGCACTGGATAAGTATTTTGATAATATTTCACAGGATAAGAGCAATGTATTATTTAACACCTTTATAGATACTAATGATGAAAGACTGGCAAAATACATTCTTGATTTTAATAGCTTTTTATCAAATATTCCAAACAAGGATAAATGGATAGATAAGCAAAGAAAGCTATATGACGATGAAATTATCAGCTATGACTTTTATTTTAATATAATAAAATCAGTTGTTTTTGATAAGTCTTTAGTTATTCAAAAAATAATTGAAAAGGCTTATGAGCTTGCAAATAATTTGCCAAATGATATGCCGGCAAAGGATAAAATAGCTGGAATAATTCAATCCGATTTAAATGCAATTCTTGATTTAAAGCATAATTCTTTTAAAGAGAATAATGCCGAGTTATTTTTTGCACTTAATTCATTGAGCTTTGGGCGTTTTCCGAGTATAACTAAGAAAACCTTACAGGATAACCCTGAATTTTTAGAGCTAAAGGATAATATAAAGGGCTTGAGGGATAAGTATCTTAAAAAAGCTAAGGCTTTGACAAATTTAAATTTCCCTATGGATTTTTATAAGGACGATTTGAGCTTTCAAAAATCAGTAACGGAAATTATTTTTGAAATTTATAAGGTGTTTAATCAAGAGTTTTTAACGTTGAAGCTTGATAAAAACGCTATTGATTTTTCAGATGCAGAGCAGCTTTGCTATCAAATTTTAAGTGATGATGGGAAACCCTCTAAGGCAGCTATGGAAATTTCCAAGGATATTTCCATGATAATAGTTGATGAGTTTCAGGATTCTAATGATTTGCAGTATGAGATATTCAGGCTTATATCTAATAATGAGAGGAATTTGTTTTTTGTAGGTGATGTTAAGCAATCAATTTATGGTTTTAGAGGAGCTAATCCCAATGTATTTATAAGCCTTTGTGAAAGGAAAGATTATACTCTCTTACCACTGAATAAAAATTTTCGCAGCAGAAATGTAATTGTTAATTCGGTAAATAGTGTTTTTGAGAGCATTATGACGAAAAAGACAGGCGGAGCTAATTATCAAAATTCAAGACTTGTTTACGGAGCTGATTATGAGGTGGAAAAGGATACTCCCACAGAGCTTTATATTTTTAATAGTGAATTTAGCGAAGCTTTAGATGAAGATGAGAGCGAGGAGCTTTCAAATATAGAAAATCAAGCAAGTTTTGTAAGTGCTAAGATTAATGAGATGATTTCCTCAGGATTTTTAGTGAAGGATAAAAAAGGTTATCGCAGAGCAAAGCCAAGTGATTTTTGTGTTTTATTAAGAGGTGTGAAAAACAGTGCTAAGCACTTTGTAGATTATTTAAGGGAATATGGCATAGTAGCTAATTCTTCAGGAATTAAGAATTATCTTGGATTGTTTGAGGTTAATTTAATAATCGACTATCTTACAATTATTGATAATCCTTTAAAAAACATTGAGCTTTTATCGATTTTGATGTCACCACTTTATTTGTTCAATACACAGGAGCTTTCTGCTATTAGAGTGGGAGCAATAGGCATAGATGTATTAAAGCTTGAAAAAATAGTTGATATGAGAAAATTTTATGAAAGCTTTAAAAAATCCTCACTTTACAGCTGTGTTTTAAAATGTGCCAAGCCTTTTACAGCTGATGAGCTTGAAAATGATGAATTTTATAAAAAATGCTTTAGTGAAAGTGACATTGAAAAGCTAAAAGAATTGTTTAATGAGGACAAGGAGGCTTTTAGACTTCAGGCTGATGATAGATGCCTTAGGTTTATTGCTGATTTTAGAGAGCTACGCTCATTTATGTCTGCTAATTCAGTGGAAAGACTTATAAGAAAAATATACGATAACACTAACTTCATCAATGCGATTTCCTTATATGAAAATAATACTCAAAAGGTCGCAAATTTGAGGAAATTACTTGCCTATGCCAGTGATTTTGAAAGGAATACTAATTCCGGATTATCGGATTTTTTACGTTTTATTGAAAACTTAAAAAATAATAATCAGGATTTAACTCAGGCAAATATCGGTTCATCTGCTGAAGACGCAGTTCAGGTAATGACCATTCACGCGTCAAAGGGATTAGAGTTTCCCGTTGTTTTTATCTGTGATTTGCAAAAGCAATTTAATAGCGAGTATTTAAAAGAGGACTTGATATATGATATTAATTTTGGCATCGGCTTAAGGTATATTGATAATGAAAGATTGATAAAATATGATACTTTAACTCATACTGCTATTAAAGAGATAATTATGGCAAAAAATATAAGTGAGGAAATGCGGCTTTTATATGTAGCTATGACAAGAGCTAAGGAAAAGCTGATAATGACTGCTTGTGTAAAGGGCGGATATGAAAAATTTTTAGAGAATGTTAATTCTGCTTATGAAATAGATATTTCAAGAGTGAAAAATTATCTTGAATGGATAACATATACTATTGGAGAAAAAGTTGATTATATCGATAAAGATAATATCCCTAGCGAATTTTTGATAAAAGATATACCTATGATTATTAAACCTGGCGAATATTTAAGCACTGATTTATCAGCTGAAATTGAAACTAATATTGGACAAGACGCTGACGTAAATAGCATAGATATTATTAAGAACATTGAGCAGAATTTTGAGTTTCAATATCCTTTCGACGAGGATACAAGGACTCCTGAAAAATACACGGCAACCCAGCTGGCAAAGCTTGAGCTGGAAAAAAATAATGCTAGTGCTGCGGAAAGCTTCTTTTACTTTAGAAATCCTAATTATATTGATAAAAAAGAGCTTACGGGAAAGTTTTATGGTGATACTTATCATAAGCTTATGGAGATAATTCCATTTGACAAAATAATTGTCAGCAGTGAAGAACGTATTTCACAGTTTATCCGAGATTCTATCAGTGCTGGCAGGCTCACTCAGATTGAGGCGGATATAATCAATCCTTTTAAAATATTAAAGTTTTTTAATACTAATTTAGGTAAAAGAGTGCTTGATTCTGCCGATGTTAATAAGGAATACCCTATTTTTGCTCATATAATGGATATTGAAAAAGCAGATATTAAAAATGCTGATGATATACCAATTGTACAAGGCATTGCTGATTTATTTTTCTATGAGGGAGATGAGATTGTCCTTGTTGATTATAAAACGGATAGTATTTCTGATCTTAATAGCCTTGTGAAATTGTATAAAAAGCAAATTACCACTTATAAGATGGCTTTGGAAAAAATGTTTTTGAAAAAGGTTAAAGCTTGTTATTTATACTCATTTAATAAAGATAAGGAGATTGAAGTAATTTGAAAAATGAACAAATTAGAAGTTGTGGTGTATTAATGCACATTACCAGCTTGCCCTCACCATATGGAATAGGTACTTTCGGCAGAGATGCTGAGAGCTTTGTCGATTGGCTTAAACAAGGGGGGCAAAGATATTGGCAGGTGCTTCCTCTTGTTCCTGTCGGATATGGGAACTCACCGTACCAATCGTATTCAACCTTTGCAGGAAATCCTCTATTAATTGATTTAGATGATCTTGTGCAGGATGGACTTTTAACTAGGGAGCTTTGCCTTAATGCAGATTTTGGTGCTGACCCTAGTTTTGTAGACTTTGAAAAGGTAATCAGGACAAAAATACCGCTGTTACGTATGGCTTTTGAATCATTTGAAGAAGATGTTCCTTATTTAGCCTTTGTTCAAGAGCAGGCGCCTTGGCTGGACGGATATTCATTATTTATGGCATTGAAGATATTTTATAATGACAAGCCATGGTATGAATGGGATGAAAATATTAAAATGCGTAAGCCCGAGGCTATAGATGAATATAAGGAAAAGCTCATTGATGAAATTAAGTTTTGGAAGTTTGTTCAATATATTTTTTATAAGCAATGGGCACAGCTAAAAAGATATGCTAACAAAAATGAGATTGAAATAATAGGAGATATACCCATCTATGTCGCCTTTGATAGTGCGGATGTGTGGGAGAATCCTGAGCTTTTTGTTCTGGATAGGCTTAATATGCCGATAAAGGTAGCTGGTGTTCCGCCTGATTATTTTTCAAAAACAGGGCAGCTGTGGGGAAATCCCATTTATGATTGGGACGAAATGAAAAAAGAAAATTACACTTGGTGGATAAGGCGTCTAGAACAAAGCAAGGTGCTTTATGATTTAATAAGAATCGACCATTTCAGAGCCTTTGATACGTATTATGCCATTCCGGCTGGTGCTAAAACAGCTGAAAATGGGAAGTGGGAGAATGGTCCGGGCATTGAATTTTTTGAGGCAGTTCATAGCTCTATACCTGATATAAGGATTATTGCCGAGGATTTGGGTGAGATATTTGACAGTGTAAGAAAATTATTATTTCAAACAGGCTATCCGGGTATGAAGGTGCTTCAATTTGGATTTAATGCAAATAACCTTGACAACGAACATTTACCACATAATTACAAAAGTAATTGCGTTGTATATACTGGTACGCATGATAATGCAACCTTTTCAGAATGGTATAAATCAGCTGATAAAAATACCAGAGCAATGGCTAAAAGGTATCTTTCTGCCGGACTATGGGATTATGAATGGTCAGCGATAAAAGCACTTTATGCAAGCCATGCTAATACGGTGATAATTCCGTTACAAGATATAGTAGGTGGCGATTCTAAAAGAATGAATACTCCTTCTACTGTTGGAAATCATAACTGGATATGGCGTGTTAAAAAAGGCGTCTATACTGATTCTCAGGCATATAAGCTAAAAGCATTGGCACAGACGTATTTCAGATAAAACAAAGTGGAGCAGATTTTATCTGCCCCACTTTACTTATATAAATCATTTTAAAGCTTGTTCAATATCAGCGATTATATCATCAATGGTTTCGATTCCTATTGATAAACGAACGGTGTTTTCGCTAATTCCTGAGGCATTTAATTGCTCGCTGCTTAATTGGCTATGCGTTGTTGATGCTGGATGAATGACTTGTGAACGCAAATCACCTACATTAGCAACAATTTGCAGCAGCTTGAGATTATCCATAAATTTTGCACCTGCTTGCCTTCCGCCTTTTAATTCAAAGGTAAATACTCCTGATGTTCCTTTTGGTAAGTACTTTTGTGCTAAATCATAGTATTTGCTGGATTTTAGCATTGGGCAATTGACTTTTTCAACTTTTGGGTGATTCTCAAGAAATTCAGCAACTGCAAGAGCATTTTTGCTGTGTCGTTCCATTCTTAAAGAAAGTGTTTGCATTCCCATTGTCGTTAGATATGCATTAAATGGTGATGGACAGCTGCCTAAGTCACGCATGATTAATGCACGTAAACGTGAAATGAAAGCAGCTTTTCCTAAATCAGCAAAAACAAGTCCATGATAAGAGGGGTCTGGATTGTTAAATAAAGGGAAACGCTCGTTGTTTTTATAATTGAAGTTACCGCTATCAACAACAAGTCCTGCCATAACCTGCCCATGCCCCGACAAATATTTAGTAGCACTATGTATAACAATATCAGCACCAAACTCGATAGGCTTGCATAAATAAGGCGTATTAAAGGTGCTGTCAACCACTAAAGGAATAGCGTAATTATGTGCAATATCAGATATTTTTTCAATATCAGCTATGTTTGCATGAGGGTTTCCTATAAGCTCTGTGAAAAATAAGCGAGTTTTATCGGTAATAGCATTTTCCCATGCGTCAAAATCATCTGGATCAACAAATTTGCAAGTAATTCCAAGACGCTTTAAAGAGATGCCGTACATATTAATAGCACCCCCATAAATATTAGAAGAAGCAACAAATTCATCGCCTTCACTACAAAGATTTACGATTGTATTGAACATTGCGGCATGACCTGACGAGAAAGCAAGAGCTGAAAAACCTCCATCCAGTGCTGTGATTTTTCCTTCTAAAATATCAGCAGAGGGGTTTTGCAGGCGTGTATAAATGTTTCCGCCCTTTTTAAGACTGAATAAATCAGCAGCGTATTCAGTATTATCAAAAACATAAGCGTTGGTAGGATAAATCGGTGGTGCTACTGATTTAGTAGCAACATCAGCTTCATAGCCTGAATGGACCATTAGAGTTTCAAAGCCATTATAATCATTCATATCTTATCTCCTGAAAATTTGATATATACTATTATAAAGGATTTTGCAAAAAAAGTCTAGTAAATTTAAGATTATTTTGCGATAGGGATAAAAATAGATAATTCAGATAGTATTTATGGTATGTGCATTGTAGCTTTTGCACAAATGATAAGTTTTTCAAACTTTTTTTAAAAAAACCCTTGACAAAGTGGAGCAAGTTTGATATAATAATCAAGCACCTTAAGAGCGGGGCTGAAAAACGGACTAGCTAAAGGGTGTGGGAAAGCTTATTTAAAGCGAGAGAAACGTTTTTTAAAA
>JAAYSD010000092.1 GCA_012518465.1 Clostridiales bacterium
CAGCGAGATTTTCAAGCTTTTTAAGCTGCTTTAAATCATTAACCCAATCATCATTTCCTAAAAGCTCACTAATTAAGCTAGAAAGCTCGGGGTTGCAAAGCTTAATCCACCTTCTCGGAGTAATACCATTAGTTTTATTTTGAAAACGCTCGGGATAGTATTTATACCATTCTTTTAGCACTCTGTCTTTAAGAATCTCCGTATGAATTGCAGCTACTCCATTAACATACCTTGAAACATACATTGAAAGGTTAGCCATATGTACAACTGAATCATTTACGATTTTCATTATAGAAATCTCTGATTTTGATGCACCTTTTTCCTTTAGCTCTTCAACACACTGCTCATCAATTTTCTCAATTATTTCAAATTCCTCTGAAAGAATCTCCTTGAAAATGCTTTCATCCCATTTTTCTAAAGCTTCAGGCATGATTGTATGATTTGTGTAGTTAAAAATAGCTTTAGATATTTTCAATGCCTCTTCAAAGGTGAGTCCCTCATCCTTGATAAGGATGCAAATTAGCGTTGGAATTGATACGGCAGGGTGAGTATCATTTAACTGAATTGTGATTTTCTTAGACAAGTCATTAATGCTGCCATTTTCAAGCTTATGCTTTGCAATAATATCCTTTAAAGATGCATAGCAGAAAAAGTACTGCTGTCTTAATCTGAGAATTTTGCCATCTCTATCATTATCATTAGGGTACAAAACGTCAGATATTGTTTTTACCTTCTTAATGCTTTCCTTTAAATCTGTGTCTAATACCTCCGCTTGCCACAATCTCAAAGTTCCGATATTCTTTGTTTTATATCCAATAACAGGAATATCATAAGGAACAGCCATAACCTTAGCATCATCGAACTCTACAAGAACGGATTCTTTTTCACATCTTACGCTCCAAGGGTCTCCATTTCTTGTCCAATCATCAGGATATTCCTTTTGAAAACCGTTTTCAATAGTCTGCCTAAACAAGCCATACTTATACCTAATTCCGTAGCCTATTAAAGGAACATTAATTGTAGCTGCACTTTCCATAAAGCAAGCTGCCAATCTGCCTAGGCCGCCGTTTCCTAGTGCCGCATCTTCAACATCCTCAAGACAGTCATAGGATATATTAAGCTCCCTTAAAGCATCTTTAATCTCACCCTCTATGCCAAGTGCAAGCAAATTGTTCTGTATAGCTCTTCCTACTAAAAATTCAGCAGAAAAATAACATGCTCTTCTACCATTATTTTGAATCTTGCTGCTCTTTTCCCAGCCTTCACTTATATCTGCCATTACTAAATCGGAAATAACATTATGTACCTGATATACAGTAGCCTTTTCAGGTGAAACATTATATTTTTCCATAAGACCGGCTTTAATTTTCTCTTTAAAATTGAACACTGACATTAGATACCTCCATATGCTCTACAACTGATTCTCTCTCTATTAATTTTGTTTGCAATAAAACCCTTGCAGGCTTTTTCCCATTTATCATACTAGTTAAAAGCTCTATTGATTTTTTGGCTATTTTATCCTGTGGCTGAATAAAGGTTGTTATTTTAGGCTTAAAAAATTTAGATATTTCAATACCATCAAAGCCAATAACCGATATATCTTCTGGAACTGAATATCCCATATCCATAAGTGCTGTTGAGGCACCAATAGCCATAACATCGGACATAGAAAAAATTGCAGTAATCTCAGGATGCCTTTTTATCAGTCTTTTAACAGAATTGTATGAATCATTAAAATCAAAGGATGAGTACTCGTATAAATCTGTATCAAAGCTTAGCCCATACTCCTCAAATCCTTTAAGACAGCCTTCATATCTGAGCTGACAAGAACATTCAGTGCTAATATCACCACCTATTATTCCTATATTTCTATGGCCTTTTTCAAGCAAAAACTTTATAGCCATAGCACCACCGGCTAAATCATCTGCCGATATACAGGAAAGATTAGGGTAGTCTAGCTCAAGGCTTATAGCAGTGCATAGCACACAAGGAATGTTAATTCTTTCAAAATCTTTTCGAAAATTTTCAATATCCCCACCTAGAAAAACTATACCCTTTGGCTTTTGCTCAGCACATACTCTTATCGCTGTTTGTATTTCATTTTCTGATGTATGAATATAATTTGTAAAGCCCCTAAAGCCTGATTTTTCAATATAAAACTGCAGATGCTCAATTAAGGAAGAAAAAAACAAATTAAATTCACCTTTTACAATGATTACAACTGAATTTTCTTCAAAAGCCTTTAATCTTATAGCATTCGAGTTAGGCACAAAATTGTTATCCCTGGCTATTTTTAGTATCTTTTTCTTTGTATCCTGATTTATATCAGGATGATCATTTAACGCTCTGGATACTGTGCTAACTGAATACCTCGATAATCTGGCTATATCTTTTATAGTCAAATTTATTCTCCTATTTTTCGAAACTTTTTGTGAAAACGGTATCGGAACCGTTTCCGATAAGTTGATTTTATCAGCATTTTATGCTGTTGTCAATATGTTTTTTAAAAATACGTGAAAACTTACTAAAAAAACATGCAACATTTTGGTGATGTTGCATGTTTATCTGAATTATTATTTTGTATATTTTCGAAACTAACCTTTTACAGCACCTGCCATCATACCATTTACCATAAACTTTGTTAAGAAAAAATATAGTATTACTATCGGCACTGCAATAAACACAGAACCTGCAGCGAACCTTGAAAATTCAGTTTCTCCCAAATTCATAAGTCCCACCGCTACTGTATATAAGTCCTTTTCCTTTAATAAAAGCTTTGGCAATATAAAGTCGCTCCACGGCCATGTAAACGATGTTAAAGCTGTATATACAATTATTGGTTTCGAAAGTGGCAAATTTATTTTTAAAAAAATTTGAAAATTCGTCGCACCATCAATTTTAGCAGCTTCATCAATGGAAATAGATATTGTATCGAAAAAACCTTTTTGTGTTAAATATCCCATCGGAGCACCCGCACTGTATATTAATATAAGCCCCCAATGGCTATTAATAAGGTTAAACTGAGTCATTAGCAAATAAACTGCTATCATCCCCATGAAAGAAGGAAACATACCTAAAATAAGCGTTGTTTTCATAATTGGCTTTCTAGCCTTAAATTTAAAACGTGACATGGCATAAGCAGTTGCTATCACCAAAAAAGTGCTTAATAAACAGGTAGATACTGATATCAGCAGCGTGTTTTTAAACCACTCTGGATAATTATACAACCCCACATCTGTAAACAATGTTTTAAAACTATTTAGACTGAATTCCTTTGGGAAAAAACCATCATATGAATAAATAGAGCCTGATTTTGAAAATGACGCCAGCACAAGCCATAGACATGGAAATAAAAAGAATATTGATACACTGATTAAAATCAAATGCGTAATTATGCTGTCTATATATTTTGAAAAGCTTCTTTTTTTACTCATTTATAAGTATCCTCCTGCTTGTATGACGGTGACTTCACATAGACTATCAACGATATAATAGAAGTAATAGTAAAAATAACAAGGCTTATTGCCGCACCTATTGAATAATAATTATTATCAATCGACAAATTGTACAGCCAATTTATCAGCAGATCTGTATCACTTGCTAAAAAGTAGCCATCCATGTATAATCCGCCTCTTAAAAAATAAAATATACCGAAGTTATTAAAGTTTCCTACAAACTGACTGATTAAAACAGGCAATGTAGAAAACAACACAAAAGGTAAGGTTATTTTCGTAAACTGCTTAAACTTGCTTGCACCATCTATTATAGCAGCCTCATAATAGCTTTTATCAATATTTGATAATATTCCGCTTGCTAAAAGCATAATCGTAGGTGTGCTTATCCACATATTTACAACGAGCCCTATTAATCTTGCCATCCATTTTGCGTCAATATCCAAAAAACCAATAGGTGAGTTTCCTGCATTTACAATCAACTGATTAATAGGTCCGCCATAGGAAAACATAAATTTAAATGCTAATAAGGTAATAAAACCGGGAATTGCGTATGCTAGTATAGGAAAAGCCTTCCACAAGGCTTTAGGCTTTACACATTC
>JAAYSD010000093.1 GCA_012518465.1 Clostridiales bacterium
CGCAATTAATTTTTTCAGGCAACATATAATCAAACAACCATGATATAGAACAGTAAATTCTCGGTGTATGCCCTGCTGCCTTAATTCTGTCGGAAAATAAATTTGCAAGCTCAGTCATTTCCTCTTTGGAAAGGCAATTTGTTTCATTTTTTTCTAACTCAAAATCCAATGCTACAAACTCGGTTTTTTTGCCCTCAAGGCTTTTTAAAAGATTATTAATTTCCTCTATGAGCTTTGCCTTTGCCCTGTCAAAATTGCCACTCACAGATTTATAATGACTTATTGTAAACAAATACACTGCTGGCAAATAGCCGTTAGCCACTGCACCTTTGTAAAACTCATCGAAATGTGTGTCCTTGTAGATTGAATACGCCCCTCTTATTGCCACACCCTTTACACCTTTGGCTTTTGTGGTCGCAAAATCCATTGAACCTTGATGTTTTGAAATATCGATATAATCGGACATAAAACTTCTCCTTTTTCATTATTATATTCAAAATTTAATTCTGTGATAATTTTTTGTAATGATTTCACATTACAACTTAGCTTTAATTAAATACTATCATAGCTTAATAATGAAAAACAATGAAGTTTTACTTCACCTAATTGTAAATAAACTATTAAATCTATTGATTTATGCTGATTAAAAATGTTATAATAAAATAAAAATACGTCTGTAGCTCAGTGGATAGAGCAATGGCCTCCGACGCCATGTGCGCAGGTTCAATTCCTGTCAGGCGTACCACCAGACTGAGTCTGGACGCAATTCGCGTTCGGACTCTTTTCTTTTATTGATACAATAACGCTCACGTTTAATGCTGCATCTATTTTGACTTAATTGCAAAAAAACACACAAACCCCCGTACATGAAGGTAAAACCTACATATACGGGGGTATTTGTTTTTAATAAATGTGGAAATTATGCATTCGCTCTAATAGCTGCCTGTGCAGGTGGAGTATTAGGGATAAGTTTTTGGCAAACAACGGATTATTGCGGATTTCCGCAGGTAAATTCAAAGAATTATCCTCTGATATATGTAAAAAATCGGGAACTCCCGAAGGAGTCCCCATAATTTCGCCGTCAATCGAAATTACAGGGCATCTCTTATTTCCGTCAACGCTGATATTCATATCTGTGTTGGCATTTTTATTATAGCTGAAATTCCATATAAAACGGTTATTTTCAACCAATATAGAATTTACGATTTCGTTAAAGAGGTCGGAAGAATATTCAGGTGAACTCATATCCACCATTCCTGCGAGAGCCTGAGAAACTGCTGTCATATCACACATACAGTTTTCAAAGAGTTCCTGTTGTTCTCCACATCTTGCTTTTTCGTCCTTGAACTTCTGTAAGTCCGCAGAATAGGTTGCTTTAAACTCAGCAAATTCTTCCTTACTAATCTGACCGTCAGTAAAAAGGTCAATAAGATTTTTTAGCTTCTTTTCAGCCTTGTCAATCTGTGCGTCAAGGAATAATTCGCTGTGCTGAGTATTGTTTCGTGTAGCGTCGGTATAATACTTCTTAATGTATTCAAGGGCAATCATCAAATCCTCTTTGCGATTTTTCCAAGCTTCATTAAGGAAGTATTTTGCCATCATTTCCATTTTCCAATCGGTAACGGAATGTTCGTTACAGTATCCGTCGGTTTCAAGCCCCATCTTCTCACGCTGAGAAGCCTTACCGTTATTCACCTGATTGTAGCAGACATAATTGTATGACACAACACCGTCTTTATTTTTGTGATAACGGTTTTTCCTAAAAGATGAACCACAAGAGCAGCGTAACTTCTTTACCCAAATGTCTCTAGAAGTTCGGTTGCTCTTTTTCTTTTCTTCACCGTTCTCAACAAGCGTGGTTTTTCGCTTCTCTTTGAGGATAGCCTGACATCTGCCCCACTGTTCTTCGGTAATAATTGGCTCAAAATCGCCCTTGACATATTCATAGGTATCTCTGTCAAGGTTATGGATACGCTTCTGTTCAAGGTAGTTATTGCTGTACGACTTATTATAGCCGATATATCCCTTATAAGTGGCGTTTTGAAGAATACGACCTACATTGTGGCAAGTCCATTTTGTTGTACCTGTTGCAGTAAGACGTTTACGCTCTTGTAAAATCTTTGCAATTTTAAGCGTTCCGTAGCCTTCTTCATAAAGGTCATATATCATATGAACAGTTTCAGCCTGTTCGGGATTTATTGTGTAGGTTTC
>JAAYSD010000009.1 GCA_012518465.1 Clostridiales bacterium
CCAATCGTGCATACCTATCACACCTTGTACGAGCAGTACTCTAAATATATTCTTAATGGTAAAATTGTAAAGCCCTCACTTATTGCTGGCTTTTCAAAGGAAAGATTACGCAAGGTAGCTGCAATCATTGCACCTACTGAAAAAACAAGGGCAAAGCTTTTAGAATATGGATGTAAAAATCGTATTGAGGTTATACCTACTGGTATAAATATGGATAGATTTTTAAAGCGTATTTCTAAGGAAAGAAAAGCACTGCTAAAGCAGAAATATAACATTCCTGAAAATGCACCTCTTTTGGTGTATGTAGGAAGATTAGGCTTTGAAAAAAGTATAAATGAGCTGATTGACGGCTTTGAAATTATTTTGAAAAAAAATAAAGATGCATATTTTTTAATTGTGGGAGATGGGCCGGCAAGGCCATCTTTGATTGAGCAGTCAGCTGATAGAAATGTAAATAAACGAATTATTTTTACGGGTATGATTAATTATGATGAGGTTCCGGATTATTATCAGCTTGGTGATGTTTTCGTTTGTGCGTCAACTAGTGAGGCACAGGGGTTAACTTATGTTGAGGCAGCGGCAAGCGGACTGCCTTTGCTTTGCAAGGAGGATCTTGCACTTGTCGGTGTGCTTGAAAACGGAAAAAATGGCTATGCATTTAAAACCATAGGTGAGTTTGCGAGTTTAGCTGAAAAGCTTCTGGCTGACAAGGAATTTCAGGAAAACTCATGGGAATATAATAGTAAGGTTGTTGAAAGGTATAGTAAAAAGCAGTTTGGTGCATCGGTAAACAAGCTTTATAAAGAGGTTTGGCGAGATACTAAGGAAGATGAACGTGATAAAAAGCATATTTTAGAGCTTTTAGAATACTTTAAAGACAGTAAATCATAATGCCTGTGATAAGGCAAAGGTTGAGGTGATGACATGCTGAAGTATTGGGTATGGCTTTTGTTGGTTCTAGGTCCATATAATAAGATAATTAATGATAGTAAAAAAGGTGGACTTATTCCTTTATTTGATGATATTGAAGGGTTGTATAATCTTTTATCTAAAAATGGACATCCGTCTTTAAGTGTGGCTGAAAATAAAAGAGCAAAAACTCTATCCCTTGAAAAGGCTGAAATGCTTATTGAGGAATGTGAGAGTGATAATATTACTATTATTCCTTTTGATAGTCAGTATTATCCACAGCAATTAAGACATATATATAACCCGCCTTTATTACTTTTTGCTAAGGGAGATATTAGTGCTTTGCACAGTGAGCTAAGTCTAACCGTAGTAGGTGCAAGAAATGCATCGAAATACAGCATAAAGGCTTGCAAAAAAATATGTAATGAGCTTGCGAAAATAGGGTTTACAATAGTAAGTGGCATGGCTGTTGGAATAGATAGTGCCGCTCATGAGTCCGTTGTCGAAGCAAAGGGTACTACTATTTCTGTGCTTGCTTGTGGGATAAAATCAAACTATCCTAAGGAAACTTATAATTTAAGACAGAGGATAATCAATGAGGGCGGCGTTGTAGTGTCCGAGCTTTTGCCTAATTCTGAGGCTTCGCCATCATATTTTGCACAAAGAAATAGGATAATGAGCGGGCTTTCATTAGGCACATTTATTGTTCAGGCTGGATATAAAAGCGGATGTATGCTCACAGCCGAACACGCTATTGAGCAAGGGAGGGATTTATTTTGCCTTGTGCCTCACGATATTTTTGATGGGAAATACGGTGGTGTGGTGAGGTATTTGCGTGATGGTGCTATCCCTGTATTTAGTCATCTAGATGTGGTGTATAATTATTATACTGGTCATTCTCATCTTTTTACGCCATATGATATAGGAAGTGACTTTATGCATATACCTGCAAAAACTAATACAATTATTTATAAAAAGAACACAAACAATACTGATAAACAAGAGGCAGAGCAGCATCAAGCTCAAATCCCTTGGGAAGAGCTTGATGAAGAAAGTGTACGGTTAGTTAAGTGCTTGCAAAAGGGCGAGGCATCTGCTGATATTATTTCCGAGAAAACAGGTATTGAAATGACGCGTATATTTGAGCTTTTGATAGATTTAGAGATTAATGGGATTGTAAAGTCGGTTTCCGGTGGGCTTTACACACTTGTTTAGATAAAAAGGAAAATCCGTAACAAATGTTACGGATTTTTTTAAAAAATTGAGTAAAATAAAGTATAGTAAATTACTCTATTTTAAGGAGATATGTATGAATAAATATTTTTCAATTGGGGATAAGGTATATGATTTAACTGAGAAATACCCTATTATAATCGACTTTTTAGTGTCAAAGGGACTTGACAATATTAAAAATGAAATAATGAGAAAGACTATCGGAAAGACGATTTCTCTTGAAACAGCTCTAAAGGTAAAGGGCTTTGACGTTAATGAAGTTGAAAGGCAGATTGTCAGCTTGATAGAGGATAGCTCTTTTGATTTGTCAAGTGGCTTGGCAGAAACTTTTAAGAAAAATGACGGAGATTTAAAAATTTCCGGTATACTCCCTTGTCCTATACGAGTTCAGCTTTTAGAGAGCTTGGATAAGTGGCTTGTTGAAAATGATATCAAAGCTGATTATGAGCTGCAAGCGGCAAGCATGGGGTTGGATTGGCTTAGAGAAAAGATGCTTGGCAGTTCTGCTAAGGAATTGTCAGATATATATTTATCAGCTGGATTTAGCTTATTTTTTGACAATGAAGTTATGGGCGAGCATTTGAAAAACAATGTTTTTTCAAATGTAATTAGCGTAAGCAGATTTAATAAATGCTTTGACAATAAAGAAATTGACTTAAAAGACCCTAAAAATCAATATACTATTATTGGAGTTGTTCCTGCTATTTTTATGGTAAACACTGCATTGCTAGGTGACAGGCAATTTCCAAAAAGCTGGGCAGATTTGCTAAAGCCTGAATTTGAAAATACAATTGCACTACCTATGAGTGATTTGGATTTGTTTAATGCAGTGCTTTTGGGAATATATAAGGAATATGGTGAAGAAGGGGTGAAAAAGCTTGGCAAAGGGCTTTTAAAAAGTATGCACCCTGCTCAAATGATAAAAGAAGGTGGAAAAAGAAAGGTGAGTCAAGCACCGATTATAACAGTTATGCCATATTTTTTTACATGGATGGCGAAAGAGGGCAGTGATTTAAAACCTGTCTGGCCTGATGACGGAGCAATAATAAGCCCTATTTTCTTGATAACAAAGGCTGGTGCAGGTGAAAAGACAAAAGCATTAGCGAACTATTTGTTTTCTAAGGAAATGGGTAATGTAATGTCAGCAAACGGGAAGTTTCCCTCTACTCATCCACAGGTTGACAACTTGCTTTCCGATGAGCAAAGGTTTTTGTGGATGGGATGGGACTTTATATATAACAATGATATAGGAAAGCTGCTAAAGCAAACGGAGCAGATGTTTTACAGCGGAATAGAAGAAAGGTGAATGTATGAATCTTATCATAGTATCAGGGCCGCCCTCTTCAGGAAAAACCTCCATTATTTTAAAGGCAATAAAAGCCTTTAAAAATCAGGGGAGAAGCGTCGGTGTAGTCAAGTTTGATTGCCTCTATACTGATGATGATAAGCTGTATGAGCAATCAGGCGTTCCCGTAAAAAAGGGTTTATCAGGTGCATTGTGTCCTGATCATTTCTTTGCGTCTAATATTGAGGATGTGGTAAAATGGGGAGAGAAAAACAACCTTGATTTGCTTATTACAGAATCGGCAGGGCTATGCAACCGTTGCTCGCCCTATCTTGCCGATGTAAAGGGGATTTGTGTAATAGATAATCTTTCAGGAATAAATACTCCTAAGAAAATAGGACCAATGCTGAAATCAGCTGATATTGTCGTAATTACAAAGGGCGACATTGTTTCGCAGGCTGAAAGAGAGGTTTTTTCAGCTAGAGTAAGTGCGGTTAATCCTAAGGCTATGGTGCTTCATGTAAACGGATTAAGCGGGCAGGGTGCGTATGAATTAAGTCAGCTTTTATATGATGAAAATCAGAATATCACATCTGTCCAAGGAATGAAGCTTAGGTTCCCCATGCCGAGTGCAATGTGTTCTTACTGTCTTGGTGAAACAAGGATAGGCGAAAGCTATCAGCTAGGCAATACAAAGAAGATGGATTGGGGGGATTAAATGCTTGAGCTTTCTATTAAAGAGCTAGTAAAAAAATATCCTTTCGTAATAGAGTTTTTTGAGCAAAATAGGCTTGATATAAAAGGATTTGAGGAAAAAAGCTTTGAGGAATTTCTTTCTTGCCTTGATGAAGATGAGCTTGAGGATAAGGCGATAGACATAAGAGGTCTTAAAAACGAGCTTTTAAGCTATATTGAGCAAATGAAGGAGTTTTTAGGCATTAGTGATGGGCAGGTTAACTCTCTCACTATATTATCTGGCAAGTATAAGGACGGAAAAGCAGAGCCATTTGAAAAGCTTGAAATAAGAAAATCCGAGATTATTTCCATTGTTGGGCCTACGGGTTCGGGGAAAAGTCGCTTGCTTGCCGATATTGAGTGGGCGGCACAGGGGGATACTCCAACGGGGAGAACGATTCTTATAAATAATAAGCCTGCCGACCCTAAATGGAGGTATTCTCCTAATAATAAGCTTGTGGCACAATTATCACAGAATATGAATTTCGTTATGGACGTTAGTGCAGGTGAGTTTATAAAGCTTCATGCCCAAAGCAGAATGATAAGTGACCCTGAAAAAATTTCACAAGAGATTTTACAAGCGGCAAATAAGCTTGCAGGTGAGTCGTTTTCAAGTGATACGCCAATAACGGGATTGAGTGGCGGACAGTCAAGAGCATTAATGATTGCCGATACTGCTATTTTGAGTGCATCACCAATTGTGCTTATTGATGAAATAGAAAATGCAGGCATTGATAGGAAAAAAGCTTTAAAGCTGCTTGTTTCCAAGGATAAAATTGTTTTAATGGCGACACATGACCCTTTGCTTGCATTAATGGCTGATAAGAGAATTGTAATTAAAAATGGTGGAATACACAAGATAATTACTACTACAAAGGAAGAAAAGGAGCTTTGTATTAAGCTCGAAAAGGTTGATTCAGTTATGCAAAGGGCAAGGCAAAGCCTTCGTATGGGAAATGCTTTAAATGATGAGGTGTTTTTTGAATAGATGTTAAGCACTTGAAGTTTGTAATTGGCGGGAGGGGTAATGTGATTGAAAAATTAGTTAGTTGTCCTTTGTTCAGAGGAATTGAATCAAGTGATATACAAATGCTGATAAAATGCTGTGGGGCAAAAAAGGTGCTTTATCATAAGGACCAAATAATTTTTCATCAGCATGATGTTCCACGGGACTTAATGATTCTCATTGATGGTTCTATTGTAGTGTGCAATGACACAGTTAGCGGCAAGAGAAATATTATTGCTACATTTGAAAAAAGTGGTGAGCTGTTTGGTGAGGTGTTTGTTTTTTTAGAAAAAAATGCTTATGATAATTATGCACAGGCACAAGAGAATTCCCACGTGCTTCATTTGCCTAAATCGTTTTTTTATAGTCCATGTGAAAAGGCTTGCGACTGCCATTCTAAAATAATTTCTAATATGCTCTTGATACTTGCACAGAAGGCATATTTTTTGAATCAAAAGGTCAGGATATTATCATATACTACCTTGCGACAGAAGATAGCAAGCTTGTTTTTAAACAATTGTGATGAAAATGGTATCGTAAAACTGGAAATGAACAGAGAAAAGCTAGCTGATTTTTTAAATGTCGCTCGCCCCTCCTTATCAAGAGAGCTGATGAAGATGCAATCAGAGGGCTTGATAAAGGTTGATAAAAGGCAAATTATAATTCAAGATTTTGAGTCTATGCAAAATATTTTATAGATAATCAAATAACTAAAATCCGTAACACTTGCTACGGATTTATTTTTTTATAACTGTTATAATTGTTTTACAAGAAAAATAATTTATTAAAAAGGAGTATTTTATGGATTGTAAAATGTTTTGCTATCAATGTCAGGAAACTGCTAAAAATTCTGGCTGTACAGTATCGGGAGTTTGTGGGAAAAAGCCACAAACAGCACTTTTGCAGGATTTACTTATCTATGTAAGCAAGGGCTTGAGTGATATTTCAACTAGGCTTAGAGCAGAGGGCAAGACGGTGGATAGAAAAATAAATCACTTAATTACCTCTAATTTGTTTACAACTATTACAAATGCTAATTTTGACAATAAAAGTATTGCTGAAAGAATAAAAATCACTCTTTCAGAAAAGCAAAATTTACTTAGTCAATTAAGCAATGGTAAAGACTTATCCGAGGCAAGTCTTTGGAATGGGGAAGAAGAGGAGTTTTTAGACAAGGCTCAAAAAGTAGGCGTTTTGGCTGAAGAAAATGAAGATATACGCAGCTTAAAGGAGCTGATTACTTATGGACTAAAGGGACTTTCAGCGTATACAAAGCATGCAAATGCACTTTTACATGATGATGAGGAGGTAGATGCATTTATACAAATGGCATTGGCAAAAACTCTTCAAAATCTCAGTGTAGATGAACTTGTAGAGCTTACCTTGCAAACGGGTAAATATGGGGTAAATGGCATGGCTTTGCTAGATAAGGCGAATACCAGTGCTTATGGCAATCCAGAGATAACGAGGGTTAATATTGGAGTATCAGATAAACCGGGAATACTTGTTTCCGGACATGATTTAAGAGATTTGGAGATGCTTTTAAAGCAATCAGAAAATCAAGGCATTGATATATATACTCATTCAGAAATGCTGCCTGCACATTATTATCCGGCATTTAAAAAATATAAGCATTTTGTGGGCAATTATGGTAACGCATGGTGGAAGCAAAGAGAAGAATTTGAAAGCTTTAATGGCCCTATACTTATGACGACAAACTGTATTGTTCCCCCTCTTGATAGCTATAAGGACAGAATGTACACCACGGGAGCAGCAGGCTATGATGGGTGCAAGCATATCGACGGTGAAATAGGCGAGGAAAAGGATTTTTCTAATATAATAGAACAGGCAAAAAAGTGCTTGCCTCCTAAGCAGCTTGAAGCAGGGGAAATAATTGGAGGCTTTGCACATAATCAGGTGTTACAGCTTGCTGATAAGATAGTTGATGCTGTAAAAAGCGGAGCAATAAAGAAATTTGTAGTAATGGCGGGTTGTGACGGCAGAGCAAAATCAAGAAATTATTACACTGATTTTGCAAAAGCTTTGCCAAAGGATAGTGTGATACTTACAGCAGGCTGTGCTAAATATAAGTATAACAAGCTCAATCTTGGCGATATAGGGGGAATACCACGTGTGCTTGATGCAGGGCAGTGCAACGACTCTTATTCATTGGCAGTCATAGCACTTAAGCTAAAGGAAGTGTTTGCTTTGGAGGATATAAACGACCTGCCTATTATATACAATATTGCTTGGTATGAGCAAAAGGCAGTAATAGTATTATTGTCACTATTGTATTTGGGAGTAAAGAACATTCATTTAGGACCTACTTTGCCAGCGTTTTTATCACCAAATGTTGCTAATGTGCTTGTAGATAATTTTGGCATTTCAGGAATAGGCAGCGTTGGTGAAGATATTGAGTTGTTTTTTGGGGCATAGTTTTTATCTGGGTTTATTAAATTAAATAAATGAGCAGTGGTATGAGGTTGTTAAACAGCTAGATAGTTATAAAATGTTGTTTTTCGTAGGTTTTAGTTGTAACTTGTTAGAATTTAGTTTATATTATATAATTTTAACTAGCAAATACAAGCGGAATGCTAAGCATAATTAGAAGTTTTTATTATAAATCACAATAAAAAGCAACAAAAACCAACGGAAAACAACAAATAATAACATTTATAACTTTTTGTGTTAGAAATTTCGGCAGAGAAAAATTATTGAGTCAAAAATTTACTTTCTTTTTACTATGCTATGATAGATACTTTTTATTTTTTTCATTATTA
>JAAYSD010000094.1 GCA_012518465.1 Clostridiales bacterium
ACTGAATTTTCACCGAATTTAAGCTCACACCCCGTTACTAAAGTTGCACGGATTAGAGTGAGCGACGTGGGGGTTTTTACTTTTCCGAAAAGTAATAAATTTATGTTTTTTTGCAAAGGTTTTGTGCTTATTTAATTTTGACTTTTCCAAAAAGTAGTCAAATAACGATTTATTTAAAACCTCTGCGTTTGTACTTTTTTGGCGAAAAAAGTACACAAACGCTTGCCCTCCTCCTGACTTCAACTTTTGCCTTATAAAATAAAAGCAAAACTTGAAAAGGTCGGAGGGCGTCAGCCTTTACTTTGCGAAAAGAGGATTTCTGAATTTGCATTTGTTCATAAGCTGCCAATACTGAATTTTCACCGAATTTAAGCTCACACCCCGTTACTAAAGTTGCACGATTTAAATTTAGCGACGTGGGGGTTTTTACTTTTGCTAAAGTTACAAAATGATGATTTTTTCAAAGGTTTTGTGCTTGTTTGATTTTTACTTTTACTATAGTAACAAAGTTATGATTTTACTAGATTGTCGCATTTAAGTTTTTAATAAAGAGTGTGATTACATCGCTATAAATTAACCCCCCTGTATAAAAGGGGGGTATAGTATTTAATTTATCTTTTCTCCTAAAGTAATTTCAAGCTCTAATTCTTGCTTGTCGCCTAAGGTATCATAACGAATAACCTTAACTTTTACCTTATCATTAGGCTTTTTATCATCTAAAATAGATTGTACATCACTTAAAGAAGATACATCTTTACCATCTATTTGAGTAATAGTATCACCTAGCTTTAATCCACTTTCAGCTACCGGCAAATCAGCATTTATTTCAGTTACATAAAGTCCCGCATCCAGACCTCTTAATTCAGCCATTTCAGGATAGATTTGCAAGAAAGTAATACCTAAAACAGGTCTGCCCGAAACATACCCCTTTGAAAGCAAATCCTCGATAATGGGCTTTGCTTGATTAATAGTAATAGCAAAACCTAGATTATCATAGCCCTCGCTTACAATTTTTGCATTTACAACGCCTATAACAGTACCCTTCATATCAAACAACGCACCACCTGAATTACCATAGTTTACGGCTGCATCAGTCTGAATACTTGGTAACGTCCTCGAATCATCACTTGATTTTCTATTAAGCCCTGAAATAATACCTTGTGTTGCTGTGCCTATAAGTCCCGATGGATTACCGATAGCCACTACGCTATCTCCCACTCTTAAAGTATCAGAATCGCCTAAAGAAGCAGCTACGAGATCTTTTCCGTCAATTTTTAATACAGCTAAATCCGTATCCTTATCCGTTCCTATAATTTCTGCATCATATACCTTTTCAGTTTCCTTACCACTATCAATTGTAGCAGTAACCTTTTGAGCGCCGCTTACTACGTGCTGATTAGTAATAATATATCCATCTTTTGATATTACAATTCCACTGCCCGTACCTTGTAATGAGGTTTCGTCTGCCTTAGCAGAGGCATAATTGCTCACATATACAACTGAGCTAGAAACATCTTCAATTAAATCTGAAAGATTTTCATAAACGCCGTTTTCATTTTTTCCGATATAAGTAGGTGTATTATTTGAACCCGAATCAACAGTGTCCTTTTGCATATCAGAAAGAGTAGGGTGAGATTCTTCATCCGTATTAGTATTTTTATCCTTAGATTGGCTGTTATTTGCATCAGTCAGCAGATTATCGTTATTATTATAATAAGAATACAGCCATGAGCCGCCAAATCCTGCTGCACTGCCCAATATCACAACAGCTAAAACAGCTGCCACTGTTTTTAAAAATCCACCTTTTTTCTTGGAACGGTTAACTTTAATGTTTTTCTCCTCGTATAAATTATATACCTTTCCTACATCATGAAACTCAGTTACATCTTGTACTTGTTCGTAATTATCATTACTCAAATCTTTGCCGGATTCTTGATTTTGCTCGCTTGAATATTTCTTTTCATCAGAATTATATTCACTAAACATAAAACCATTCCTTTCATTAACATTATAAACTTGATTTATATGCCATCAGCTTTCATAATTATATATTAAACTGCTTTTGTGAAAATAATGTGTGCTGATCTTGAATAAATAGACAAAGATTAATAATAAGATTGTAATAAAATTATTATAAATATATAAAACAGCTGAATTTAAATAAAAATTGCTTTATGAATTTAACGCACGATATGCCTTAATCGCAATTGCACACTCTATACGCTTTTTTTGCATATCACAAGATATTTTATGCACCTTTAAAGCGTCGCCCTCATACTGATAGCTATTAGCATTACATCCGCCACTGCAATAGAATTTAGCCCAACAATCTTGACACTCATCTTTATTATATATATGAGTAGTTGCGAAATATTCTTTTATATTTTGGTTAAAGGTTCTATCATAAATATTGCCCATTTTCCATTCTTTCATACCCACATATTGATGGCATGGAAAAATATCACCATCGGGCGTTATAGCTACATATTCATTACCACAGCCACAGCCTCTAAGACGTTTTATTGCACAAGGACCTTGGTCTAAATCAATCATAAAGTGGAAAAACAAAAAATCCGTATCTCCCTTTGCAATAATTTCAGCCAATCTTTCATATTCACTATATATTTTGGGTAAATCTTCATCAGTAATAGCGTATGGCATATTAGAGGAAGAAACAACAGGCTCGACTGAAAGGTTTTTAAATCCAAGCTCTCTCATATGCAAAATATCATTTGCAAAATCAAGATTATATTTTGTAAAGGTTCCTCTTACATAAAATTCCTTGTTGACCTTTTCTCTTGCTTCCACAAGCTTTTTAAACTTAGGTACAATAATATCATAGCACCCGCCACCCTTGACAGTATTTCTGATATTATCAGTTACACTCTTTCTGCCATCAAGAGATA
>JAAYSD010000095.1 GCA_012518465.1 Clostridiales bacterium
AATTAAGGACGGAAAAGCTGAAATTTGGGTAACTGAGGGTGTAGAAGAATTTGCTACTGAAGGACCTAAGGATGATGCTGACGACTCTAGCACTGAACCCGCAAAAACTGAAGAGACAAAAGATGACAGTAAAAACGATAAAGATACTTCAAATGCAGGAACAGGAATTGGTGACATAGCTGTAATTTCAGCTATTGCTTTAGTTGCTGGTGCTGGAATCCTAGCTTCACGCAAAAAAAATAAGGCTTAATCAAAATTTAGCAAGATAATAAAAACCCTTCGACATTCGGAGGGTTTTTTGTTAAAAAAATATTAATATTTCAGATTGTAAAAACTGCACAATTTCGAAACCATTTCATATTATAAAATGCTATTTTTTTAAAAATCACTTGATTAAACACCTGTTTTGTGATATACTTCAAAAGTAGCATTGGTAACGTTACCGAAATAAGTTTCGAAAATGATTATAACTATTTTTATTCTTAATTTAATTTCAAACACAATATATAACAAAAGCTATTTTAATTCTTTTGTTATAAAATTAATTCCGTATATTTAATAGGAGGAGTTATGAAAAAACTTAAAAAACTCATGGCAGTCACATTATCTGCTCTACTTGCTGCTTCAGCACTAACTGCTTGTAAAGCATCCGACGATGAATCAAACAGCAGCTCTAAAAAATCAAATTCCAGCAGCTCTAGTGATGTAGATAGCAAAACAAATTCTGATGAAGAAATATATTTTCTGAACTTCAAGCCGGAAATCGCAGAAATTTATGAAGAGATTGCTGAAGTTTATAAAGAAGAAACAGGAGTAACCGTAAAGGTAAACACAGCTGCAAGCGGTACATATGAACAAACCCTAAAGAGTGAAATTGCTAAGACGGATGCACCTGTAATTTTCCAAATTAATGGTCCCGTAGGCTATGAAAGCTGGAAGGATTACTGCCTTGACCTTAAGGATACTGAAATATATCAGCATCTTACTGATAAAAGCCTTGCTGTAACAAGCGGCGATGGTGTTTACGGTATCCCTTATGTTGTTGAAGGATATGGCATTATTTACAATGACGAAATTATGCAAAAATATTTTGCTCTTTCTGAAAAAACTGTATCAATTTCTTCAGCTGAAGAAATTAAAGATTTTAATACACTAAAGGCTGTTGTAGAGGATATGACTGCAAATAAGGATGAGCTTGGTATAAAGGGCGTATTTGCATCCACATCTCTAATCCCCGGTGAAGACTGGAGATGGCAAACTCACCTGTTAAACCTTCCAATGTACATGGAATTCAAAGAAAATACCAGCTTTGATAATACAATTTTAGCAGGTCTTGACACTAAGGAAATAAACTTTAAATATTCTGATAATTTCAAAAATATTTTTGACTTGTATATCAATAATTCTATCACCGACAAGGCTTTATTAGGTAGTAAGTCTGTTGATGATTCCATGGCTGAATTTGCACTTGGAAATGTAGCAATGGTTCAAAACGGTAACTGGGCTTGGTCTCAAATCAATGGCGTAGACGGAAACGTTACAACATCCGAGAACATTAAATTCCTCCCTATATACACAGGCAGCGAAAGCGACAGCTCTCAGGGTCTATGTGTTGGAACAGAAAACTATCTTGCAATTAATAAAAATGTTTCTGAAAGCAAGCAGAAGGCTGCTGCTGATTTCTTAAACTGGCTATTCTCAAGTGAAAAGGGTAAAGATTATGTTACTAATAAGCTTGGATTTATCGCACCTTTTGACACATTCAGTGATGACGAAAAACCTTCTGACCCATTAGCAAGAGAGCTTCTTTCATGGATGGAAAAGGATGGTGTAACATCAATTCCTTGGGCTTTTGCATCTTTCCCAAGTCAAGAATTCAAGGATAATGTAGGTGCTGCTTTATTAGAATACGTACAAGGCAGCAAATCCTGGGATGATGTTGTTTCCACTACAAAGGATCAATGGAAAAATGAAAAATCCTAATAAGCTTTAGTTTTTTATAATAGTTATTTATAGTTCATAATAGTTCATAGTTTATAAATATAAAAGCCGGTTTTGCATACAATTTGGCTCAACCGGCTTTTATATAAAATTTTTGATAATTAATCTAATTCCAATCACTGATAATTCACACACTACATAGTCATTATATAAAGATTATTTGAAAGGTAGATATTATGCAAAAAGCTATAAAACGCTTCTTTCCCATATTCGTGCTTCCGACCTTTATCATATTTATAATAGCATTTATTATCCCTTTTATATCAGGCATTTTTTTATCATTTACTGAATTTACTACTGTAACAAATGCAAAATGGGTCGGTCTAAGCAATTATATAAAAGCTTTTGCAAGTAAGGACGAACTTTTATATTCATTATGGTTTACAATAAAATTCATGCTGTTTTCTGTAATATCCGTAAATGTTGTTGCCTTTATATTTTCCTTGTTTCTTACAAGAGGCTTAAAGGGTACTAATATTTTTAGGACAGCCTTTTTTATGCCTAATCTTATAGGAGGAATAATTTTAGGATACATCTGGCAGCTTATTTTTAACGGTATTTTAAGAAATATTCCTGCAACACTTACAACCGATCCGAAATACGGATTTTGGGGACTTGTGATTTTAACAAATTGGCAAATGATAGGTTATATGATGGTAATATATATCGCTGCAATACAAAATATACCTAGAGAAACTTTAGATGCCGCTGAAGTTGATGGCGCCTCCCCTCTTAAAATGCTATTAAAAATAAAAATTCCATTTGTAATGCCTGCAATAGGAATCTGCACTTTTTTAACTATGACAAATTCATTTAAATTATTTGATCAAAATCTAGCATTGACAAACGGTGCGCCTTCAAAACAAACCGAAATGCTGGCACTAAATATTTTCAATACCTTTTACGGAAGAAATGGGTATGAAGGTGTAGGTCAAGCAAAAGCAGTAATATTCTCATTGCTAGTTGGTTTTGTTGCACTATTACAGCTTAAGCTTACATCTTCTAAGGAAAAGGATATTTAAAAAGGAAGGAATTATAAATGAAGAAAAAATCAAAAATTATTAATTCTATATTAACCGTTATCCTCTCTTTACTTTCCCTATCATTTGTAATGCCCATTTTAATAATTTTAATAAATTCTTTTAAAGGCAGGTTTTATATTTCTGATCAGCCCTTTAGCCTGCCAAATGCAGAAACCTTTTCAGGAATAACTAACTATATAAACGGTGTTCAGAAAACAGGATTTATAAACGCTTTTATATATTCATTAATTATTACTGTTTTTTCGGTGGGATTAATTGTAATTTTCACCTCTATGACTGGCTGGTATCTTGCACGTATAAAGAATAAATTTACAAAAACTATATATTATCTTTTTGTATTTTCTATGATTGTACCTTTTCAGATGGTTATGTTTACAATGTCTAAAATATCAGATACATTAAAATTAGGAAATCCGTGGGGAATAGTTCTGCTGTATTTAGGCTTTGGTGCCGGTATGTCCGTATTTATGTTTTTTGGCTTTGCAAAATCTATTCCTATTGAGGTGGAGGAAGCTGCTTTAATGGATAACTGCAACCCCCTTCAAATGTTTTTCCTCATCGTATTCCCCATGATGAAGCCTATCTCCATTACAGTAGCTATTTTAAATACAATGTGGATATGGAACGACTATTTACTACCCTATCTTGTATTAGATTCAAAATACAAAACCTTGCCTATTGCTGTACAATATCTTCAGGGCGGATATGGCTCTAAGGATATGGGAGCAATGATGGCTATGCTTATTTTAACAATTATACCAATAATAATCTTTTATCTGACCTGTCAAAAATATATAATCAAAGGCGTTACTGCAGGTGCTGTAAAAGGTTAATTAGATAGGAGGAATTAATATCAGAGCAAGTGGAATTTTAATGCATATTTCCAGCCTTCCCTCTCCATATGGAATAGGTACTTTTGGCGAAGAAGCATATAAATTTGTGGATTTTTTAGAGCAATCAGGACAAAAATATTGGCAAATACTGCCCATAGGTCCTACTGGTTTTGGCGACTCACCTTATCAATCTTTTTCTACATTTGCAGGAAACCCCTATTTCATTGATATAAACCATCTAATTGAGGAAGGATTAGTATCAAATGATGAGGCAGTTTTATACGACTGCGGGCAAAACCCAAATAAAGTCAATTTCGGCTTGCTATATGTAAAGCGCTTTAAGTTATTAAAAACTGCTTTTAAGAAAAGGACAAGTATATATAATGTAAAACTAAACAATTTCAAACAGATGAATAAGGATTGGGTAATAGATTATGCCTTATTTATGGCTTTGAAGGAATATTTTAAAGGTAAACCATGGTTTCTATGGGATGATGATATAAAACACAGAAACACAGAGTCACTCAAAAACTATAAAGAAATATTAGGAAATGAAATAGAATTTTGGATTTTTACTCAATATATTTTCTTTAAACAATGGAATAAGCTAAAAGAATATGCTAATTCAAAAGGCATTGAAATAATAGGCGATATTCCCATATATGTTGCTCATGATAGCTCAGATGTATGGGTGAATCCCGAAATGTTTGAGCTTGATGAACGCTTAAATCCAAAGATAGTCGCCGGCTGTCCCCCCGACGCTTTTAGTGCGACAGGTCAATTATGGGGTAACCCTATTTACAAATGGGGTGAAATGGAAAAGGATGATTATTCTTGGTGGCTAAAACGCATATCTTCCTGTTCAAAAATGTATGATATTATTAGAATAGATCATTTTAGGGGATTTGACAGCTTTTATGCAATACCCGCAAGTGATAAAACAGCCGAAAACGGCGAGTGGAGAAACGGGCCTGGAATTAAATTTTTCAATATTTTAAAAAGCAAATTAGGTGATATAAAAATAATAGCTGAGGACCTTGGTTTTTTAACAGAATCCGTTAGGAAATTAAGAAGTGATACGGGCTATCCGGGTATGAAGATTCTCCAATTCGCCTTTGATTCAAGGGAAGAAAGTGATTATCTCCCCCACAACTATGAGAAAAATTGTATAGTATATACAGGAACACACGATAATGATACTTGTGTAGGATGGTTTAAATCAATTAGCCCTGAGGATAAAGCCTTTTGTAAAAAATATTTAGGCTTGAGAAATGATAACAAAATCGCTTATACAATGATAAAAACAGCATGGGCTAGCGTAGCCGATACAGCAATAGCACCTTTTCAGGACTTTTTAAATCTTGATAGCTCAGCCAGAATGAATATGCCATCCACACTCGGTGGAAACTGGGAGTGGCGTGTCAGCGAAAATGTTTTTAATAACAGATTGTCAAATGAAATAAAAACTATAACAAAAATATACGGTAGATTAAAATAGCTATGCAATTTAAATTTAAATGTCATAATAAGGCAAAACATCTGCTGAAAGAGCGATATATGAAAAACATAAAAAAAATAAGCTTTAACAAAAATATAAGCATTAGTAAACTTCTTGTTTTTCTTAATATTATATCCGTTGCCGTAGCTGTCACTGTAAGTGTATCGACAGCAATTATTTCTTCAAATAATACCATTAATCAGCTTATTGAAAGTTATTCTAAGAATTCTCTTCAATTTGCTCAAAACAAGATTAAAGAAAAAGGAATTGCTTTAATCGAAATAACAAAGGAATTAGCTGAGGATAAAAAAGTCATTTCTTCAATTGAAAATGGAACCTTTAGTAGAATAACCGTTATGCTAAACAGCTATCAATCCGACTTAATCATTTCAGATAAAGATGGAAAAACACTGTTTAGAAGCAATATGGATATTGAAGATGAGGAAAATATAACAAATCTAAAATCATTTTCAGCCGCCCTCTCAAATACAGTAGGATATACTATTGAAGCTGATGATGTTTTGGGTTATTGTTTAATTGCATATGCACCAATTACTTCAGATGATAAGGTAATAGGAACAGTTTCAGCATGCTTATCATTTAATAAAAACGACTTTGTCGATGAGCTTAAAAACCTGATGAATGATGACTTTTCCATATTCCAAGGGGATACAATTGTTTCAACTACTATTCAAGATAATGAAGAAAGAGCTGTCGGCACAAGACTAGAAAATGATATTTCAAAAATTATATTTGAGGATAAAAATGAATATTCGGGAACAACAAAAATTCTAAAAAAGAATTACATTACCTCATATATTCCTATATTTTCATTAGATGGCGAAGAGGTTACGGGAGTAATTTTTTCAGGAAAAGATATTTCAGATATTGAAAAAATGATAAGAACAAATGTTTTTTTCATAATTGTAACAGCAGGTATTTTTATAGGACTTTCAAGCACAGCTTCGCTTTATATTATTAAAAAGCGTGTGAAAAAGCCACTGGCATCAGTAATAAAAACAGCAAATTCAATAGCTGTCGGCGATATAAATACACAAAGCCTAGATGAGCTGAAAAGTGTATACACTGATGATGAAATAGGAAAAGTCGCTAAAGCTATGCAAAGTGCTGTATCATCAATCTTATTAATTGCCGAGGATTCTAAAACGGTTGCAAATGCACTTGAAAACAAAAAACTTAATGTTGATATAATAATATCTAATTATCAAGGTATATATCGTAATATAATGGTTATGGTCAAAAATATATTTAAAGAAATCATAAATATTACGATTGAAAATAAAAATATTTCTTCAGAAATTGATGAAAATGCAATTAGCATTTCAGATGTTTCACAAAGTCTTGCAAATGGCACTGTTGAACAGGAAAGCTCTTTAAGCGAGCTTGCAATTAATATAAACGACATTCTTTCTCATTTGCAATACAATGTAAAAAGCTCAAAAGAAGCTACCGAAGTATCTAAAATAACAAATAACAATATACACAAAAGTAATAATAGCATGAAAAAAATGCTGGAAGCTATGATAAAAATAAGTAATAATTCTAAAGAAATTAGTACAATTATAAAAACTATTGATGATATAGCTTTTCAGACAAAAATTTTAGCAATAAATGCCGCTATTGAAGCTGCAAAAGCCGGCGAACAAGGCAGAGGCTTTGCAGTAGTTGCCGCTGAAGTTAGGACTCTTGCATTAAAAAGTGCAGAGGCGGCAAAAACTACCTCAGAGCTTATTGAAAACTCAATCACCGATGTACAAACAGGTGAAGAAATTGTAAATTCCACTGTGAAAATGCTGAATACAGTAGTAGAAAATGCAGAAATTATAGACAATATAATCATTCAAATAGCTAAAATGAATGAGATACAAAAAGATAAGTTGGAAGAGATTAATTATAATATGTCTAATATTACTAAGGTTGTTAAAACCACTGCTATAACTGCTGAACAAGCTGCATCTGCAAGCAAAAAATTAGCACATCAATCTGCTACCTTAAAAGCTACTGCAGAAAAATATACTTTTTAATACGAGTTTTTACTTCCATACATAATTTGATAGTATAAGGGCATTGCAAAAGCAATGTCTTTATACTTATTGTCAAAGTCTGCCCCTATGATACTTACGAACAACACCACTAAATGTTGCATAAATATGCAAAATCTAGTGGTGTTTTTTCTAATACTTTGTCATCAGTACACGGCATTGTCGAAGCAATGATATTGATTAAAATATAAGTTATTTTGTTTTATCAATATCATTTATATCTTTATTTTCATCAATTTCTTTATTTTTAAGCATAGCTATAAACTTATGCAAAATAGGAGGAACTCCAACCCCTGCTTTATCTGCATTTTCTAGTATAGATATACCCTCATTCATTATAAAAAATGAAATTACTGCAGTACGCAAAACGTTTTCTCCACCTATTAATATTGTATCCGCTATATTAGCCATAGCTACTATGAGAAATATAAAAGCTTTTTTACTTATACCAATTAGCCCAGCTCTGCTAGAAAGCTCTTTATTTATCCCTGCTGCTATGACCCCGCTAATATAATCTATTAAAACAAAGGCAATTAGGCAATATAAAAAGCTATCCGGCTCTCCAAATAAATAGCCTGAAATTCCACCTATGATGCCAGTGATGCTAGAAATAATTTTATCCCATTTCATATTCTGACCCTTTCTATTTCCAAAAAAATTTTAACTTTAAGCCTGAACAATATCATATATTATTTTCATAGTCTGCGATTCTGTTTTGATAATAGGTGTTGATAAATTATCAATAGTAGCAAGATAAGGTGTATAAACAAATAAATATGGCTTTGATTGATCTCTTTCCTCAGACCCTATTAATAATGGCAGCCCCAAGTCCTTGGACTTTTTAAAATACCAATTTTCCTTAAACTCTGTCGGCATCAGCTCTGTTTCAACTTGATTATACTTAATATTCATACCATTAAAATATATACAATCATCTATAATCCCAAAACCAGAGTTTATATTAATGGGCATCTTTATACTCTTTATCCAATTCCCATTTGAAGTATATACCTCAACCTGATTACCGGAATTTACATAATCTTTAATTACATATATTTTATCCTCATGGAAAAATCCCACAGGAGAATAATTTTGTGTAACAGGAATTTTTTTGTTTAGTTTTATTATATTTGAATTAATTTCAAGTGTGCTTACATTTAAAACATTACACATTATCGTATCATCAACATCGTATCGAAATGAATAGAAAATGATATTTCCTTTGCCATCTTCAACGCCTCTTTGTATATCCCTTGTTTGCATATAAATATCAACATTTTTCCCAGAAATATTAGTCACTGAAATACTAGGAAGCTTTATAGTTTTTGTTTCTATCACTCTTCCGGCTCTTAATTTATCCTTTGTAATTACCCTAGTAAGCGATATGCCCTCTTCCTTTATCAAATTTTCTACTTTAGTTATAATAAGGCTTTCACTTGACCATTTTGCAAAAATATAAATCCCATTTTCCGGATTACATACATAGATTCCATGCTCATTTACATCAAATATATCTGAGTTATAAACATTTTTAACAGCTGAATCGTTAGTATTAAAATTCTCTATGCCTTGAATACACGTTCTGTTTTCCTGAGAATCATGCATACCGCAATTTCCCCCATCTAGGCTAGTTAAAGAAAGGCTTTTTATAGTTCCGTTTGCCTTATCCGTCGCAAAATCCCAGACATGACGCCAACCACTTTCTATTGCTCCGCTTTCATTGATATTATATGAGCCTCTGTATGTATTTGTTCCCGCATAAGTACCACCGGCATTTCCTATTAAATTAATATCCTTAGGTGCTATTACACAATCCTTATCCTCTGCAAGCGTGCTGTCAAACAATAATATCCCACCTAATAATTTCTTATATATAGGTGTTGCTGCCTGCCAGATTCTCCAGTTTAAATTTGAACCTGCCGATGTAATGTTATAATTTGCATTAATAATATTATTTAAGGCATTTGTAACAAGATTACTATCCTCCTGCTCATGAACCTTCTTTCCTGTGGCAGAATCAAATAATTGAATTGTTGATTTTCCTTTTAACATTTCCTATCCTTTCATCAAAATCATTCTATAATACTATCTACCTGATAACCTAAATTTTTTATCAAATTTCCCTCACCCTCAATTATAATATTGCTATATATGGTGTTAAAAGCATTTTCATTTGTGCAGCTACTAATATTCTTAGTACATTTCAATAGTAATGGCTCTACACCATATTGATTTAGTTGTATTTTATCTATTTCCACAAAGCCTTGTGCTTGTGGCTTTCCCATACCTGTTAAGCCTTCTAAAAATTGTCCTGTTAGTGTGATTTCCATTCCATCTTTATAAATTAATGCAGATTCGCTTTCACAAACCCCCATAATTTCTATATCATTAACGCCTGAGTATAAATATTCCTCCAAATGATAAAAGCAAACAGTACTTTGTGTGCCTGCCTGTATGTTATAATGACCTACAAGAGGCTTTCTCATATCATTTACCTTTACAGCAAGACTTAACTGCACATCCTCATCACTGTAAATATTTACAACGGCATTAATACAGACAAAGGTGTCCTTAAAAGCCCTAACGCTAAGCTGAGCCAGACTTTTTTCAATCGTTGATAAAGATATATCTTCATCATTAGTTTTCTTTATCTGTTTCATAACAAGCTCATTATAAAGCGTTTCTAAGGACATATTAAAATCGCTGAAAAGAACAAAGCTTTCCTCCTCATACAGCTTTTTTGAAAATAATACGGCATTAAGTCCTCCCTTGTATGTATACTCAATCTCGCTTATAACAAATGGCAATATTTCATCGCTATACCTATCCTGAACATATATCATTTCACCCGCCTCATAATAAGGTATGCCCTTGAACTTTATCTCACCACTTAAGTAGCTAAAGCCCTTGTATTTTTTCAAGATAGTGTTTGCAGACTGCTGACTTGCAAAATCATTCTTTGAGAATAACCTCGACAACTTTCCCCCCTCTCCTGCTTTAATTTCCTTTGAATTTGCATCAAACATTACCTCATGTATCGTATACTTTCCGGGATTTTGTGAAATATCAATATAATTATTTCTTGTAAGAATTTCGCTTTCTACTGAAAAATCCTTTATTATTAGCTTGCCCTCTCTATCAAATTTGGCTGAATATCCATTTATTCCAACACAAAAGGAAATTATTTCACTTGCCTTTATACCATGAGGCAAGTAACCTACCACATAAGATTTACTTTCAAAATCATTTTCTATTGAATAAAAGTCGCATACCTCATTAAAAATATCTTGTACCTTAGCAGGCAAAGCTGTCTGCACTAAAAATTCTTCCTCAAGAAGCTTCATTTTATCATAACAGGTAAGATAAATTGTATTTCTCTTTCTATACCTATTTGTAATGTAAAACACACCCAAAGGACACCACTCAGCATTTTCTATTTCCTCATCATAGCTTATATACGGTCTTACAACTGAATCAATCGGTATATCGTCTTCACAAATTAAAATAGTGTGAAATCTATTTGGATTAACACAACCAATGCTTAAGCTATTTTCATGTGCAATGTCATTAAAAGTAAATTCTATAATACTATTATCATAAAAAACCATATCACCTACATGAATTTTGCATTGAATATGTCTGCCTAATTGCTTTGCTTTTTGTTTAAAGCCCTCGGATACTGTCCACACGCTATACTCCTTTCTATCTTTCTACAAGCTCAAGCACAAGGTTTTCAAAATAAAAGGAATTTTCAAAATGCTTTAAAAATTTCATTGGCTCATTTTCTACGTGAAACGTACGTGTTATCTCTCCTTTATGTGGGCAAATAAAGCTTACATCAAAAAATATTTTTTCTGTAAAGTCCATTATTTTTCTTGTCTGCACCTCATCTAATGGAGCAAATTCAAGTATAAGCTTATATTTTCTTGTCACAATATCAATCATCATATCGCCATTTGCATTATATTTTACATCTTCATTCCTAGCATATCTTTCCACCTTACAAGAAATAACAGAGGGCAATATATATTCATCAAATTTAATCATAAAAAGCCTCCCTGCTGATTAATACCCTTGCCTTTAAGCTTAATGTAACAATGCTTTCTTCTCTGCTTATTTCAGGAATACTATCACATCCCAAAACCAGTGCCTTTACCTCATCAAGCTCTGCCAAAATTCCTTTTTGCAGTAGCTTATACGCTTTTTCTCCCATTATATAGGCTTGCTTAGCATCCTTATTCTTAATTTCCAAAATAAGCTTTACTGATTTCACACTATCTTTATTCACACATTGATAGCAGTCAATGTCAGAAAATCTAATGCAAATACCTGTTTGTTCAGGGATAAAATCGATATACACCTTTGGAAAAAGCTTTAGCTCGCTGCTTATACGGTTTGCTAAAGCCTCAAGTATACTGTGCATAATCTCCCTCCCTTTCTAAGCTTACTTTCAAAAAGGACCTTCTTGCTGAAAGCTTATGTTCTTCTATTGCTTCTATATTATAGATTGATGTATTAAAAGCTATTTTATCATTACAGCATAATTCTGCTCCTTTTAAAACGGATTTCCTGCAATCAAAGTACATCACAGCACTGCCTTTTTCTTTAAATGTACGTTGCTGCCTATCCTTTTTAAAAGCCTCCTTTATGCTAACCCTTTCAATAGGAAATCTCTGATATTCCTCCATTCCATAAGCATTATAGCCCACAACCTTAAATAAAACCCCACTATCCCTTAGCACGGAAAAAGGCAACATAAAATCACTCCCTCACCTCACAAGCTGAGTAAAATAAGCCGGCACGTTTTAGGCATATCAGAGCCATTCTGCTTATCATTCTATTACCTGTCAGAGTATAGGATAAGTCACCCAGCTTTATAGTCTTAAAATCATCTTCATAAAAATCATGTATAATATAATATTCTGCTTGAAAAGCAATAGCACGCTTTAATTCTTCAAGAGCGGGTGGGGAAAGATTTTCCCCACTGCCCACATCTTGATTAATAACTGCTCTAAGTACCGATTCAGCTCTTTGCAAAAGCCCTTTCAAGCTTTCATCATCTGTACTTTCCAGAAAGTTCATTTCCTTATATTCTTCCACAGTTAAAATCATTTTCTCCCCCCTATTTCATCAGCGATACAGCCACAGCACTACGCCTTTGCTCAGGTAAAAACAAGTCGTGATATTTTCTATAATCAATATCCCATGCATCTGCAAATTGATTAATCTCGGGCGAAATAATCTTTATATTATCAGTCTTTGATACAGCTATCGGTGCTGATTTAGGACATATAATCCAATTAATGCTTACTGCGTCCTCCGTCGGTGAAAATCCACCCATTCCATCGGATAGATAGGTATACTTTGACTTCATTCTTGCACTTGAAACAGGAATAACAGGTACTCCGTTAATTGTCTTTACAGAAAAATCAATCTCTCCTTGCTTAAATTGAGAAATATCCAAGTGCTTTACAATTTGTGAGCTGCTCATAAGCAAATCATATACAGGCCTCGCAATAGTGACGACAAGTCCGTCCTCACCACCGGTAACATCACTTATCTCACCAATGTCGCTCATCAATGCCGATAAAACACTACCCACAGCAGGTGAATATTCCTTCTTCACTTCAGCAAGCTCAGCCAGAGTAGAATATCTATAAGCATCTACCTCAGGAATTACTTTAGTACGCTGAAATTCTGAGGCTACATTAGCAGCAGCTAAGGCAAAGCCACTTTCATCAACATCAATTGCATCAAGTCTAAATCTTCTGCCCCTATCCTTTGTCAGCTTCATCGTTTGAAATGAGTATGTAATCGCACCATCTACATATCCGCTGTCACGGTCATAGTCGCCTAAGCCTTGTAAGGACATTTTAGGCATTTTTATTTCATTTCCCCCGTTATAAATTACTTGCCTTGCATTTTCCTCCATCCAGCCAGAGGTTGCTCCCTCAACAAGCTGTTTATCAAGCTCTGCCTGAAAAATTTTTGCATATTCAATAGTATTAAGTGACATAATTCTACCTTCCTTTAAAAATATTTTTTATTTTGGATATAGTTTCATTTTCCTTTACTACGGGTATTGAAAAACAAGGTATCTCAGCTTTTTCAGAACATAAATGAGGATATTTTTCTAAAATCAGTTCTGATACCATTGGTATTTCATACCCTGATTGAAGAAAGGCTTGTGCAATTTTAATTGCATTTTCCATCTCTTCTTCAATCACCCCTGCTTTTAACAAAGCATTTTTCAGCATTTGTTCATCATGCAGTGTTCTTATGCTTGAAATCTCATCTTCAAGCTTTGTTTTTTCCGCTTGCAAAGCCTCCAGCATACTTCCCTGCTCTTGCAAGGACGCCTTAAACTGTACAAGCTGTTCCTTTGCCCTTCCCTCACCGCAAAAGCCAAGCTCCTTTAACGCTTTTTCAAGCGTTTTTGCATTTTCCTTTGCAACGATAGAATTAATCTGCTCCTGCGTATACGTCTTTTCGTTTTCACAGGTATCAAACTCGCTTACAGACTCTATTTGATTTTGTTGATTAACTTCATACTCTTCCTTTTTCATTTCCTTCACCCTAAATCCTTTCTAAAACCTCATCCTTAGTAATTATCCCAGCATCAAACAGCTTTAAAGCATTATCAAGCTTTGAATCCGTATCCGTAATTACACTATCATCAAATTCTATCTCCACCATAGTAGAAGAATTAATCGGTAATGCACCTATTGCCTTTCCCATGATTAAAATATTTTCACAAACTGTCCTTAACCCTTGGGCAATTACCTTTTGATGGGATGAACGTGTTCTATGCGACTTACTGTTCTGACTAATTACCTCGGTGGCTGTTTTAGCCGTTTGATTAACATAGGACAAGCTGCCCGATGACAATCCCACCTGCGCACAAAGAATGTTAAGCAGCTGCTCCAATGCCTTTACATGCTCATCAATACGCAAGCTTGCACTATTGTCATAAATTTTTAATTCTTCCCTGTCATCAGCACTAAAAGCCTGAAAAACCTCATCATTTACATCAAAGTACTGCTTTCTTTCTCCATTTTCATCATATTCCCCCCTAATAGCTGAAGTAGGTACAATAATACGCTTTCTTCCCAGCACAAATTCCCTTTGCAAGGAATCAAACACTATGTCAATACTCTTTAAAGTATCTATTGCACCAGCAAAAACCGATATCCCATACAATCCGTTTTGCCCAAAATAATTTGCTATTGATGGTCTAAAGCAAGTAAACAATGGCTTTTTAAGATTTTTAATTTCAATTCTTTCAGCGACTTTTCCTATTACTTCTTCTGCATTATGTAGAGGCACTTCTCTGTTTTCACAGAAAAGTCGGTTTATTATTTGACAATTATTAGCAGAAAAATCATGTATTTCGTAAAAAATATACGATTTATTACTAATTGTAAATCTCGAAATAAAAGCACCACATTTTACAATACCATTTTCAAGCTTTAAAGGTATAAAAGAATTAGCATCTACAAAATCAAGCTTTACTTCGTCATTATCAGCAAAAACCTTAATAGCACCCATACCTAGTGCAAAAACCTTTTCTAAAAAGTCAGGAAATTGTACAAAAAAATCATTTTTATTAAAGACCGTATCCAAAAAAACCTTACTATTCCCTTCTCTGCACTTAAACTCCGCTTGCTCAGAAAAACAAAGATTAGCCAGTTCGTGGCTTACAACCCTCGCTCCGTTGAAGCAATTAAGCCGTCGATAACCGCCATTAAGTCCGCCCCTCCTTACATTAATCCATGGAGGAGTACCATTGTAAATACTATTCCATAGCCAAAGCAAATTTTCACCAGATGTTTTTTCAGCTGAATTCACCTCCTTTTTACCAATTATTTTAAACAACCTTTCTCTTAATGACATAAATCCTCCCTCCTAAAACTTAAATAGCTCTCTTTCATACCTCTCAAAGCCATATTCCATAGCATCAAGACTATCAATATTACTCGTTCCATCGTCAAGTCTCACATCCTTATGAAGATTTTTACTATCCCAAACAGCATCATTTATAGCATTAATTGTGTTTCTGCAATGCCCTGCGATAAAAAATCTCCTTGCAGCAATTAGGCGATTAAGAATATTAATTCTTGTATTAATAGGCTTTTTTAACGCATTCTTAACTTCTATGCTAACACTGTTTCTAAAGCTTTTTAGCAAAAGCTGTTCTGCACTGTCACAATAAACAAAATTCAGCATAGGATAAGAATTTTTCATTTGTCCCACAAACAGCTTAAAGCTATCTATCAAATTCTCAGCACTTTTATTCTTTTTGTCATAAAACTCCTCAAGCACGTACAAATTCTTAAATCCTCTGTCAAACCCCGTTATACAAAAAGCACTAGCACTGCCACTTCCCCCATAATCAACACCCATTGTACATAAAATTAGTGGATTTTTATTCAACCTTTCGCAAATGCCTTCAGTAGAAATAATATTTTCTTTAGAAAACTCCTCGTAAATCCTTCCCTCGGCAGCTACCCATTCTCCTTTTATAAAACGCTGATAAAACATACCCTTATACTCATTTTTCAAGCTTTCTATATAGCTTTTTTCCAAAAAAATATTATCCTCTAAGGTAAACTTTATCGAAATCAGGTCAAGTTCCCGATTATCAAGATAATTCACCTTGAGCCAATGCCTTGGGTGGTCAGGGTTTGTGGTAGCAATCAGCTTTGCACCCTTTTTTGAAAGACGTGATAAGAGCATTGCGAAAAAATCCTCTTCAAACAGAGTAAGCTCATCACAATATGCCCCATCTAGAGTCATGCCTCTTATTTTACCTTCTGCTCTTGAATCCGATACCCCCTCTAGATAAATTTTTCTGCCGAATAATAATGCCTCCTTTTTAGCAATACTATAACTGAAGTTCTCCCCAAAAACCTCTTCCAATATGGAAAAAGCATTTCTTTTTAATGTTGATAGAGTTTTACCAGCCATTAAAAAGACACTGTCGCTTGGCATTGTCGCTATCCAAAATCCCCATAAAATCAGTGAAACATATGTTTTTCCACTTCTCACACTGCCTTGAAGTATATTTATTCTTGCTAATTTTTTCTCTCTAAGCAAAGCTAAAACCTGCCTTTGCTTTTTTGATAAAATGTCTTTCATCACTCATCACCTTCCGAAGAAATTGCCTTTATCAGCTCATCCAGCTTGTTATTTTCAGTAATTTTTTCAGTTTTTTCAATCCTTTCAAACACCAGATTAAAAACCTTTGCAAGCTTTTCTAAATCCTTTTGTGCCAATGCACAAATTAATTCTTCATTTGATATTTGCTGACAAAATAAATCAGCAAACCTTAAAAACTTATCGTTTTTGGATTTAATAAATTCAGATAAACTTATATTTTTATTCATACAGCCCTCCTTATGCTCTGTTATCATCATATCACCATATAATAATGAAATACAATGCGGACCTTTAGGCATTTGGGCATAAAAAAACAAGGGCAAAGCCCTTGCTGTTTGTCCTTGTTAATCATTGTATTAATTTCACATAAGAGGTGCAAAAACCTTTATCAAAGACGCTAAAATCTTTCTTAATTTCGGCTGCTGTTCTATCATTTCCAATGTAAACTCATGAGATTTTCTCAAAGCCGCCTCATGTGCTAATTTAGCCTGCATAACTGCCTGAGATTTATACATCCAAATGTTGTTTTCAAAGTGAAGGTAAAAGCTGCGATAATCAAAATTGCTAGTACCCACAACGGCTACTTCATCATCACTGACAATAGCCTTTGCATGCATAAAACCCGGAGTAAACTCATAAATTTCAATACCACCCTTTATTAAGTCCTCATAATTTGCCCTTGTCATAATCTGTACAATTTTTTTATCAGGATAATATGGTGTAATTATGTTCACTCTTACTCCACTATGTGCCGCCCTTATTAAAGCTGAAGTCATTTCATCATCTAAAATAAGATAGGGTGTGCAGATATAAATATATTTTTGTGCATTATTTATTATGTTTAAATAAGCGTTTTGACAATTAAGCTTTTGCGTAACAGGCTCATCAGAAAATGGTATAACATATCCATCACTTTTAGCCTTATAATCAGTCAAATATTTTTCATACATTGGGTCTTCCTGCACTGTAAAATTCCAAAGCTGTAAAAACATGATTATAAGCTTATTTACAGCGTCACCACGTATTTTTATCGAAACATCCTGCCAGTATCCGTATCTTATTTTTTCATTTATATATTCATCACCTATATTTATTCCACCGGTAAACCCAATTTTCCCGTCAATAATAGCTATTTTTCTATGGTCACGATAATTCATAAAAACATCTATTGAGGGGCGATATGGATTAAATACTGCTACTTTAATTCCTTTTTTCCTCAAATATTCATCATATCCATTAGGAAGCGTGTTTATAGCACCAATATCATCGTAAATTACACGAACCTCTACGCCTTGCTTTACTTTTCTTTCGAGAATATCAAGAATAGATCTCCACATTCTTCCTTCTGCAATAATAAAATACTCTAAAAAAATATATTTTTTTGCACTCTCAAGACAACGCACTAGTTCATTGAAAAAAACTGTGCCGGGTGATAAAAATTTTGTACTTGTATTGCAATAAATATCGCTCTTTGCTTGTAATGCAAGATACCTTGCCTGCCTGCATATCACAGGATTATCTTCTTTTAGCTTTTCGTAGCTTTCCACTGAAACTGAAAAATGGTCCTTAGCTGAATCAAGTGATTTTTCAAGCTTTGATTGGTTTTTTCTGCTAAGATGCGTTCTACCAAAGAACAGATAAAAAAAACCTCCAAATACAGGAAACATTAAAATAGGTACAATCCACGCTATCTTAAAATTAGGATTTCCATTTCTATTTACAATAACCACTACTACAATAATACTTATTAATATAAACAGTATATTAAAAGCATAATAATAGCTTTTCAAAAAGCTCATTAACAAAGCGAGGATAAGCAATTGTAGTGCTATAAGCACACTTGTAACTACAAGCCTTGAGGTCAATATCCGAAAAATTTTATACATAGCACTCCTCTTTTATTCCGTTATTTAATTAATATTCTACATTATAAAGCACAAAAAAGCAATAGCAGGCAGAATTATTTCAACTTATTTTCATTTTAAAGCATAATTTATTTTTATACTTTACAGGTTGCAAAATATTTGATATAATATTTATATTGTATGTTGCGACAAATTTGCTTTTATATTGAATAAAAATTGCCTTATCTGAAAAACTAATATAAACATTCAGAAAGGAGCAAGCATTAGCTTGTAAATAATATATGTCGAAATATACAAATGATAATAACCCTGATTCTCTCCCCGAAATCTCAAAGGAGAATAATTCCGATACATCGGCTTTTGACTTAGGACTTGTTGCTACCTCAAATTCAAGACATTCAATACACTGTCTTACAGTTATCGGTCAGATTGAAGGGCATTATATTCTTCCCCCGCAGAATAAAACTACAAAGTACGAGCATATTATCCCCGCTCTTGTCGCTATTGAGGAGGATAGAACCATAGAAGGACTGCTAATAATACTGAATACTGTCGGTGGAGATGTAGAGGCAGGTCTTGCTATTGCTGAGCTTATTGCCGGAATGAAAAAGCCTACTGTTTCAATTGTCGTTGGAGGCGGACATTCTATCGGTGTGCCTTTAGCTGTCAGTGCAAAGGTGAGTTTTATTGTACCTAGTGCTACTATGACCATTCACCCCGTCAGGATGAATGGCATGGTACTGGGCATACCTCAGACGCTTTCCTACTTTAACAAAATGCAGGATAGAATTGTCAATTTCGTTACTGAAAACAGTAAAATTACTGAAGAAGACTTCCGTCGGTATATGATGGAAAAAGATGAACTGGTGATGGACGTCGGCTCAGTGCTTGATGGAAAAACAGCCGTAAAAGTAGGACTTATCGATAAGCTGGGAGGCTTATCCGATGCAATTAATGAGCTGTACTCTCTCATTGAAAAAAACAAAGATAAGGAAAGCAGCAACAATTCTGAAAATGATGATGAAAAAGCAAATTCACAAAAAAAGAGCGTACAAAAAAGCACGGATAATTCCTTTAAAAATGCTATAAAATCAAGAAATAAGTCAAGCTCAAATTCTAGCTCAAAATCAAAAGCCGGTAGGACTAAGTCAAATACCTCTGCTAATGAAAATAATAATAACGATAACGAATCACAATCAACTGATACAGTAAAGGCTGTTCTTCGTTTAAAAGCTGTTAGAAAGCCTAAAACAATAGAGGAAAAGCTAAGGAATGTGCCTATCTCTCCATCATCTTCAAAAATAATTGAGAAAATAAACACTTTTTTTGAAAATGGAGAAAAGCTATGATTATTCATTCAATAATTTCCCTTGAGGATATATTCGCTGAGGAATATCAGCCTAAAACACAAACTATAAGAAAAAACAACAGTTTTATCAGTCTTGATATTTCAGGGGATAAGCCTCGTATTAAAAGCATTTTTTCAACTGACCCAAAGGATTATCTTAATAAAAAATATCAGCCCAATTCCATCTATGACTTTAAAGAGTAAATGGCTATTTAGCCATTTACTAAGCTTGCAGACTTTGTCTGCAAGCTTTATAGAGGAATAGTCTTTCCTATAATATCCACGCAAACAGTCATAGAGGTGTGAATATTGCAGATGCATAAACATATACTTTATTTTAGAAGAAATAACTTCCCAACAGCAGATTTAATTTTCTAATACTTTGTCTTTTATTTTAATTTATAAAAAAATAAAAATATAAAAATACATACATATGAAAGGAAACACCATGGATTTTATCGAAATACTTAAAGCCATTATTTACGGAATTGTTGAAGGCATTACCGAATGGCTGCCAATTAGCAGCACAGGACATTTGATTATTTTAGAAGATTTATTAAAATTTAAAGATATGCGTACCGATTTTTGGAACTTATTCTTAGTTGTTATCCAGCTCGGTGCAATACTGGCAGTTATTGTAATTTATTTCAAAAAGCTTTTCCCTGTTTCACGCTCGGAAAGCGGTGTGTTTATTATTGAAAAAAGCAAGCTAAGATTATGGCTGAAAATTATTATAGCCAGCATACCTGCCGCCGTAATAGGCTTGCCTTTTGACGATATACTTGAAAAATATCTTCAAAACACACCCACAGTTGCAACGATGCTAATTGTAGTAGGTATTGTATTTATTATTGTTGAAAATTACAATAAGGATAAAAAAGCAAATATCACAAGAATGAGTGAGCTTTCCTACAAAACTGCATTTTTTATAGGAATATCTCAGGTCCTAGCTATGATTCCCGGTACATCACGCTCGGGAATAACAATTATTGCAGCTTTACTTTTAGGTGCATCTAGGGTAATTGCCGCTGAATTTACATTCTACCTTGCTATACCTGTTATGCTTGGCGCTAGCCTTTTAAGAGCAATTAAATACGGACTTCCTCAAGGATTAAATGAGTATTCTATCATTATTACTTCTTTTATAGTTTCATTTATTGTTTCTATTGTAGTAATAAAGTTTTTGATGACATATATCAAAAAGAGAGATTTCAAGGTATTTGGCTGGTACAGAATTGCACTAGGAATTGTACTATTCCTATATATGTTTATTAAGTAAATGAAGGGTGAAAAATGGCACAGAAAAAAACTACTGTAAAAAGAAATACTACTAAAACAAAACCAAAGCAAGCTGCAGCAAAAAAAAATATAACAAAAAAGCCTGAAAACCGAGAGAAAAACTACGAAAAGAGAAACCAAGTATCCTCCGTAGTTTTATTTGCTGTGGGAATTTTACTTACCTTTATAGCTTTAATAAAAGGAGAAAAGCTATGGCTTTTTTTACATAATGTTCTTTTCGGATTATTTGGGCTTTCAGCTTTTATAATAGGGCCGGCAACAATCTATGTAGCTGTTATTATTGCTGTAAATAAGAGTACAGCAAGTGTAAGAAAGCGTGTCTTTCAGCTTTGCTTTGGAATATTGCTTGCGTGTGCCGCACTTCATATAATGTTCTTTGGTGAATATTTAGGCAACTCCTTTCTCACCTTTTTTTCAGAACCGTATAAGCAAGGTGTACTCCTCAAGGGAGGCGGAATTTTCAGTATAATTATCGCATATCCTCTTTTACTTACAACAAGGTTAGGTGCTACTATATTACTGGTGCTTATTTCCTTTGTTTATATCATGCTTATTTCAAACCTTACTTTAATTCAATTTTTAAAGGTGCTTTCAAGTCCCTTTACAAAGCTGTATAAATTCTTTAAAAATCAAAAGAATTTGCTTGATGAAGAAATAAAAGAAACTAAAATGCAAAATAATACATCTTTACTAGATAAGCTGCTTGATACAGATATTAAAAAGGAAGCAAGGTTTGATGAAATACATAAAACCGTCAATTCAGCCCCTCGTGAAATACCAGTTGATGAAAATGACCCGCTTTTTAATGAACAAGCCGAAAAAAGTGCTGAATTTTTAAAGGAAATTAAAGACTACGCTGCTCACAATACTAAAAAACCTGAAGTTCCCGATATATCCACTGATTTTGATAAAGCGATAGAACAATATCAGCAGGAAGATACTTCGTCTGATACCGAAAATGAAGACAAACAAGCCTCTTTCAACACAATTGATGAAGATTATTCTCAAGCAAGGCTTGATGATAAGGAGGCAAATAAATACCTTCATACGCTTGAAAAATACACTTTACCCACCATTGATTTACTCACACCTCCTGTAAAAAATATAACTAAACTCAACGATATTAACGCTGAGCTAGAAAGAAACTCCAAAACACTTGTAGACACTCTTAATAGCTTTGGTGTTAAAACTAAAATTGTAGGAGTCAGTCGTGGTCCTTCAGTAACAAGGTATGAAATTCAGCCAGCTGCCGGTGTAAAAATCTCAAAAATCACTAATCTTGTAGATGATATTTCTCTAAGTCTTGCTACTGCCGGAGTAAGGATAGAAGCCCCTATCCCTAACAAAGCAGCAGTTGGCATTGAGGTGCCTAATAAGACAACCGAAATAGTAACAATCCATAAAATGCTTAATAGCAAAGCTTTTGCTGAAAGTAAAAGTAATCTTACAGCAGTGCTGGGACTTGATATTTCCGGTGAAATAATTATTGCAGACATTGCTAAAATGCCTCACCTACTTATTGCTGGTACAACAGGCTCTGGTAAATCAGTTTGCGTAAACTCAATAATCATGAGCATCTTGTTTAAATCTACACCTGATGAAGTAAGGTTTTTAATGATAGACCCAAAGGCAGTAGAATTCATGATTTATAATGGGATACCTCATTTGCTGATTCCTGTTGTTACCGACCCTAAAAAAGCATCTGGTGCATTGGCATGGGCAGTTACTGAAATGCTTAATCGTTATAAAATGTTCTCAGAAAATAATGTGCGTGATATCAAGGGCTTTAATGAGCTGGCTGCAAATTCTGAAGAGCTTGAAAAGCTGCCTCAGATAGTCATTTTTATTGACGAATTAGCTGACCTTATGATGGCAGCCCCGGGAGAAGTTGAGGACAGCATATTTAGACTAGCACAAATGGCAAGAGCAGCAGGTATGCACCTTGTTATAGCTACTCAACGCCCCTCTGTAAATGTAGTAACTGGTGTAATCAAAGCGAATATTCCTAGCCGAATAGCTTTAAAAGTTGCTTCACAAGTAGACTCACGTACTATACTGGATTCTGCCGGTGCTGAAAAATTACTTGGCAAGGGTGATATGCTGTTTTTCCCAGTAGGAATACCAAAGCCCGTGCGTGTTCAGGGATGCTGGGTTTCTGACAAGGAAGTAGATAGAGTAGTTGAGTACATTAAAAAATCATTTATGCTTGAATATGATGAAAACGTTATGGCTGAAGTCGATAAGCAAGCTGAGCTTGTAGGCACAAAAGATAAAAGCAATAAAACTGAAGAATACGGCGACTTTCAAGATGATAAACTTGAAGAAGCTATTGACGCAATATTTGATGCAGGACAAGCAAGCACAAGCTACCTTCAAAGAAAGCTTAAGCTAGGCTACGGCAGAGCTGCTAGGTTAATAGATGCCATGGAGCAAATGGGCATTATCGGCCCTTTTGAAGGCAGTAAGCCAAGACAACTAATTATGACAAGGCAAGAGTGGAACGAACGGAAAATCAACATGGAGCAGTGATAAATATAAATGTACATCAAAAAAGGTTTTAATAAAAAAATTACTCACAGATATTCTAAAGAAAATAAAAAAGTAAGAAACCCATATCTAGCTAATTTAGTTACGGGCTTAATTATAATTGCTATGCTTATAGGCTTAAACGACCTTGTTTTCAAGGTTGAGGCTTTGCCTACTTGGCAAGGGATTTATAAAGCCTTAAATCTGCGTGAAAAGCCTCCTGCTGTTTCAGATGCAGAGCTAAAGGTTCATTATATTGATGTAGGTCAGGGTGATTGTCAGCTTATACAGACTAAAGAATATACTGTACTAATCGACAGCGGCGAATATGACAATTCACAAAAGGTGATAAGCTATATCAAGGACTTAAAAATTAAAAAGCTTGATTACGTCATAGTTACACACTATCATTCAGACCATATGGGTGCTATGAGCGATGTGCTTGAAGCTTTTGATATTGGAAGAATTATTCTGCCTGAAATTGATGAGTATTTTTTACCTCTGCCCACTACTAAATCCTTTGAAAACCTTTTAAAATCAATTGATAATAAAAATATTCCTATTACTTATTCCACTCCAAAGCATGAAATTTATCTAGGTGAAAACATTAATCTCACAATACTTGCACCCGTAACTATTTACGATGACATGAATAATGTATCAATCGTAGCAAAGCTTGTGCATAACAATAACTCATTTCTTTTTACGGGTGATATTGAAGCACTGGCTGAACATGATATTGTACAAAAATACAGCAATGAGGAATTACAAAGCACTGTGCTAGCTTCCCCTCATCATGGCAGCAGCACATCAAGCTCAGCTGAATTTTTATCAGCTGTTTCGCCTCAATATACTGTAATTCAATGTGGTGCTGACAATTCATACGGACATCCTCATAAAGAAACAATCGACGCCTATAATAAAATAGGTACGGAAATCTTAAGAAACGACTTGCTCGGCACTATTGTTTTCTCTAGTGATGGCGAGGGAATTACCATCACTTCTCAAACAGGCAAATACAGTGAAAAGGGAGATGCTGCTTAATGCTTATTATAGAGAGAATATCTGAGGATTTTGCCATTATTGAGGATGGCGAAAAAAGCTTTACAATAAATAAAAAAGCCCTCCCAGCTAGTGCTAAGGAAGGCGATATAATCATTAAAACCAATAATAAATATATAATAGATGAAGAAGAAACAAAAAAGAGAAAAGCTATGATAAATTCACTTTATCAAAAGCTAAAGAAAAAATCTAATCTTCAATAATATTTTTTATGCTCTTAAATAAAAGCTTTGGGTTGCTATCTATCTTTTCTTTTATTTGCAAGGCTTTTTCATAATCATCAGCATAAAAATGCAATTCTATTAAATTATGCTCCTCAATAGGGTCTGGATAAGAAAAACGAACATAAAAGCCTTTTTCAAGAGTAAGCACTCTACTCTTATAAGGCTTTTTATTTTTTGCTCTTTCCATCATTCTATAAGCAGATTTAAGACATTTTTCCCTGATTGTAAAAGGAACAAGTGCCTCAACCTCGCCAACAATTTTACTTCCATTTTCAGCTATGGAATAAGTATTTCCGCCTTTTTGCTCAACAACATTGCACAAGCCGTTTTTATCTATTCCATCAAGTGCATTCATCAAATCGAAATAATTGACCATTTCATCTTCAGTAGTTATTTCAATCAGCTGCTTGTCAGTCAATGGCGCACCAATATTATGCAGTAAAAAGCAGATAAGTATCCTTATTTTATAAGCATCATCAATTTTTATCTTTGGTGGTTCATTACTTCTGTCTTTTCTATTTCTAGCCATAACTCCCCCTTTGATTTTGACAAGGCATTAAACTAAAGCTGATAATAAAGCTATGTTTAATGCTGATTCAACGCAAGGTACAGCCCTAGGCACGATGCATGGGTCATGCCTTCCCTTTATTTCAAGCTTTTCATCAGTCTTTTTTACATAATCAACAGTATCTTGTGGTAATAAAATTGATGCTGTCGGTTTAAAAGGCACTCTGAATAAAATGGGCATACCTGAGCTTATTCCTCCTAAAATTCCCCCATGATTATTTGTGCGAGTCTTTACTGAGGCATTATCCATATAAAACTCATCATTATGCTGTGAGCCTTTTAATAATGTTGCATCAAACCCTAAGCCAAACTCAATCCCCCTAACAGCTGGAATGCCAAATACAAGCTGCGAAATAACGTTTTCCAACCCGTCAAATATAGGTGAACCAATACCAACAGGCACACCGACAGCAGCACATTCTACAATGCCGCCTAAGGAATCCAGCTCTTCTC